>JAJDTE010000169.1:0-23617 GCA_022827325.1 Gammaproteobacteria bacterium | reverse complement strand
CTCCGCAGGTGCGAATCTGGCCGCCGCAGCCCGGCTTCTGGCGGGAGAGATGCGCGGAAGAACGATTGCCATCATGATCTGCGATTCAGGACTCAAATACCTTTCGACGGATCTTTTTGAGTGATTCCTTGAGTAACGATGCGTGGCAAAAACCCTGGTAGGCAGGAAATTGGAAAGAAGGCCGGAAAGTTCCGGACATCCGAAATTTTCCGATCACCCGGGCGGATACCTGGGGATGCAGACGACAAGGAATGCACCACCTGGAAGCGGCATGCGGAAAGTTTTTTTCTGAAATTCTCCTATCGCCAGAGGTCTAAGAGAAGGCGTACCATGAAAAGGTCTATTTCGATCGCATATCCGGATTAGCGGCAAGGTTTTTCACACCAATATAAGCTTTCATGACCCATTCGTAGGTGTGGATCGTGGTCGACCATACTCCCTGCCTGATAATCCCGACTTCCCGATGTGGATGATCAGGATCAGTATTATCGTAAAAATGTACCTCGTCTGATTCCAAAATGGCAGCTGGAAGATTGGCATATGACCGAACAAACCGACGTCGGACATCCGCCTCTGGAACATTGTGGCCGCCGAGTTCAACACGATTGCGTATACGGCCGAGTGCTTGATCAGGTGAGTCCAGAGATATGAAGTGGAGCTCAACCCGGTAACTTTCTCTCCGAGCGAGTTTCATGTGCCGTAAGATTCCAGTGCCGGAGAGGGTAGTTTCCACAAGATGTGAACGTCTTGCACGAATTGCCTCTTGTCGTCGACGTAATGCTTCACGTGCTGCCATCCCGAGTGTGCCAGCCACCATAGTTGTAGGCGACCTCGTCCGGATCAATCAAATCAATACCGTCAAACCAAGTCGTGCGAGTAAGGGTTGATTTGCCGCACCCATTCGGGCCAGCTATCACAAACAGGGTTGGCATGGTCGCCGACCCGGGTTGGCAAGGTCAGCCAGATTCCTGATCGGGCATGCTGATTACCCGGTCACCGGCTTTGGTACGTGCAATATAGGCCCCATCCGACCGGACGCCATAAAGTGTTCCCCCAGCTTCCAGCTGAGCTGCGAGGTCCGCCTTTATCTGTTCCTGCCAGTCTTTCGGCCGGCCGGGCGTAGCAGGTAATTTGCTGGTTTTATGGTGCCTGTACATGAATGAAAATTATACAGTGTTCTTGTTGAAAATGTGGCGAGTAGTTACATCGTAAATTGGGTTCCTCCAAGATACGGACTCAGTCGTCTGACGTCGCGTTGATGCCGAAATCGACGGCGATATCGCAATCTGTGATGCAGTTCAGATGGAATTACTCACCGGTGCTCGCGATGACGGTCACCTGAATACCCTTCGTCGCCTTCTCGCACGGGCGATAGTTTTTCCTACAGAACTCAACATCGAATAATAAGAATTTTCCCTTCTACGTACACAAATTACTTGATGAAATTTCCGCCGTGCATAAACCGCCGGGCGATTGACAATTGATTTCGAAAATGTTCTCATCTTAGAGAACATCATGCTCCCGACCTTCCATGCGCGAGATTGAAGAGAAAATCCTGGATTTCGTAACCAGATCCTGTTTCGAGGAACAGCGGTCGCCCACCCTGGCGGAAATTGCCGAGGGAATCGGCTATACCTCCAGGGGTTCCGTGCACCGGTACGTCAAATCCCTGATCAATGAAGGGTATCTGTCGTCCGACGGTGCCAACAGGAATCTCCGCTGTACCGGCAAGCCGCGTGCCGACCTGACTATCCCCCTGCTCGGCCGGATCGCCGCCGGGCGACCGATCGAGGCCATATCGGAGCGCATGGAAATCAACATCACCGACCTGTTCGCCGGTCCGGATCGATTCGTACTCCAGGTGAACGGGGACTCCATGATCGAGGCCGGTATCCACGACCGGGACTATGTCATCGTGCAGCAGTCCGGCACCGCCCGGGAAGGCGACATCGTGGTGGCCCTGGTGGACGGCTACGAGGCTACCCTGAAACGCTACCACGCCCTGCCCGGCAACCTGATCCGCCTGGTGCCGGAGAATCCGGCTATGGAGCCGATGATTTTTTCCGCTGACCAGGTGCAGATCCAGGGCATTGTCGTGGGCCAGATGCGGCAATACTGAATCACGGCATCAGTGCACTGAACGGACGTCCGGTGACGCGGCTCCTCGGCCGGATGGCTGCCTCAAGTCAACTTGCGTTTGTCCGTGGTACCGTGCTTCAGGCAGCCCAATCGGCCGGGTGAGTGCCAGGGGAATCGGAACGCTGGGCAGAGTCCTCCACCGGCAGACAGCCCCAGCCGCTGATGCGGCCCGGGACCGGCGTCCCGGCGGGGACACTCACTTCGGCAGGGCTTCGCCAAGTGCCCGGTTCAGCATGTCAACGTGGAACGGATCCAGCGTGTCCATCAGGTTCTCCGAAGCCTGCACCAGGAAATCCGGGTCCCGGGCATGGATGTTGATATGACCGAGCTTTCGGTTCTCCCGCCAGGACTTGCCGTACCACCAGCACTGGATTCCAGCAAGGCCCTGCCATTCCGGGTTCAATCGGCAACCGATCAGGTTCAGCATCAACGTGAAACCCTGTCTTGTCGGAAGCTCCACCAGGGGGCGGTCCAGGATCGCCAGCAGATGGAGGTCGAACTGGCTGATTCCGGCCCCCGCCTGGGTCCAGTGCCCACTGTTGTGTACCCTCGGAGCCAATTCATTGACCAGAAGCCCCTGGCGTGTCTCGAAGCACTCCATGGCCATCACACCGACATAGTCGAAGCTGTCCATCACCCGCCCGAGCATGTCCTCCGCCTCTTCCTGGAGTACTTCGCTGCCGGATGCCGGCGCGAGGGTATAGCGCAGCATGCCGTCCTGGTGGTAATTCTCCACCAGCGGGAAAAATGCCTTGCCCCCACCCCGGAAACGCGCCCCTACCAGGGACACCTCCCGTTCGAAACGGATCAGACGCTCGGCGATGATGCCGCCGTAGGCATTTTCAGGTATGCCGCCATCATCCCCGGAGCCGACCACCCACTGGCCCTTGCCGTCATAGCCGTCCCGGATGCTTTTCACCACCAGTTCGTCACCAAGGCGAAGGCGTGCGGCGTCGAGGTCATACGGAGTATCGATGGTTTGCCAGGGCGACGTGGCGATGTCGAGTTGGTCGAGCAGGGCCTTCTGCTGGTCACGGGCCGGAAGCAGGGACATGGCCTCCGCGTTGCACCACGCGGACTCGTTCCTCAAGCCCTCAACCATCTCATTGCCGAGCAGGTGCTCGAGTTCCGCCGTGATCACCGGATAACGCGCCAGGATCTCCTCCCGGGACAGGGGCAGCCGTGTATCCGAGGTGCCCGGCAGAACCTCTCCGGTAACGTGGTCAAGACGGTCCACGGAAATCCCCAGCCGGGCTCCGGCCGCGGCCATCATCAGGCCGAGCTGGCCGGCACCGACCACCAGGATGTCTGCCATGTCAGTCCCGGGGATCGGGCTGATCGAGTACCGTCTTCGTGACGGCGGCGCGGCGCTCATCCAGGCGCTGTGCCAGTTCTCCATCCGCAAGGGCGAGAATCTGGCAGGCAAGGAGACCCGCGTTCGATGCGCCGGTGCTCCCGATGGCAAGTGTGCCCACGGCCACGCCCCGGGGCATCTGGACAATGGACAGCAGGCTGTCCATGCCCTTGAGAACCTTGCTTTCCACCGGCACCCCGAGCACCGGCAGCGGCGTCGCCGCCGCGACCATGCCCGGCAGATGGGCTGCCCCGCCGGCGCCGGCAATGATCACCCTGAAGCCGGCTGCCCGCGCGCCCGTCGCGAACTTCATCATCTTGTCCGGAGTACGATGGGCGGAAACCACCTCGCAATGATAGGCAACCCCCAGTTCGTCCAGTATCTCGCATGCCTCGGACATGGTTCCCCAGTCGCTGCGGGAGCCCATGATCACCGCAACCCGGGGCGTGCCCGGAGATGAATTGTTGTCGTTCATGTCCCGAACCCGGTAAAGGCTGGGATTTTACCCGTCCCGGCCTGGAGATTCAGTGTGGGGACGTGAAATATCCCCGGGCTATTCACCCGTCTTGACTCGATCAGTACAATATGCGACTTCTACCGCCGTCGGGGTGTAGCTCAGCCTGGTAGAGTACTGCCTTCGGGAGGCAGGGGCCGGTGGTTCGAATCCACTCACCCCGACCAATAAAAACAAAGAGTTAAGAGATCGCTAAATCCTGAAGGGCTTGATGTGGATAAGTGATGGCAATTCTGCTTTCCCGCAGAAAACACTTTGCATCGAACCTGGATGCTCTCATCGTGATCTTTGGATGATGGACTCGTAGCAGATAGATCAATTTGCTACCGAGACCAGGGCATACCTGTCGGAGAATTTCACTTTCTGTTTTATAGACCAGTTGAGGATATTGTCGTGATTCTAAGCAGTGTGCTCGAGTATCAATCATAAGAGAATTATATTAAGGAAAATATCTATAGTACATTCCATGCGGTAACTGCTAGAAAAATTGGTGTTGCCAATCAAGATGCCGGATAAAATACTGTCGCTTTTCAATGGACTCCAGACTTGGTCCTCCAATGGCCAGCGTGCTCCTCATAAGCCTCTTCTTGTGTTATGGGCTATTGGGCGTTGTCTTCGGGGCGAAGAGCAGTTTGTTTCGTATCGGGAAGCGGATAGAGAACTTACCAAGCTGCTAGGCAGTTTCGGTCCTCATCGAAAAACTATACATACGGAAGCACCATTCTGGCGGTTGCAGAATGATAAGGTATGGGTAATACCTCAAGCAGACCGAATCACAGTGGGAACCGGAGGGAATGCCCATAAGAGTTCACTTCTTCGAGAAAATGCTCATGGTGGTTTTCCAACAGAAATTCATAATACTCTTCAAAAAGATAACGAACTTGCATCGCAGCTGGCCTCAATATTGGTGGATGCCCATTTTGCTCTGAGCATTAGAGAAGACGTCTTACGGTCGGTTGGTATCGTGCCAAGATATGAAGTGTCACGCCGTCGACACCGAGATCCTTCATTCTCACCTAAAGTATTAAGGGCATATGGTTTTCGATGTGCAGTCTGTGATTTTGCAGTGCGTATAAATGATGAGCCAATCGCCTTAGAAGCTGCGCATATAAAATGGCATGAATATCGGGGACCTGATGTAGTCCGTAACGGGCTTTCCCTCTGTGCACTCCATCACAGACTGTTCGATAAAGGGGCCTTCACTCTTTCCCTCGATAGAAAAGTTATTGTGACTAAATCCGCCACAGGTAGAGGGTTAAATTCATCACTAGGCAAGTTTGATGCAAAGCCTATTATCTTACCTACAAGGACAGAAGAGTGGCCTGATCCAATATTTCTCAAGTGGCATTCACGAGAGGTATTCGACCCCTCTGTTTAGGCATTCGCATCTACTTGACTCCTTCAGTAGTTCCCGGAGGTTTATCAAACTCTGGCCGATTTGCCCGGGCCGTCAGGGGTTGCCGACAGTGGGTCAACCTTTTTTACGGATTCCCGCAAGAAAGGTCCTGGCGATCACGAAGACTGTCAGGACCATCAGCAGAACCGCCACGGGACGGCGAAAGAACATGAAGGTGTCGTACTGGGACGTGATCACCACCTGTTGCAAGGCCCGCTCCCACTCGGGCACGAGGATGAAGCCGATGAGGAACGCCACGTAGGAGAAATCGAACTTGCGCATGAAATAGCCGATCACCCCGAACACCAGCATCACCATCACGTCGAACATGGAAGACTGCCCGAGATAGGCTCCCATGATGCATGTGAAGATCACCAGCGGATACAGGACCACCGAGGGAATCTGGACCGCCTTGCAGAACAGCTTGAGCCCGAACCTGCCGATGATGAGCAGGAAGAAACTCGCGATCACCAGGCTGCCGAATACCCCGTACATCAGTTGCGAATTCTCCTCGAACAGGAGCGGGCCAGGCATCATGCCGTGGATCATGAAGGCACCCATCAGCATCGCCACGGCGAGATTGCCGGGGATGCCGAGAACGAACAGCGGAATCAGGCTGGCGCCCACCACGGCGCTGTTGGCGGCCTCCGACGAGGCGATCCCCTCCAGGCGCCCCTTGCCGAATTCCTCCGGCTTGTCCGACCGCTTGAGGGCCTGGTCATAGGAAAGGAACGAGGCGACCGGCGCACCAAGGCCGGGCATGGCACCGACCCCGATGCCGATGGCGCTGGCACGCAGCAGCGTCTTCGTGTTGGCGAAGAATTCCTTCAGGGACACGAACCGGTCTTCCGGCCGGTCGGAGAAGTTCCGCGCCGCCTCGTCGGCACCCGCGCCGAACCGCAGTCTTTCAAGCTGGATCAGGATTTCCGAGAATGCAAGGAGGCCGATCGCCACCGGTATCAGTGAAAGCCCGCTTTCCAGCTGGTAGATGTCGAACGTAAGGCGCGGCAGGGCGGTCACGGGCTCGGTCCCGATCATGCCCACGAGAAGTCCCGCCGCCGCGGCCACGAGTCCGCGGGAGATCGACTTGGTACCGATTCCCGCGATCACCGTGAGCGCCAGCGAGATCAGGGCGAACATTTCCGGCGGACCCATGTAGAGCGCCACCGTGGCGAGCGGCGCCGCGATGAGCACCAGGACCGTGGTGGAGATGAAATCCCCGGACACGGAGCTGTAGAGCGCCATCCTGAGCGCCTTCTCCCCCTTGCCCTGCTCCGTCAGGGGATATCCGTCCCAAGTCGTCGCCGCCGCCTCGGGGGTGCCCGGCGTTCTCAGCAGTACCGCCGAGATCGCGCCGCCGAAGAACGCGCCCTTGTTCAGACCCACCAGGAACCCGATGGCCGCAAGGGGGGACATGTAATACGTCAGCGGGATGAAAAGCGCGATGGCCATGGGGCCGTTGATCCCCGGAATCGCACCGATGGCCACCCCGGTCGCCACACCCACGAACACGAACATGAGGCTCATGGGGGACAGGGAGTCCATCAGGCCGGCTAGAATCATTTCCATGATCGCATCCTTCTGGCGGGAGTCTCAGAGACCCGGGATCGGAACCCCGAAGCCGTAACGCATGACCGCGTACATGAGGGCGACCGCGATCACCGAGATCGCCAGGATCCTGACGGGGCTGCGGGCGCCCACGAGATACTGGAGCAGCAGCATGAAGCCGAGCGCCGAGGCAATGTAGCCGACGGTATGGATACCGACCACGAACAGCGCGGCCGGCACCATGTACTTGAGCAGGTGAAGAATGTCCAGGCGGCCCACCTGGGTGAATCCGGTGCCTCCCCCCTCCTCCGGGAACTCGCTTTCCTCCGCGTCAAGCACGGTGCCCCTTCGCCGGGCCACTTCCGTGCGCACGATCGCCAGCACGGCCATGACCAGCATGACGGCAACCGCGACATTGGGAACCAGCGCAGGTGACGCGCCGTATCCCGGGTAGGGCGGCGTGTACTTCGGAATGGCCCAGGCGAGTAGAACTACGCTGGCCAGCACGATCAGCACATAGGCCAGCGTGTCCCGTTGTATCCGTGTCAAGGCTGCCGTCCTCCCGCCTGGTCAGGCCTGGTTGGGGAGACGTGCAGTTTACTGGTTCTTGGCCTGCTCTCCAAACAGGTCATACAGCTCCATCAGGGATTTCTCGGCGTGGTCCCTGCCCCAGGTTACCGGGAGCATCAGGAGCTTCTCAGTGATGAACGACTCCGTGTCCGCATCGGTGGCGAGCTTGTCCGCCGCCCCGGTGATCCTGGCGGCGACATCATCCGGCAGGCCCTTGGGCGCCACCAGCCCGACGATCATCTCCACGGCCTCGTCATAACCCTGCTCTTTCAGGGTCGGGACATCCGGCAGCGGCGGCAGGCGCTCGTTGAGCGCGGATGCCAGCAGCTTGAGTCGGCCCGCCCGGACATGTTCGTAGAGGATCGCCCCCACGTAGCCGATGTCCGCATGGCCCCCGGTCACCGCCTTGATGACGGAAGGTCCGCCCTTGCTGGGAATCAGGGATATGTTCACGCCTTCCGCCTTGGCAATGCGCTGGATGGCATCGCGGTCATCGGCGCCGTGGAACATGCAGATCAGCGCCTTGTCGTTGGCCTTGGCCCACTGGAACGCCTCTTTCAGGGTGTTCCACGGCCGCTCCGGCTTGGAGATGAAACCGCTGGAATTCAACGCGACCAGGCTCAGGTAGTCGAAGTCGTCGAACCCGTACTTCACCGGGGAGTGGTGCGGCTGGTAGGTGTAGGCGGTTACCGCCGCGATCCCCAGGGTGTATCCGTCCGGCTTGGCCTTGCTGAGTTCGGTTGCCATCACGCTGCCATGGGATCCACCGGTGACGTTCTTCACGTTCACCGGCTGCCCGAATTCCTTGCTGAATCGTTCTGCTAGGCCCCTTGCAAGTCGGTCGATCTGGGCACCCGGCTGGACCATGGTCATGAACGTGACCGGTCTGTCCGGATACTCGGCCATGGCCGACGGGGCGGCAAGGATCAAGGCAAGGGCGGCGCCGAGGCCTTTGATGAATAGTGATTTGAGCATGATTTTCTCCTGTGATGTGGTGAAATCGGGGCGGATTTCCTGACTTGATGAACGTGGCCCGCAACCATGCCCCGAGGGCGGGATCAGGCAAGGTTTGCAAAAAATCTTATACCCCTATCCTGGGCGTTTATGTCGTATGGACGACAATCCCGCCATTGGAAGGAAGATTTCCTCCCGGTTCCGGTGGGCGCTCAGCGCGGTGAACCGGCCAGGCCCATCTCCAGTTTCACCAGGGTCTCCGCGGCAGCCTGGGAGGATGCGGCTTCCATGTAGAGCATCCGCCGGTCCGTACGAAGACCATGGGTCCGTTTAAGCACCCCCAGGGTGGAGGTGACGGTCTGGCGGCAGCAGCCGATCATGTCCGCCATTTCCTGGTGGGTGAGCGGTATGTCGATGTAGATTCTCCCGTTCCGGCTGCGGCCGTAGCGCTGGAAAAACCGGGCCAGCAGCTTGACCAGACGGGCGGTGACGTCGGTCGAGGTCAGGTTGAGCAGCATGTCGCCGAGCACCCGCAGTCTCCCGGACAGGATGTCGATCACCTGCATCGCCACGGACGGGTTGTCCATCAGGTAGCGGCGGAACCGCTTGTGATCGAACCGGACCAACTCCACCGGGGTGCAGGCCTGTGCGAAGACATCCCGGTGCGTCCCGCGCCACACCTCCGCCAGGCCGAACAGCTCCCCGGTGAAACAGAACCACATGATGACCTCCTTGCCCTGCGGGGACAGTTCGTAGATCTTCGCCCGGCCGCTCAGGATGATGTAGACGTATTCGCTGGGTGCTCCGGCCTGGAAAATGAGGGCGTTCTTTTCCACCCTGGCAACCGTGCCGATACGGAACAAACGCTCCCGTTCACCCGCAGAGAGGGTCTGCAGCAGGTTGGTGGACGGCAACTGGTGCTGTTCCCTGGATGCCATGCGTCGGACCGGCGAAAAGAAATTGCTTACGGGCATTCGCTATAATGCCTGAACTATTCCTCATGTGGGGTACCCATGCAACTGGACTGGCCCGGGGAAAACGCGGACGATCCGACCCTGCCACGGAACCGCTGGTTCCATCCTTCCAGCAACTGCTGCCTGGATTTTCACGGCGATCCGGCCGCTTCGGCGCTCCGGGTGTTTTCCGACGGCAACCACCACATGGCGCTCGAGCAGACCCTCGAGGCCTTCCGTGCGGAACACACGCTTTCGTCCATCTTCTACTGCACGACCCCCCCGAAGGTGTACCTCGACTGGATGGAGTCGGGCGCCATCGAAATCGGCAATCTCCGCCTTGGCGTGGCCCCGGACATCGTCATCGGACCGGACGACATCATGGAAAAGCTGGCCTCCCGGGACGCGGTCCGCCGCATCTCGGTGTTCGCGCAAAGCCGCGGCAACAGCCTCCTCGTCCAGAAGGGCAACCCGAAAAACATCCGTGACGTGCGGGATCTCCTGTCACCGGAGATCCGGCTTTTCATTTCGAATCCCAGGACGGAAAGTGCCAGTCATGCGGTGTACCGGCAGACCCTGGAAGGATTCGCCGGCGACGCCATCGGTGAATTTCTTGACGCGGGCGACAGGGTGCTGTTCGGCGAACTGATCCACCACCGGGAAGCACCCCAGGCTGTTGCCGACGGGCGGGTGGACGCCGCCGTGGTCTACGGACACCTCGCGCTTCGCTACACGCGCATCTTCCCGGAAATATTCGAGCAGGTCCCGCTCCCCGAGGGGGAACGCAACATCACTACCCGCTATGCCGTGGGCCTGGTGGATGAAACCCACGGGATGGCCAGTGAGCTATACCGGCATTTCCTGGGGGACGAGGCGGCGGCCATTTACCGTCACCACGGGCTGTTGCCGATCCGGGACTGATCTTCTGACCGGCCGCCAGGTCTGGCGGCCTCACTCGAATGGGGGTTACGCCTTCCGGGCAGCCAGCAGCGCACGGTTGAACTGCTGGTACAGTACGGCCACCTCGAACCCCGCCGCTCTCAGCCAATCCTCGTAATCCCGTAGGGCTGCGACATGATCCTTCTTGGCGCTGTACCGCTCGTGGTAACTGCCGAAGTCCGGTACCGCCCCGGGATCCGCCAGCGTGTCCCGCATGGCATCCCAGATCACCCGCAGATCCGGAAAAAAGGGGTTGTAACGGTAAGTGAAGCGGTCGGCAATATAGAAAACGCCGCCGGCGTTGAGCCGGGACAGTGTCCACCGGAACACGGCCTGTTTCACCGGGTCCGCCACCTCGTGCAGCGCCTGGATGCACAGGACGGCGTCGAACGTCTCCCCGACGGTCAGACCGTCCAGGTCGCCGAAATCCGTCCTTTGGAGCCGGATCCGGCTGTCCAGGCCGAGGGAGGAGAACCTGGATTCCGCCAGCGCAAGCATGGCGTCCGAGGCGTCGATACCGAGCAATGAGCGGGAGGCAAAGAACGTCGGGGCCATATCATGCAGACAGGCCTCTACCTGGCCAGAGCCGATTCCGAGGTCAAGCAGGCGCGAACCCGGCGGGCAGTTCTCCATGAGGAGCCTGGCGACGAGGCCGACCTGACGGTGACGGTCCGGATTGGTCTCGACGCTGCCGGCGAGATCCCATTCGCCGGCGAATTTTTCGTCTTCCCAGGCGTCCCGGGTCAATTCAGGCTCACCGGAAGGTGATGAACATGGCGGAGGTCCAGACCTTGGCGTCGTCCACCTGGCGCCCCATCAGGTAGACCGGCCTGAAGCCGGCCGGTCCGTTGACGGCATCTATCTCGAGCGTGCCCGTGACATCTCGCGGCATGTCCCTGTCACTGACCCGATCCGCGGACACGAACAGTTCGGTCCCACCCAGGTCCTTGCGGACCGAGCCGTCGCTGGCAAGCAGGTCGGCGCCCGACAGGGTGAGTTCGAATTCGGGACAATGCACAAACGGGTTGCCGTCGAGCGGATTGCCGACCTTCACGTATCCGTCGATGGTGCCCCGGATCATGATCGTGGCATCGGCGAGACCGGTAAGGTCGATCTCGATGGCATCGGTATCCCCGTAGGTGTCCGAGGTGAATCCGATCGTGGTTGCGGACTCCCGCCAGCAGGTTTCCTCGGTGTGTTCGAATCCGTATCCCCGGAACCGGTTGATCACCCCGTTCAGGATGGTGATGGTTCCCTTCCAAGCGGCCCAGCGGTAACGGTCCCGGATCCTGGCACCGCCCCAGGAGACGCGGATCCGCTGATCGGAGAACCCTGCTTCCTGTTGCAGGCTGCGGCGCCAGATCGGACCGGTATGATCCACCGCAACGATCTCGTCCCAACCGGCATCGCCGAGAAACCGGTATGAGATGGCGGCAGGCCCGCCGGAGTCGAATTCATCCCCCTGGATGGCGTCGCCGCAGCGCGTATACCCGGCGATGCGCTCCCCGGTCGTGGCAAAGGTGTGCCGGGCGCGGAGCGCGGCGCCCACGGCGGCCCGGTCCAGGGCCGGCGCCAGGATCCCCGTGACCCCGCCCTTGGTGCCGAACACCGCGGTACCCGGGACACCTCCGCCGCAGCGGCCCCGGTGCTCGTCCCCGTTTGCGGAAGCGCCCAGCTTGTACCCGCGGCGCATGGTCTCCTCGTAAAGCCAGGGGAAATGCCCCCAGGCAGACTCGATTTCCACCAGGCGCTCCAGTACCGGGTGGTGCCAGTCCATGATGCACCGGCGCCCGCCCACATGCGGCATCAGCAAATGCCCCTCCGGGTCGTGGATGTAGGTGGCCCACAGCTCTTCCAGGGGCCAGGCGCCCGGTTCGATCGTGTCGGAGGCCATGTCCTCGTTCCACTCGAAGGAACGGCAGGCATTGCCGTCCCTGTCGAAAGGAAATTCCGGGTCACCGTCCCTGAGGAAGACCACGTTGTGATCACCGCCGGCACAGGAACTGCCACACCATTCCGTCCCTGGATAGCAGACGAACTCGCCGCTCCGGTTGAGCTGGTGGATCAGCTCCACCGCCCGGTCCCAGCGCGCCTTGGTGACGTTGAAGTCATTGGCGGTATACCCGAGCACATCCAGGCCTGCGACGTCCCGTCCGTAAGTCAGGTTGTAGGTGGTGTCATTGGTGCCGACGGTATCGTCGGTATGCACATGGAGGTCGCCGTAATAGTCCCGGTCATACGCGAAATCATCGTCCACGGTGATGTAGAACGTCCTGTCCGGCACCCAGGGGCAATCGAGGTGACGCGCGGTGATTTCCAGCTCACCGGCCAGGTCCGTTGGCACCCCGTCCACCAGGGCGACCGCCCAACCCCGGTCCCCGAGCGCAACTGTCCTGGTGTCCATGGCCTGCCCTTCCCGGCTGAACGTCAGTTCCACATTCCCGCCGGCATCCCAGCAGGTATTGCCCCAGGCATCCTCCGCGCGGACACGGAGCGGCACCGCCGCATTCGTGCGGACCATGCGCGAGGCGACCATGACCAGTTGCTCCGGACGCCCCGGCATGATGTCGATGGCAATGTCCGGCATGACCGCCGCGCACCGGGAAGTGCCGAGAGGATCGCAGTAGCAGCGGAAGCGGAAGCCCTTCTCCACGAAGGTCTGCACCCTGGTACCGGGACCGCCGTGACGGCGGTCGCCCATGCGGATGATGATGTGATCACCCGGTTTCAGATAACCGTCCACGGTGTCCACGATGATGGCCTTCTGGAAGGGCCGCTCATGACCTTTCTGGTCGAATCTCACCTTGAGGGACTGGACCGTTGCCGGACTCTGTCCGGGAACACAGGGCCCCGCATGGTATTCCGCGGACACATAGTTCGCAGCCCCGGGATCCGCGGTCTGGAAAAGTGCCCAGTCCGAGTAGAACTTGAACGTCGCCTTGAACCAGGCACCGTCTGCCATTCCGGACGCACCAATCTCATAGTCCAGGATGATTTCGGTCCACTCGCCGGCCACCAGCCGGTCGACGTTGCAGGTGACATTTCCCAGGAACGGCATGTCCTTGGTTTTCTGGTAAAGACCCTCCGGAGCGAAGTATTCACCCAGGCGTTCGTGCAGTTCCTGTTCGGTCATCTTTTTCATTGTGGTATCTCCTCCGCTCGTGTCACTTGGGGGATATCGGAATTCGAACCCGGCAGGGCCTGATCCGGGAAAGCCAGATTAAGAAGTCCTGCAGGATCAGTTCTGTCGCGTAGCCGACATAATCAATTCCCTGGACCTGTTGGCAGAATTCGGAGCGGAGAGAAACGGGGGTGTCCGGATTCAATCCGGACAGGTGCCCGTGCTACCGCTCCCAATCGTCCTGTTCGGCCTACGCCGGACAGGCAACGGGGACCTTTGCAATTGATCCTGTTGAGGTCTTCGTGATGCCCATCGTCCGTGCCGATCACATGCAAGCGAATCATTCAGGGTAAATTTCCACTCCCGGTTTTCTCGTGACCCGGGTCAGCGGTTCCAGGGGGGAATCACTCCCCGTAGGCATCACGGGCCATTCCATGGAAAACACCTGATACCGGATCCGGAGACACCCCGTCTGTCCAGGAATGAGATGCCGACAACCAGAAGCATGTTGTGCGGCTTTCCGGACCCTGCCCGGACGCGGATGGCTTTCGACCTGCCCGGTTCCGGCGTTCTGGCAGTGGATGGGGCTTGGATCGAACCGGCAGCCCTGTACCTGCGGATGCAACCCAACAGAGTTCGCCGTACAGGATCAGGCTGCCAGCGCGGCCCCGGTCACCTTTTCCCGGCTGTTTCCGAACCGGTGATCGGCGGGCTACCCCTCGTCCGAGGAGGATTCGTCCTTTCCCTGTTCGTCCAGACGATAGGAAATCGCGTCCATCTGAAGTTCGAGATTGTCCCGGGTCCAGCGGTCCAGGGTGCTGCTCTCACTGAAATGCATTTGCTCCAGAAGCTTCATGCTGAAATCCTGGAATTCCTTCTGCGGGTTGCCCTTCTTGGAAAATTCCACGACATACAGGTGCTCAATCATGATTCCCAGAGATATGATTTTCCCCATCAAGCCATAAAGCAGTTCTCTTTGATGGTATGGGAACTTGGAAATTAACTTATCTGCTTCTGATTTCATGATAAATGTTCTATTGCAATTTCATAGGGTTCCGGATCATCCGGATTGAGGCAAACAGCCATCGCCTCGCCGAACACCCGGACAAGTGATACCGCTTCTAGGGAGAGCGATCGTACATGTCCATTTACAGCCGTTCGATTGAGCATTCATAATCTTCAGGGTTGTTACCACGGAACTCGCCCGCTCATACTCCGATGGTAAACGACATCCGGCACTTCGGGCAATTTGTACAGGGATACAAATTTGCAGGGTAATAATACCAATACTTTGATGTTCTCCGAACGACGACGCCATTCCGACGTACCAGCCCCGTCAGCAGCCCATCGAAGACATCCCGCACATATCCGAAGCCCGGTGCGGTTTTTTTCCGCCAGCGAATTTTGCCGGATACCGGAAACGCCTGCCCCTGGAAGCCGGATTACCCGGCAGGATGTATCAGGGGATGAGGACAGTCATGACGCAGGACCTGGCATTTTATGGCGACAGACCGGACAGACTGGCCATGCCTCAGTTCCGGGTACCATGTCCAGGGGCGCAGGCTTGCTCCGCTCAGAATGACCGGATACCGAGTCGGTTAAGAAAACAACAGGGGATTGACTGATCAGCACTGAAATGTTTATCTCTCAATTGAGATACAGGAGATTTCCATGACAACACAGAGTTCAATGCTGCACATCCGCATGAATAGCGAACTGAAGGAAAAGGCAACCGAGGCATTGTCGGAGATGGGCCTGTCCGCCTCTGAGGCCGTGCGTCTGCTGTTCCACCGGATTGCTGTCGATCAGGCCTTCCCTTTGGAACTCAAGGTTCCAAATGCACGGACAAGGGAGGCCATGGACGAGGTGGATCAGATGGTGAAGGACCGCAAGTCGCGGTTTGAAAGTGCAGACAAAATGTTTTCGGCGATTGAAGAAACCGGCAGCAGGTAAGAGAACCAGCCTGCCCCGCCGGGCCGACTACTCCAGGGAGTTCCTCAAGGACTGGTCACGGATTTCCCGTTCCGGGCGGTATGACATGAATCGACCGAAGACTGTCATGCTCCTTCTCATCGCCAACGAGGCGTCACTCGGCCCCGAGTGGATAGACCACCCGCTGAAAGGGCCGTGGGCGGATTACCGTGAATGCCATGTCGGTGGCGATTTCCTTCTGATTTACCGACTTAGATGAATAATTAATTTTATATTTATTTTTCATATAGATATAGTTCATACGTTACTATTCGTCATCAATCTGAAACCGGATTTGATCAATTCCTGAATATTCCATGCGTGCGAATGTCGTTACCCGTTCGGTGGGCTGAAAGAAGATCGTAGATGCGGCCTCGGGTGGAATACCTGCTACGGCCAAGCGCGATCATCATCTCCGACGATGCGCATGACCGACAATCAACCGACTTGCCGCTCAAGCCGTCATCAATCCGGACTTGAACGGATTACATACACCGGGGGTCAGAACGCATGTTCGACAAGTACCGCCCAATTCAGGACATCCCGGATGCCAGCCACCGTCACCAGCGCACCCCGGCGCGCAGCACGACGGCGTGTTCCGGCGCCGATCCGGAGCCGCCGGCCCCGGCCGGCTCACTGCGGGTCGCGTCGAGGCTCACCTCGAACGAACCCCCGTGCGCCGGCGCCAGCCGCCAGCCGAACCGGTAGTCCCGGGCGCCACCGTCCGCGAGGGCGAACCCGAAGTTCGGCGTACCCGTGAACCGGTCGCCGAATGCCGGCAGCCCGTAACCGATCTCGCCCTCGATGCGGCTTTCGGGCTCGAATGTGTCGCCGCCAGATGCCAGGCCCCCCGCGTCCCGCGCAGACCACAGCCGCTCCACGCCGCTTCCCGGCGTCCCGTACGTCGGGGCGAGACTGAACGACAGGCCCCGCCCCCGGTCTCCCGGCACCATGCCGAGCGCGACCGACGCGCCCCACTCCTCGTAGCCCGCATCCTCGTGCGCGACCAGTGCGCGTACGTTCGACTCCAGGTTGAGACCCGTCTCCGGATTCGCGTATGCAATGCGCCCGCCGAGTTCCACGCCCGTCCCCGTCTCCGCGTCCCCGCCGTCATGGCGAAGACCCAGCTCCAGGCCCGGCGTCAGCAGCGCACCATTGTCCAACCGGAACGCACGGCTGCCCTCCAGGATCAACCGCACCCGGCTCGCGTCCGCCTTCGTGGCGCCCTCGCCGGAGATCGCGTCCGACTCCGTCCGGACGAAGAACGCGTCGCCCTTCAGCGCCAGGTTCATGCCGCCCGTCTCTCCCGCCTCCAGCAGCGCGCCCCTTCCGCCCACCGCGGCCATGCGCAGCGACAGGTCGGTCCGGGTGATCCGCTCCGGCTGGTTCGTGGCTTCATTCGCCTGCTGCACAATGGTCATCTCCCCCGTGCCGAGGCCCGCCATGCCCCAGGCCGATACCCGGTCGTTCAGGTCCACCCGCGCATAAGGGCTGCCCGTGGTCATCGTGCTCTCGATTTCCCCCGAATCCACCCCGGGCTGGTCGAAGGTGCCCTCGCCCTCGCTCACCGACAGCGCGATGCCCGCAAGCACCCGGCCCCACTTCGCGTCGGTGCCGAAAATCCCCGTGGTCACCTCGCCGTCGATGCGGACATTGCCCCCGTCCGCCGGCGCCTCGCCGTCGAAGCCCCCCGTCGTCACCCGGCCCCAGGCCGTCATGCCCGAATCGGCGCCCCCGCCGTCTCCGGAGTCGCCGGCGAGATGGAACGAACTGCCGAGCAGGATCTCGCGGCCCGTCATCGGCCGCACCGGCGCGCTGCCGGAAGCCGGCGACTCATGCAGGTACAGGTCCGTGTCCGGCCAGCCGTCGTCACCGGGCGACTGTCCCTCCGGAACCCCCAGGACCCGGGCCATGGAGACCATCGTCCGGTCGAGCCATGCCTCGTCCTCCATCGCCTCGAGGTCGAGGTTCTGGCCCCCCACCGTCACCTGCACGCCCGTCACCGGACCCGACAGCCGGTCCGAGACCGCGCCCGTCACATGGTCCGCCACCGTGCGCCCGAACCGCGACAGCCACATCTTCTGAAGCGGGTCCGAGTTCTTTATCGTTCCCGTCGCCTCGCCGTCGGCGATCTGCGCGCCGCGCGCATTGGACAGTCTCAGCGTGAATGTCTCCTCGCCCTCGTCGAGTGCGTCGTCGAGCACCGGCACGCTCACCGTCTTCAAGGACTCGCCCGGCCCGAAGGTGAGCGTCCCGCTCGTCGCCGTGTAGTCCTCGCCCGCCGTCGCCGTGCCGTCGGCCGTCGCGTAGTCCACCGTCACCGAGTGCTCGGTATTGGTGAAGGCTCGGCTCAGCGAAACCTCGAACTCCGCCGCCGCGTCCGTGCCCTCGTTGGCCACCGCGTCCGCCACCGAAATCACCGGGCGCCAGTCCACCTTGTGGCCGGCATCGTGGCCGAGCCCGCCGTGGGCCAGCTCCGCGTGCGCCCCCGCCGCCGAGCGGATCGTCCCGCCGCCCGGCGCCAGCGAGTTCTCAAGCACCGCGATGCCCTCCGTCGAGTAGTTGGGCTCCACCACCTCGTGCGCGAACACCAGCTCCGTCGTGCCCGAGCCGCTCTCGTAGGCCGCCCGCTTCTCGCCCCAGTCCGCCGGGTCCATGTCGATCGAGAGCGCCGGCGTGCCCGTGACCGTCACCGCCGCGTCGAACGTCACCGCGACGCGGATCGTCTCGCCCAGCATATAGGTGTCCCCCGAGGCCGGGCGCGACACCACCGCGACGCTGGTCACCGCCGGCGGCACGATCCGCCAGTCCACCTTGTGGTCCGGGTCGTGCGGGAGGCCGGCATGCCGGAGATCGGCGGTCATCCAATGCGCCGAGGACAGCGCCGTGGCCAGGCGCATCGTGCCGCCGTTCGCCTCCAGCGAGTTCGCCGGCACCGCGATCCCCTGCGTCGAGATGTTCGGCTCGACCACCTCGTAGGCGAACACCAGCTCCGTCGTGCCCGAGCCGCTTTCCAAGGCCGCGTGCTTCGTTCCCCATTCGGCCGGGTCCATGTCGATCGCGAGGCGCGGCACGCCGCCGGACGTGTCCACCGTCACCGGATCGCCGAACGTCACCGCGACGCGGATGACGTCGCCGAGCGCGTACGTGCTCTCCGAGCCGGCGTCCGAGACCACCGCCACGGACTCCACCCGCGGCGGACCCCAGTGTGTCTGGAACACGCCCTCCACCGAGGCCGAGAGGCCACCCGGGTCCGTCGCCGTCAGCGTCACCGGGATCGCCACCGGATCCGGCACCGCCGGGTCCATGGCGTCCCAGTCGGCCTCCGCGTCGGCCCGGAACCACACCCGCAGCAGGATTTCCCTCCGGTGGGCGGGGATTGCCGCCAGGTCCGCCTCGGTGGTGACGTGGAGCAGGTCCACCAACCCGGCCTGGCCGTCGTCGCCCAGGGTGACCGTGTAGGTCAGGTCGTCGCCGTCCGGATCGGAGAAGATGCCGTGGATCTGCTTGCTCACCAGGGTGCCCCGGGGCGCGTTGCCGGACGCGGTGAAGCTCGCGTAATGCTGCGACCCCTCCTCGACCGTCGGCGCCTGGTTGGGATCCTGGCTCCAGTCCACCCTGTGCGCGGGATCATGGTCCAGCCCCGCGTGGCCGAGCAGCGCGTCCACGCCCTTCGACACCGAGCGGATCGTGCCCCCGCCCGTCTCCAGCGTGTCCGCGAGCACCGCGACGCCCCGGGTGGAGACGTTCGGCGACGCCACCGGACCGAACGCGAACACCAGCGCCGCCGTGCCCGAGCCGCTCTCGTAGGTCGCCGGTTTCGCGCCCCAGTCCGCCGGATCCATGTCGATCGTGAGCCGCGGCGTCCCGCCGGCGGTGTCGACCGACACCGCCTGGTCGAACGCGACCCGCACCCGGACCGTGTCTCCCGGCCCGTACGTGGCGTCCGCCCCCGGGTCCGACGTGATCGCCACCCCGGTCACCACCGGCACGTCCGTCGTTGGCCCGTCCATGATCGTTGCCACCAGCTCCTTGCCCTCCGGGGACAGCGTGAAGCCCTGCGCGTCGAACAGCCGCAGGTTCACCGTCTCCGGCTCCTCGGACTCGCCGTCGCGCAGCGTCTGCACCTGCACCGTCTTCGTGTGCTCGCCCGGCCCGAACACCAGCCGCCCGTGCGTCGGCCTGTAGTCCAGCCCCGGCGTCGCCGTGCCGCCTTCGGTCCGGAACGCCACGCTCTTGAGGGCGTTCGCGGCCGGGGATGCGCTCTTGAGGGCGCTCGCGGCCGGGGATGGGCTCTTGAAGGCGTTCGCGGTCGGGGATGCGCTCATGATCCTGAAGGCGTTCCCGGTCGGCGCCGCGACCGGCTCGGCCAACGAGATGACGGCGTTCGCGGTCGGCGCCGCGACCGGCTCGGCCAACGAGATGCTGAGGGACACCACCCCGCCCTCCTGGGCCGCCTTCATGCGCGCCCCGTCGCACAGCTCCTTGCTGGGCGTGGACATTTGACGCCACTCTTGCGCCAGCTCGTCGTATCCCCGCAGAACGCACCGGCCGCGCCCCGCGTACCAGTCGGCGACCAGCGTCCAGTCGATCTCGCTGTCGGCGCTGTAGTCCACGCCCGGGACCGCGAACGCGGCCAGCGTCCACTGCCGCTGCGAGGTGTCGCACACGTACCTGTAGTCGGCCGCCCACTCGTCGAGCGTCACACCCGGCCGATAGCGCCCGCAGGGGCTGTCATTGACGTTCGGGCCCACCTGGGCATACGACTCGGTTCCGGGACTCCCGAATTTCGGCACCGTCGTCCTGTTGTCCAGCGCCAACGGGCCGAGGGAGCCGACCGGCCGCCCGAACGCGCCCTGCAGCACGGTCCCGCCGCCCTGCGCGTAGTGCATCCGGATGGGCTGCGCCGCGCCCGTGCGGACGCTCCGGGCCAGGATCAGCACCAGCGTGTCGGGGGTGGACGGGGGGATCTCCACCCGACTCACCGGAACCGCGGCATACACCCGGAAGTACTGCTCCACCCTGAAGCGGCTCGCGGACGGCCTGCGGTCCGGGTCCAGCGCCCGGTCGAAGGTCACCGTGACCACGTCTTCGCGCACCTCCGCGCCGAGCACGGCGGGCGTCACCGGCGTCGCGTGCGTGACATCCGGCGTGCCGGAATCCGCCGAGTTGAACGAAGGCGCCTCGAACCCGGCCGGGTTCCGCAGCGCGGCGCCGCTCGCCGGCCTGTCGTACGCCACCGTCACCCGCTCGCCGGGGCGGACCGCCGAGGCCAGCCGCAGCCCCACCGTCTCGGCAGCGACCGAGACGGACGACACGTTGCGCCGCACCCCCTCCACCATGACGGTGAAGGCGCCCGGCGCGGGCCTTGCCGCGGGCGTCGTGTCCAGGGGGGTATGGCTGAACGTTATCTGCAGCACCGTTCCGTACACCGCCGCGCCCCGGTACTCCGGCGGCGGCGGGGTGTTGTTGGTGACGGTCTCGCCGGAGAGGGCGTCCACCGGCAGCCGCGGGGGGTCGGCGCCGAGGAGCGGGGTCGCGCCCGCCCCCGTCGGCTTGACGTAGTCCACCGTCACTTCCTGGCCGTGCGCCACCACCGTGCCGAGGGTCAGCGTCACGGTGCTCCCCGAGACCGCGACCGCCGTCGGGGTCTGCGCGGTCCCCGCCACCGAGACCGAGAAGGCGCTCGCGGACGGCACCGAAGCCTCGTCCAGCGCCTTGCTGAAGGTCAGCGTCAGCGTGGCGACGTCCACGACGGCGCTCTCGAACGCCGGCTGGCACTCGTCCGGCTTCCACGTCGTCGTGGCGACGATCTCCCGCGACACCGACGCCCCGTCGCTGTCGGTCGCCGTCACCGTGAACGCCGTCGTGAACGGGTTGGTGTCCGGCGCCGGATCGAGCTCGCACAGGTCGTCGTTCGACTTGATCGTGAAATGCGCCTGCATTGCCGAAGCGTCGTAGCCCATGGCCTCGACCGCTTCGGGGCGGTCCGAGGTGACACGGACATTCACCGTGCTGGCGTCCGTGGGGGTGCCGCCGGCCTCGACGACCGTGAGGCCGGACGTGATGTCGGGGTCGGCGACGGTCATGCCGACGGTCGTGCGGGTGGCCGGCGCCGCGTCCTGCGACAGGTCCGCGTCCGCCACGGTGATCGTCGGCCGGTGGTTCGTCGAGGTCACCGTCACCGCCCGGTCGGTGAAGCCGGTCGTGGAGTAGTCCGTATAGGTTGAGGGGGTGGCTGTGGTCTTCACAACGCCGGTCGGGCTGTGGCTCAACTTCACGGTCTGGCCCGCCCACACCGCCTCGGCCAAGGTGAGCGTGACCACCGTGGTCTCTATGGTCCCCGACGACGTGGGGTCGGCGATCGAGACCGAACTCACCTCCACCGCCTGCCCGTCCACCGTGACCGCGAACTCCGACGCCGACACGGACACGGATAGGCTTGTGCTGCCCTTGTAGGTCAGCGTCAGCGTCCTGCCGTCCACCGCCGGGTCGCCCGAGAGCGTCGGGCACGCGAACACCGTGGGCGTGACGCCCCCCACCACCAGGCCCGCCGTTAACGTCCTTGTCATCGACACGCTCGCGCCGTAGGGGTCGGTGGCCGTCAAGGTGTGGGTGGTGACGTGCGTCGTCCCCGTGGGCTGCGGGTCGAGGTTCATCAACCCGCATAGGGACGTGTGCTCGAAGAAAGAACGATTGATGGCGGTGTTCTCCGCAAAAGCAATTAACGCGCCGGGCGGGTCCTCAGTGGTCGAGAACGTCAGCGTGTCGCCGTCGGGGTCGCTGAAGCTCACCGTGGAACCATCCAGACTTGCAAGAGTCAAGGTGTTCAAATTCAGAGTAGTTTGAACACTGCCGCTGATCGTGGGCGCGCGGTTGGCGCTCCGCACCGTCTGGTCGCTGAAGGAGTCCGCCTCGTTGCCGAGGGCGTCACTGAGGGACTTCCCGCTCCCGGCTTGCGACTTGTCGTAGCTCACCGTGACCGTGGGGGGCGTCGCCGGGGTGCCCGTCGTCTCCGGCACCGTCGTGCCCAGCGTCAGCGTGACCCTGCGCCCGCTCACCGCGACCGCGTTGCTCGACGCCAGGTCCTTTGCGGTGTCGTCCACCTTGACCGTGAAGGCCGCGCTGGCCGGCACGGAACCGCTGGCCAGCGGCTCGTCGAAGACCAGGTGGATCTTCTTGCGGTCCGACGCGCCCACGGCCGCGCTCTGCAGCTCAGGGCCGAACGTGTCGGGGATCTCGTAGCCGTTGATGCGGATCAACAACGCACTACCTATGGAATTTGAATTCCATCCAGCTGGGCTGGCTATGTTCTGGCTGGTAAGAGTGTCGCCCACGACCCACCCGGGCTGTGAGGCGGCATCCTCGCCGTCGCGAGGCGTTCTCCCCACGGAGCCATCGCTGCCCCCTCCCTCCACAATCACCCAGTAATTCGCCCCGGCGCTCAGCGTCGTCCCGGAGGGCGCGGTGAACGTCAGATCGCCCGCGGAAAGCGTCGACGGATTGGTCAGGGTGGCGACCACCGTACCGGGGGAAGACGACCCTGAGGCCAACTTCACGGCTACGGTCGAATCAGGTTGGTCAATGAATTTCACGTCGACGCCGGTCAGCGTGTAGCCGTGGCGCGAGCTGCCGGTCGTGAACGCGTTCGCGCGACGCCAAATGTCGGTTTGGAAGCCGACGGGGTCAAAATCCTGACCGATGTTGGACACCAGCACCCTCTCGGTCTGCGCCTGCGCCGTCCCGGCGGCGGGCAGCAGGGCGAGGGCGAGCAGGGCCGCGCACCATCCGCGCGAGAGGCGGGCGGCGAGGCCGGAAGAAGGTCGCGCCGGCTCACGTGGCGCGGCAGGCACCGGTACGCGGGCCGATTCCGCAGGTTCCCCTGATAAGCGGGCAGAACGGGAAGAAGGAAAGGAGACAGGCCCCGCCGGGCGGCGGAGGCCGGAAGTCAGATTACGGGACCGGCGCTCCCGCGGGCGGCTCTCGGCGCGGCCCATGGCGTCAGCCGCGCGGTGAGGTGATTGACGGCGGCTCGGCTCGGCTCGGCTCGGCTCGGCTCGGCTCGGCTCGGCTCGGCTCGGCTCGGCTCGGCTCGGCTCGGCTCGGCTCGGCTCGGCTCGGCTCGGCTCGGCTCGGCTCGGCTCGGCTCGGCTCGGCT
>JAJDTE010000021.1:0-5651 GCA_022827325.1 Gammaproteobacteria bacterium | reverse complement strand
TTTATCGCGCACAACAGGGGCCAGGTCCCGACACAACCCTTTCAACAACTTTGTGAGAAACATCGAAATGAAATCAACAGATAAATTCGTGCTGGTCCTCGTGGCTTCGCTGGCACTGCTCCTCGCCGGTTGCGGAGGGGGAAGTTCAACCCCTGCTGAACCCGAAGGACCAACGCCTGAAGAAATTGCCGAGATGGAAGCCATGCAAATGCGGGCGATGGAGCAAAAGGCCGATCTTGAAGAAGCCAATGAAGCCCTTGATACGGCGTTGGTCGCAACTCTTAACACCCAGGATGCACTCGAGGCGGCCAATGCTGCCCATATGGCCTTGGAAGCTGCCATTGAAGCGGCGGCTGATGTGAGCGCGGCTGACAAGGCAATGTACGAAGCTGCCGCCAGCGCTGCGACGGTTAGGATTGCAGATGCCCAAAAAATATTCGATGCCGCTGAAGCCGAGCGCATGGCAATGGAAGAAGCTGAGAAAGCCGCGGAAATGGCGAAAGTCGGCAAGGCGCTGAAGGCCGCGCTGGGGAGTAATCCGCTGGCCCATCTGGACATCACCACCAATGCTGGCGGTGTGTCGTTCGGGGCAACTGGCCTCACAATTAACACTATCAGCCCCACCGACACGGACCCGGTGCTCTCGGCTGGTGATTCTGCAGGAACATTGGGTGACTGGAAGGGCACGCACTATGCCGTCACGAACGCCGGCACGAAGGTAGTGGACTCGGCTGTCGTGTACACCAACCAGGCTGCGCCGAAGTCGTACTCAATCGCTACTCGATATGCGACAGTGGCCAACGTACCGGCGAGCGGCGGGACCTATACCGCTGGTACAGGCGGGAAAGGTATGTTGTCCTTGGCGGCAGATATTTCCGACCCCAAAATCATGGCAGATATGTTCCCAACGGTGGGAAGTAAAACCTTCAGTCCCGCCGAGGGCGCCACTGAGATCCTGGTTCCGGGCACCTATCATGGAGCATCCGGCACCTATCGTTGCATCGGCACCTGCGTCGCTACAGTAACAACCGGTGGTGGGATTTCTTTAAGTGATGCTTGGGAGTTTGCGCACAGCGCGGGCGCCATGGTGTCTGTCTCCGACGCCGACTACCTCGCTTTCGGCTGGTGGTTGAACAAGGACAAGGATGGCGAGCCGACGGCAGCCAGCGCGTTCTTCAGCACAGTGGGCGCTACACGGCCCCCTCTCACTGGTGTCAATGCCATTGTGGGCAGCGCGACCTATGCCGGTAAGGCAGCCGGGAAATTCGCTATGAGCAACCCGCTTGACAGCACAGGGGATGGGGGCCACTTTACGGCGGACGCGACCCTTACTGCCAAATTCAGCGGCACGGGTGCGGGCATCACCGGCATGATCGACAACTTCATGGCTAACGATCAGTCGGTGCCGTGGAGCGTGGCTTTGAACAACCGGCATTTGGCCAGTGACGCGGTCGGCGCTGCTCCCGGGAATAACATTGGGACTAATGGAGTGATCACGTCTGCTCCCGACTATACGGCGACTCCCAATGTTGACGATTCTAAGACCACGGTCTGGTCTATCGACGGCAACTCGGCGCCGGCATCGGGCACCTGGAGCGGCCAGATGTATGACGAAACGCAGGGCGCGGCCGACGACGGCAGTAATGTCCCGACCACTGTGCTCGGCAGGTTCCAATCCGAGTTCGGCAGCGTCGGCAGCATGGTTGGAGCCTTCGGGGCCGAAAAGGAATAAATAACTTTCAACGAGGGCGGCGGAGGCTCACTTAAGACTCTTTCACGGGCTCCGCTGTCAATTCACAGGGCCGGACTCTCTTCCGAGTGTCCGGCCTCTTTTTTACGAAATGTTCGAATGCCGGTACGGCGGATTACGCCCGTGGGGCAGTTGGCCCCGGCGGCCGGAATAAACGAACAGACCGGCACTGGACGCGGGAAGCATCCCGTGAGGCTTCGGTGCCACCGGTTTACCAGCCCCGCAAAGCCGGACAGGCTATTCGGTGTGCCCGTGGGAAGTGTTGTTGTGTCCGCCATGGCCATCCATCCCCCCGAAATGGAGCTTCTTGTTCACTCGGTCCCGGTTCGGCTTGGTGAAATCCAGGCTGAGATTCCACTCCCCGGTCATTTCGAGTTCGATACGGACCCGGTACATGCCAGGCATATCATGCGGCTCGGCGGGCACCGGGCGGACATTGTGGGCGCCCGGCATGGACGGCATATCGGCGCCTACCATGAACTCCGCATCGACGATCGGCATGCCGCTCTTCCTGCCCTTGAGGGTGATCATGCAGTCGTAGGTCAGTGTCTGGTGCTCTGCCGGGGAGCATTCCACCTCGGCCGCCTTGCGCTCGTCCGCGCCAGCAAGCACCGGCAACAGTCCCAGCCCCGCAACCGCGGGCACCACAAGAAATCGATCAATCATCATTCTGCACCTCCTTTAGTCAGACGTAAGGGTTTCGGGCAAGGAGACGCCCAGGTAGTTCGACACGAGCCGATCATCGAGCATCAGCTCTGACGCAGGTCCCTGGAGCGTGATCCGCCCGCTTTCGAGCACGTAGGCCCGGTCGGCGATCGTGAGAGCACGCTTGAGATTCTGCTCGACCAGCAGCATCGTGAGCCCCTGGTCGCGCAGCTGGCGGATCAGGTCAAAGACGCCGAGCGACAGCTTCGGCGACAGGCCGAGCGAGGGTTCGTCCAGCAGCAGCAGCCGCGGTTCGGACTCGAGTCCGCGGGCGAGCGCCAGCATTTGCGCTTCCCCGCCGCTCAAACCGGCGGCCGGTCGCTCCAGCTTGTCCGTGAGCGTAGGAAAAAGCTGACGCAGGTGGGGACGGTCGCGGGACCGGAGCATGAATCCGCTGCGCTGGTGGGCGGCGACCCGGAGATTCTCATCCACGCTCAACGTCCCGAAGATCAGGCGCCCTTCGGGAACCTGGACGATGCCGCGGGCAACCACTGCATGTGCGGGCAGGCCGCCGATCGACTCGCCCTCGAACGCGATCTCCCCGCTGTCCGGCGGCACCATCCCCGAGATGGCATTGAGAATGGAAGTCTTGCCGGCGCCGTTCATTCCCACGATGGACACAATCTCCCCCGGCTGCACCGTCAGGGAAATCCCGTCGATCGCGCGCACGCCGCCGTAGGAGACCGTCAGCTGGCGTACTTCAAGCATCGGGGCCATCATCCGTCCCCAGGTAGACCTCCCGGACACTGGCATCGGCAAGCACGTCGCCCGGGGGGCCATCCGCGATCTTGCGACCGAAGTCGAGAACGCAAAGACGTGTGCAGGCGTCGGCAATCAGCGCCATCTTGTGCTCGATCACCACGCAGGTGCGACCCGGTGCCACGATCTCCCGGATGAGCCCTGCCATGTCCGCCGTTTCGGCCGGTGTCATGCCTCCCGATGGCTCGTCCAGCAACACCAGCCTGGCGTCGACGACCAGCGCGCGGGCGATCTCGAGGCGGCGGCGGGCCGGGAGAGGCAGGTGCCTGGCCAGGACCTCCCGATCCTGGAGCAGTCCCACCTGGTCCAGCGCCGCCTCCACTTTCCTCGTATCGGCGCTGCCGGCCGTCGGCAGGCTGCGCAGCAGCCCGAGCAGTCCGCCGCCAACCAGGCGGTGCTGCGCGCTCCATACATTGTGGAAGACCGTCATGGACGGAAACAGCCGGATGTTCTGGAAGGTCCGTGCAATCCCGAGCCGGGCGATCCGGTGACCCTTCCACCCGGTGATGTCCGTGCCCTGGAAGAGGATGCGCCCGGAACTCGGCGCATACACCCCGGTCACGGTATTCAGCAGCGTGGTCTTGCCCGAACCGTTCGGCCCGACGATGCCGAGGACCTCTCCGGCCGCCACCTCAAGGTCGATGCCCGTGAGCGCGGCCAGGGCCCCGAAGCGTTTCTCAATTCCGTCGAGTGCCAGCATGGCGCCGCCTTGAGAACCATCCCTTCAGTCGATGCACCCGGTCCTCGTCGAGAATCCCCCGGGGCATGAAGATCAGCAGCACCGCCACCAACCCTCCGAACACGATCATCCGATAGCCCTGGATGAACCGGACCGCTTCGAGAAAACCGATGTCGATGGCAACCCCGATGAGCGGCCCGAAGGCGGTGCCGAGACCGCCGATCAGGCCATAGGCGAGGGCATGTACACCCAGCATCACGTTGAAGAACTGCGGCTCCACGTAGGTGGTGAAGTGGGCGTACAGCGACCCGCCGATGCCGGCAATCCCCCCGGCCATGCCTGCGGCCAGGATGCGGTACCGCACGGTATTGATGCCCTGCATCTCGGCCAGCAGGTCGTCGGAACCGAGCATCCGGAACACCGAACCCAGGCGGGAGCGTTCGACCAGGGCGAGGACAAGCAGCACCAGTGCCAGCAGGCCGTAAATAATCAGCATGAACTCGACCAGGCTGATGTCGCGTTCGAACATCCAGCGGATGTCGTGGAATCCATTCGCCCCGTCCGGTCCCACCATTTCGCCGTCGACCTCGACCTGCACCTCGACGGTCAGCAGGATGAGGCGCACCATTTCCGCGAACGCCAGGGTCGAGATCGAGAAGTACAGTCCGCCGAGGCGCAGGGTCAGGGCCCCCACGACCATCGCCAAGAGCGCGGCGGCGCCCATACCGATGAGGATGCCTGTCCAGATCGGCAGCCCGAACATCGCCGTGGCGGCGCCGGCCGCGTAGGCGCCGAGACCGAAATAGGCCTGCTGGCCGAAGGAGATCTCGCCGGTGACCAGCAGCAGGTAGGCCGAAAGTGCAATGAACGAGATCATGCCGATGTTCGACAGGACCGTGATGACGTAGCCGTCCATCGCTCACACGCGCCGGAAGGCGAGTTCCTCGCGGCTGAGTATGCGCTGGCCCATCAGGCCGCCGGGCCGCAGCACCAGCATGGCGAACAGCAGCACGTAGGCGCTCAGGTCCTTGTACTCGTTGCCCAGGTACCACTGGGCATTGGCTTCGACCACCCCGAGCAGGAGGCCGCCCACGATGGCCCCCGGCAGTGAGCCCATGCCGCCCAGCATCATCGCGATGAGGCCCTTGAACGTGGCCCACAGGCCGAAATAGGGCGTGATCTGCTCATCCGTTGAGAGGATGGCGTAGCCGGCGACCCCGCCCACCAGGGAAACCAGCGCGAAGGCGCACAGCATGACCCATTCGGTATGGATTCCCATGTAGCCGGCGGCCTGCGGGTTTTCGGACATTGCCCTGAGGGCAAGGCCGTACCGGGTGCGGTGCAGCAGCAGATGCAGGGCTCCCACCATGACGACCGCCAGCAGCAGCATCGTGATCTGCTCCGCGCGGAACAGGAAGGGGCCGATCTCGAAGGAGCCGGCGACGAACAGGGAAGGGAAGGGATAGGTGCGTTCGGGCAGGAGGTGCACCGCAACCTCTTCGAGCTGCATCCAGATCACGAAGCTCGAGACCATGGACGCGAGCGCGGCGTCCCGGCGCACGGCACGGAAGCACAGGCGCTCGACATAGATACCTGCGAGGACCGTGCACGCCAGCGTCGTCAGGGCGACGACCAGCACGTTGACCTGGTAATGCACGTGGAGCCAGGTGCCGGCGTAGGCACCCAGCATGATGGTGGCGCCGAATGCGAGGTTCAGCCGGCGCATGACGCCGAAAACGATGGTGAAGCCGATCGCCA
>JAJDTE010000086.1:0-16709 GCA_022827325.1 Gammaproteobacteria bacterium | reverse complement strand
AGTGACCGCGAAAAGGCGCTCACCGCCGCCTTTGAGGCCGCATAGGCGTCCTGTGGCACCGGGTCGCCGCGCATCCACTGGATGGTCGAGAAGTGCACCATGGCGCCGGCACCGGGTGACGCCTTCATCAGGGGTGTACAGGCCCGCGCCGTGTACACCATGGATTTCAGGTTGATGTCGAAGACCCGGTCCCATACGTCAAGGTCCATCTCGAACACCGACCTGTCGCGGTCGAACCACAGAACGCCGGCCACATTGCACAGGTAGTCCAGCCGTCCGGTGCGTTCATGGGTGTCCCGGGCGAAGCGGTTGACGAAAGCCTCGTCCGTGAGATCGCCCCGGACGAAGACAACGTTGTCCAGTCCGGCAAGGGATCCGGGGCACGGTTTGAGATCAACGGCGGTCACCCGGCAACCGGATGTCGCCATCCCAAGGGCAATCTGCTCGCCCATGCCGCCGCCGGCGCCGGTCACGACAGCGGAGCGTCCGGAAAAGTCAAATTGGATCATTCGTCTGCACCCTTCTGTTTCGGAGACACGTTGCTGCAGTTCCGCGGGGAATTGCCGCTTCGGAAATTCCGCGGCCCGTCAGTCCGGCCCCCACCGAACCCGGCGGCGCCCGGAACCGGCCCGCTCCCGGCCCGGGTCATGCGGACGCTTTCTTCAGGTGGAAGGATTTCGGCCTGGTCAGGTTGTGGTACCCGATGAATGACAACCCGCCGCCACGGCCCGTGTTCTTGCAGCCGGTCCAGCACAGCGCCGGATCCAGATAGTCGCAGCGGTTCATGAACACGGTGCCGGTCTCGATCCGCCGGCCGATTTCCGCCGCCTTTGCCGCATCCCGCGTCCAGATCGAGCAGGTCAGGCCGAACTCGCTGTCGTTCATCAATGCGATGGCCTCTTCGTCCGACGATACCTTCATGATGCCGACCACGGGCCCGAAACTCTCGTCCTTCATGATCCGCATGTCGTGGTTGACGCCGGTCAGGATCTGCGGCGAAAGATAGGTTCCGCCATCGTCTTGCGCGAAGGTTTCGATGTGGGCCTTCGCGCCGGCCGCCACCGCCTCTGCGATCTGGGCGCGTACCTCGTCGGCAAAACGCACATGCGCCATCGGTCCGATGGTGGTTTCCCCGTCCAGGGGATTGCCCAGCCGGTAGCCGTTCACGATCCCGACCGCCTTTTCCACGAACGGGTCAAACAGGCTTTCGTGGACATAGATCCGCTCGATGCCGCAGCAGCACTGGCCCGAGTTGAACATGGCCCCGTCGATCAGCGTTTCCGCCGCCGCGTCGAGATCGGCGTCGGCGCGCACGTATCCCGGGTCCTTGCCGCCCAGTTCCGTGCCCACCCCGGTGAAGGTGCCCGCGGCCGCCCTTTCCATGGTCGCGCCGGCCCCCACGGAGCCGGTGAAGTTCACGAAACCGAAATGGTTGGCCGCAATCAGGGCGGTGGTGGTGTCGTGGTCGAGATAGATATTCCGGAATACATCCGCCGGGACGCCCGCCTGGGTGAAGGCCTGCTCCATGCGTTCGCCCACCAGCAGCGTCTGGGTCGACATCTTGAGCAGGACGGCACTGCCGGCGATCAGCGCGGGTGCGACCGTGTTGATCGCGGTCATGTAGGGATAGTTCCAGGGCGCCACGACCAGGACCAGTTCATGGGGTATGCGTTCGATCCAGCGCTCGAAGTCGGTGCTGTCCTCGATCCTGACGGGTGCCAGCGCCTCGGCTGCGATCGACGCCATGTATTCCCCCCGCTCCCTGTAGCCGCTGAATTCGCCGCCGTAGCGCACCGGGCGGCCCATCATGTGGGCCAGCTCGGTCACGAGCACCCCGTCGCCCATGTTGCCGAGCGCGTCGATGCCGGCGACGACCAGGTCGGCCCGCTCCTTGAGGGGGCGGGCGGCCCAGGCCTTCTGCGCCGCCTTGGCGCGCGCCACCGCGGTCTCGGCCGCGGCAAGGTCGGCCGTTTCCCGCTCGGCAAAGACCGAGCCGTCGATGGGCGAGATGCAGGTCAGGACTCGGGTCATATCATCCTCCGGGTTTCGCGTATGGGTCGGGGCGGTGTCGGGAATCCGCCTGTCGGTCAGGCTTGCTCGAAGCCGCGTGAAATTTCGTAGTCGGTGACGACCCGGCCGAACTCCTCGAGTTCCCAATCGGCGGCACGGGTATAGTGGTCCACCACTTCGTCGCCCAGCGCGGCGCGCAGCATGGCGGAACCCGTCAGGGTCTCGCGGGCATCGCGCAGGTTCGCGGGGATCGAGCCGCTGTCGTCGCCGGCATAGACATCCCCGATCGCGGGCAGCGCCAGTTTCAGTTCCTCCTCGATCCCGCGGATCCCGGCAGCCAGCTGCGCGGCCAGCGCCAGGTAGGGGTTCATGTCCGAACCGCCGATCCGGCATTCGATCCGGACGCTCCTGGTGTTGGCGCCGCACAGGCGGAAGCCCGCGGTGCGGTTGTCCACCGACCAGATGATCCTGGTGGGTGCAAAGGTTCCCTTCACGAATCGCTTGTAGCTGTTCACATAGGGCGCCAGGAAATAGGTGTAGTCGGGGGCGTATTTCACCAGGCCCGCCACATACCGCTTCATCAGCCGGCTCATCCCGAGGGGGTCACTATCGTCAAAGAACGCGGGTTGGTCGTCCTGCCACAGCGACTGGTGCACATGGCTTGATGAACCCAGGTCATCATGGCTCCACTTGGCGATGAAGGAGGCGGCCCGGCCGTTCTGCCAGGCAATCTCCTTGACCGCGTGTTTGGCGATGGTGTGGTAATCCGCCGTGTCCATCGCCGGGGCGTATTTGATGTTCAGTTCCTCCTGGCCGATCCCGGCCTCGCCCTTGGTGTTCTCCACGGGGATGCCCGCGGCCCACAGATGGTTGCGGACCGGGCGCATCACATGCTCTTCCTTGGTGGTCTGCAGGATGTTGTAGTCCTCGTTGTAGCCGGAATACGGCTTCAGGTTCCGGTAACCGCCGGCGCGCAGTTCCTCAAGACTCTTCTCGAACAGGACGAATTCAAGCTCGGTGGCCATCATCGGGACAAAGCCCATCCCGGTCAGCCGCGCCACCTGCCTTTTCAATACCGCGCGCGGGGAATGCGCCACCTCCTCATGGGTGTGGTGGTCCAGGATGTCGCAAAGCACCATCACCGTGCCCTCCAGCCAGGGCATGGGGCGGAGCGTGTCGAGATCGGGCCGCATGACATAGTCGCCGTATCCCGCCTCCCAGCTGGCCGCGGCATAGCCGTCGGGCGTCGCCATGTCCAGGTCCGTGGCCAGCAGGTAGTTGCAGCAATGGGTCTCCTCGTGGGCGCTTTCGAGGAAGTTGGCAACGTGGAAACGCTTGCCCATCAGGCGGCCCTGCATGTCCGCCAGGCAGACCAGAACGGTATCGACGGTGCCGTTCTGGAATGCGGATTTCAGTTCTTCGAATGTCATTCTGCCTGCCATCTCAACACTCCGGCCAAACGCGGTGAAATGAGTTGCCGGGCCGGTTCCGGCGGCCCCGCCCCGATTCGATTTTCATGACCGGATTATAGCGGGTAGAACCCGCGGCCTGCCCGGGGCCCCGCTCGCCCACGGTGTTTCCCTTCATCCGGGTTGACCCAGTCAAAACAGTCGAAGTGCCCGGGTGTAGGTCTTCCACTGGTCCAGACGTTCGGTCAGTGAGGTTGAATAGTGGCCGGCAACCGAATTGACCATCAGGTTCAGCGCGGCGGTGATGGCAACCGTGGATTCGAGAATCAGGCCGGTTCTGGTGCTCGCGTAGATGACCAGGTCGGTGTAGTTCCTCGCCCAGTGGCACATCTCATCCGTGAACACGATCAACGAATGCCCTTCCTTGCTGCAGATCCCGGAGAGAATGGTCGCCTCCCGCGCATAGGGAACCACGTCGATCAGGATCAGGCATCGGGACGGCTTCTTTGATTTCTCGTCGCCCCATCTGAGCCACTCCGTGAGCATGCCGTCATGCGCGGCCAGAAACCGCACGTTTCCGCGGGTCATCCCGAGCCGCCGCGCGCAATCCTCCGCCATGCCCCGGACGGCCTGGAATCCCGTCACGTACACCCTGTCCGCTTCCACGATCGCCTGCACGATCTGCCCCCACAGGGGAGATGCCCTTTGCTGGTAGATTTCCCCGAGCGCCTGGTATTCAAGGTCCATGTTCCGGGTCATGCCCTCGGGCACCTCCCGGACCTCCTCGTTGCCCTCCTGAATCGGTTCCCGGTCGAACAGTTCGTCGCGGAGCTCCTGTTTCAGTCCGCGCATGCCCCGATATCCCAGACGGCGCAGCAGACGGCTCACCGTGACTTCGCTGACGCCGACCTTTTCGGATATGGATACACCGGTCTCGAAACTCAGGTCGCCGACGTTCAGGATCATGTATTGCGCCACCTGCGCTTCCAGTCTGGGGAGATCCGGCAGCGCGCCTCTCAGCTTTTCCTCGAATTTCGGAAATACAATGGGCGTTGACTGGGAAAAAATGTCTCTCATGATAGGTTTTCCGCAAATATGAAATATTAATTACATTGCGGGATTAAGACACATAGATTACATTAATACAACACAATGGCCGGATTGCTGTCTACGGCAGTCCGGTTACGAGAAGAGTTTGAATCCCCAAAGTCACACCGAGAGGAGAACACAAATGCATCAGTTACACACTAGATTCTTAGGCGGGTGTTTTACAGCAGTGAAATGTGCCATGGCGTTCGCAGGCGCATTGGCCTTCGCTTCCCAATCCGCTTTTGCCCAGGGTCAACTCAATGTCTACAACTGGGGCGACTACATCAATCCGGAAGTTCTGACCCGCTTTACCGAGGAAACCGGGATTCAGGTTTCTCTCGACACCTACGGTACGAACGAGGAAATGCTGGCAAAGATACAGTCGGGCGCCACCGGCTATGACATCGTGTTCCCGTCGGTCCACATGCGGGACATCATGCAGAAACTGGGTTTGCTCCATGATGCCAAGGTCAACACACTGAAGGGGTTTGAAAACATCGACCCCGCCAACAAGCGTTCGCTGGTGGATCCGGAAAGCTCCTTCTGCCTGCCCTATGCCTGGGGTGCTGTCGGCATCTTCTACAACAAGGCCGAGGCGGGCGAAATCAGGACCTGGGACGACTTTTTCGCGCTTCCCGACAGGGGGAAAAAGATCACGATGCTGGATGATCTCAGGGAAACCATCGGCGTGGCCCTGATCAAGAACGGCCATTCGGTGAATACCGCTGACGGCGATGCGCTCAAGCAGGCCGAGGCATGGCTGCTGGAACGCAAGGACAAGATTTCCGCCTTTACCTACGACATCGTCTCCCTGGTCCAGGCGGGGGATATCGCTGCCGCCCACTGGTATGTCGGGGCCACCCTCTACACGCTGGAGGAACCGGACAAGCTGGGCTTTGTGATTCCCGAGGAGGGCGCCACCATGTACCAGGAGGACATCTGCGTCCTCAAGGATGCCCCGAACAAGGAGAGCGCCATCCGCTTCTTCGAGTTCTACATGCAGCCGGAGATGGCGGCGCTCAATACCCTGCAACAGGTCAACGGTACCGCCAACGTGCCGGCACGGGACCTGCTGCCCCCGGAGCTGAAGGCGAACCCGAACACCAACCCGTCGCCTGAAGTCATTGCGAAGCTCCAGATCTTCGAGGATCTGGGCAATGATCTTCGCAAGTACAACCGCGTCTGGACCAAGGTACGTACCGCGCAGTGACCGGGGAGGCGCCGGAGCCAATCGCCGAGGTCAGGGAGGCCGTAAAACGTTTCCCTGCGCCCGAAGGCGGCGTTGTCACGGCGCTTGACAATATTTCGCTGGAGGTCCAGCAGGGTCAGTTCGCGACCCTGCTGGGTCCTTCCGGTTGCGGCAAGACCACGCTCCTTCGAACGATCAGCGGGTTTGAGGACCTGGACTCCGGCGAGGTGCGCATCGGGGGTGTGCCGGTAACCGGCGTGCCGCCGTACCGGCGCCCGGTGAATACCGTGTTCCAGAATTACGCCCTTTTCCCGCACCTGTCCGTCAGTGGCAACGTGGGTTACGGGCTGGAGGTGGCGGGCGTCCCGAGGAGCGAGCGCGACCGCCGGGTCGGGGAGGCCCTGGAGCGGGTGGGGCTCGCCGGATTCCATCGCCGCAAGCCGGCGCAGCTGTCCGGCGGCCAGCAGCAGCGCGTGGCCCTGGCGAGGGCCATCATCAACCAACCGAAGCTCCTGTTGCTGGACGAGCCGCTTTCGGCACTCGACCGGAACCTGCGCCAGTCCATGCAGCTGGAACTGAAGAGCCTGCAGCATGACCTCGGCATCTGCTTCCTGTTCGTGACCCATGACCAGGAAGAGGCCCTGACGATGTCGGATCAGGTGATCGTCCTGAACCAGGGCAGGATCGAGCAGGTCGGGCCGCCCGAGGTCCTCTACCATCGGCCGGCCACCCGCTTCGTCGCCGAGTTCATCGGTGACGGCGCGCTGTTTCACGGAACCATCCGGAACACCGAGGCGGACCCGGTGCTGGTCACCGAAGACGGCCTCAGGATTGCCGTGGGGGCCGGGCCCGGGGTCGGGGACAGCGCCACGCTCATCATCCGGCCGGAGCATCTGGGCATTGCGCCTGAGAACCCGGATGGCTCGATGGGTGTCCTGGACGCCGTGCTGGAGCAGACGGTCTTCAAGGGAGCGACCCGCCAGTACGTATGCCGGCTGGCCAACGGCGCCTCCATCTCCGCGACCCCGCCCGAGGCAAGTGAAGAGGCGTTCATCCGCGTCAGCCCGGGTGAGCCGGTCCGTCTCGCCTACCGCCGGAGCAAGCCCCACCTGATTGTCGAGGCCGGCTGATGGCGGCAAGAAGGGACAGTCGCCGGCTTGTTGCCCTGTTGTCCCCGGGGACGGTATTTCTCGGTATCTTCTTCCTCGGGCCGCTGGCGGTCATGGTGGTCTTCAGCTTCCTGGAGCCCGGGCTGTACGGGGGCGTCGAGTGGAACTTCTACCACTGGAACTACGGCCGGATTCTCGGCTGGGCCGACGGGGACTGGGAGGAATTCGATCCGGTCTACGCGGAGATCTTCTTCCGCTCCGTGCGCCTTGCGCTCACCAATGTCGCCATCACGCTCCTGATCTGCTATCCGGCGGCGCTCTGGGTCAGCGGCCTGTCGGCACGGTGGCGGACATTCGTCGTCTTCATCGTAACGCTTCCGTTCTTCGTCAGCCTGGTCGTGCGCCTGTTCTGCTGGGTGCTGATCCTGCGCCCGAGCGGGTTTCTGAGTTCCACGCTGCTTGGCCTCGGGCTCATTTCCGAACCCATCGACATCATCTACACGGAGACCGCGGTCCTGATCGGCATGGCGTATATCCTGCTGCCTTTCATGTTCCTGCCCCTGTACGCCAGCATCGAGAAGCTCGACCACTCCCTCGTCGAGGCTTCCTATGATCTGGGCGCCAACCCGTACCAGACCTTTCTCAGGGTAATCCTGCCGAGCACCCTTCCCGGAATCGCGGCCGGTTCAGTGCTGGTGTTCATTCCGAGCCTCGGCAACTTCATCGTTCCGGACCTGCTCGGCGGGGCCAAGGTGCTCATGATCGGGAACCTGGTGGAGCAGCAGTTCCTGTCCGCAAGGAACTGGCCGTTCGGTTCGGCCCTTTCCGTCATGATCATGCTGGTGATGTTCCTGCTGATCGTGATCTACCTGAGGCGCATCGGCCGCTCGGAGATCGTCAGATGAGGCATCCGTGGCTGAGACGGCTGCTGGATTTTCACGGGCTCCTGTTCCTGTTCTTCGTCTACGCGCCGATCATCATCGTGGTCGTCTACTCCTTCAACAGCCATCCCGTCAACATGATGGTGTGGAAGGACTTCACTTTCGACTGGTACCTGTCCATCTTCGGCAATCCGACCAAGCTCACCGAGCAGACGCTGTATGTCGAATCCACCGACCAGCTGCTCGCGGCCGTCAAGAACAGCCTGCTGGTCGCCTCGACCACGACGGCGTTCTCGACCATTGTCGGAACGGCCACCGCCCTGGCCGTCTATCGGCATCACTTCCGCCTGAAACCCTTTTACCAGGGGCTGCTCTTCATGCCGATGGTCATGCCGGACATCGTGCTCGGCATCGCACTGCTCGTGTTCTTCGTGAACTTCGGCATCAAGCTGGGGCTCTTTTCGATCATCATCGGGCACTGCACGTTCCTCATCTCCTATGTCTTTGTCGTGGTCAGTGCCCGGCTGGCGGGGATGGACGACACCCTGGAGCAGGCCTCCGCGGACCTGGGCGCCAACCCCTGGACCACTTTCCGGCGGGTCACGCTGCCGCAGATCCTGCCCGGGATTGTCGGCGGAGCCCTGCTGGCGTTCATCATCTCCATGGATGACCTCGTGATCACCTATTTCATCGCAGGCGTGGACTCGACGACGCTGCCCGTTTTCATCTACGGCATGCTGAGGCGCGGGGTCAAACCCGAAATCAACGCGATCGCTACGCTGATGCTGGTTTTCTCCTTCCTCATCGCCTCCCTCGGACTGTACTTTCGCAAACGCACCTGAACCCCGGAAATCATGAACAAGACACGCGGACGCGAACTCGGGCTGCCGTTTCCGGGAAGAACGGGTGAACACAACGCCATCACCGACGTCCCCGGCGTGGAGGTCGGCTACTGCACCCGAATCGAGGGGCAGGGGCGCCTCGTCCAGGGAAAGGGCCCCGTGCGCAGCGGCGTGACCGCGATCCTGCCGCTGGGACGCAGAACGGATCCGCAGCCGGTCTGGGCGGGCATGTATGCGCTGAACGGCAATGGGGAGATGACCGGCACCCACTGGATCCGCGATGGCGGCTACTTCGTGGGGCCGGTCTGCATCACCAATACCCACAGCGTCGGCATCGTCCACCATGCGGCAGTGAGGTGGATCATCCGGAACTACGCCGACGCCTGGCAATCCGAGCATCTCTGGGCCATGCCCGTGGTGGCCGAAACCTATGATGGCGTGCTGAATGACATCAACGGGCAGCACATCACCGAAGACGATGCGCTCCATGCCCTTGATTCGGCGGCTTCCGGGCCGGTTGACGAGGGCAACGTGGGCGGCGGGACCGGAATGATCTGTTATGAATTCAAGGGCGGCACGGGGACCTCTTCCAGGCGCCTTGAAATCGACGGGGAGGAGTTCGTGCTCGGCTCCCTGGTACAGGCGAACCACGGCCTGCGGCCCTGGCTGACCGTGCTCGGCCGGCCGGTCGGCAGAACGATGACGGAGGACCGGCTGATGACCCTGGAACAGGGCTCGATCATCGTCGTTCTCGGCACCGACCTGCCGATGGCGCCCCACCAACTGCAACGCCTGGCCAGGCGCGCCGCCATTGGAATCGGCCGTGGCGGAACCCCCGGAGGCAACAATTCGGGCGACATCTTTCTCGCCTTCAGCACGGCCAACCGCGGTCCCATTCCGCAGTTGGCGGGCCCGAGACGGACCCTGGAAACCATCAACGATGAATCCTTCGACCCGATCTACATGGCGGCGACGGAAGTGATCGAGGAGGCGGTGGTCAACGCGCTGCTGGCGGCCGGGGACATGGCTACATTGCGCCCGGACGGCCTGGTTTGCCGTGCAATTGATCCTGAAAGACTTCTGCAATGTTTCACCTGACGAGGCGTATATGATTTCCGATCACCCGATAAGGCCAGATACCTGGGAAGCACGCGATCTCCGGTCGGTACTGCATGGATTCACCCATCTGGGTACCCTGCGGGACCGGGGCCCTGTCGTGATGTCGAGGGGGGAGGGAGTCTACGTCGTGGATTCGCATGGCAAGCGCTATCTCGAGGGCAATTCGGGACTCTGGAACATGGTGGTCGGATTTGACCACCCCGACCTCGTGGAGGCTGCATGCGAGCAGTACCGGAAGTTCCCGGCATATCATGCGTTCTTCGGGCGGGTAAGCGAGCCCACCGTGGCCCTGTCCGAAAGACTGCTCGAGATCGCTCCGGTACCGATGGACAAGGTGTTCTTCACCAATTCGGGCTCCGAGGCCAACGATACCGTGGTGAAGATGCTGTGGATGATCAACCGCGCCCAGGGCAGGCCCCGCCGGCGCAAGATACTGTCCCGCAAGAACGCCTACCACGGGGTGACGGGCATCACGGCCAGCATGACCGGCAAGGATTACGTCGGCGCTTTCGGTTTGCCGCTGGATGACTTCCTGTTCGCGGATTGCCCGCACTACTGGAGATATGCCGGCCCGGGGGAAAGCGAAATCGAGTATTCGGCCCGGTGCGCCCGCCGCCTGCAGGCCCAGATCGAGGCGGAGGGCCCCGACACCATTGCCGGATTCTTCGCCGAACCCGTGATGGGCGCCGGCGGCGTGATTCCGCCGCCGGAAGGTTACTTCGAGGCCATCCAGCCGGTCCTGAGGAAATTCGACATCCCCCTGGTTGCCGACGAGGTGATCTGCGGTTTCGGGCGTACCGGGAAGATGTGGGGCTGCCAGACATACGACATCGAACCCGACATCCTGGTTGCCTCGAAATGCCTGACGGCGGGATATTTCCCGATGGGCGCCATCATGGTTTCCCGGTCCGTTGCAGACAGCCTCGACGAGGCGGCCAGTGAATTCGAGGAGTTCCCGCACGGCTTCACATCAGCCGGCCACCCGGTGGGTTGCTCGATCGCGCTCAAGGCGATCGACATCATCCAGAACGGGGGCGTGTTCGACAATGTCGTCAACGTGTCCCCCTGCTTCCAGGAGCGGCTTGGCGGTTTCGCATCGCATCCGCACATCGGCGAGGCCCGCGGCATCGGGCTGATGGGGGCACTGGAACTGGTGGGCGACAAGGAAAACAAGACTCCGTTCCCGCCCGAGCAGCCGGTGGCCGAGCAGATCGCGAACGTGGCGCTGGAGAACGGGCTGATCTGCCGGCCCATCGGACAGGCCATTGTCGTGGCTCCGCCCTTCATCATTACGCGGGACCAGATCGACGAGCTTTTCGGCAAGCTGCAAAGGACCATCGAGCAGGTCATCGGCACCTGACGGGATCGGCCCATGTCCAGATACCGGATCACCCAGGACGATCTCAGGCATGCAGCGGAATTCCGCGCAGACCCGCTTGGCATGCCCGGCCCCGGCCTGCAGAGGGTCCTGAACCTCCTTCGGGGCGGCCCCAAGTCCGGCAAGTATGTCCTGGTTGTAAAAGAACCCTTCAGGCGCTGGATTCTCGGGCGCCTGCCCGCGGAACGCGGTCAACCGGTCGAGTTGCTGGACGGCATGGAGTTCACGGATCTCGCCGAGGCGGAATGGGCAGTGTTCAGGCTCCGGTGGAAGGCGCACACCGGTCAGGATCTCGAACAGGAACTGTGACGTGATCCGGATTCTCGGCTACGCTGACCGCATCAGTGCCGCCCCGGGTGAATGCATCCGGGTGAAGGTCAGTTGCGAGGGTCTGGATCGGTACGATGCAGAACTCGTCCGCGTCATTCACGGCGATATCAATCCATCGGGTCCAGGCTATCGCGAAGAGCCGGTTCCGCTGGATCTTGGCGGTCCGTTCGAGGGCCGCCATCAACCCATTCACGCGGGCTCCTACGGGGTGGTGAGCGGCAGTCCGCCGTTTCCCGCGAAGGCTTCACTGGGATTGCAGGCATTCGTCTTTCCGACCCTGCCGGGCCGCGGTTCACAGACCATACTCGGCCGGCAGGACCCGCAGTCGGGAACCGGCTTCAGGCTTTATCTCGACCCGGGGGGCGCCTGTGCGCTCGAGGTCACCGCAGGCGGGGAGAAGGGCGGGGTGGTTGCCACGGGCGCGCCGCTGATCGCGGAAAGGTGGTACCTGGTCAGCGGCAGCTACGACGCGGCAAGCGGGGTGCTCACCGTGGCCCAGAAGCCGCTGAGGTCCTATCCATGGGTAGATGACGCGGTTCAGGCGTCCCGTACCGTCTCCGCCGACCTGGCCTTCAACGATGCCGGCGTCCCGGTCATGATCGCCGCCAGGCAGGCAGCCGACCGGCCGGCGACGGAACACTTCAACGGCCGGATCGAGGCGCCGAAAATCCTTTCCCGGCCCCTGCAGGCCGAAGAAACGGAAAGCCCCGTGGACCTGGAGTCAGAAGGCCTGGCCGCGGCCTGGGACTTTTCCGTCGGGATACCGACCGGACAGATCACCGACCGGTCAGGCAACGGTCTGCACGGCCATCTGGTCAACCTCCCGACGCGGGGAGTGTGCGGCCATGCGTGGAACGGAGACGAACATTGCTGGGTGAACAGGCCCGGGCACTATGCCGCGATCCATTTCCACGATGACGACCTCTATGACTGCGCCTGGGAAACGGATTTCGAGGTCAGGCTCCCGGATGATATATCCAGCGGGGTGTACGCCGTGCGTCTTCATGGCGGGGACGAGGAGTTCTACATTCCCTTTTCGGTTCGCCCGCCCCGGGGCACGACGACCGCGCCGGTGGCATTCCTCCTGCCCACCGCCAGTTACATGGCCTATGCCAACAATCGAATCGGGATCGATGTTCCGGAGACGGAAATCGTCTGCGGGCGCCTCATCCAGATGAGTCCGACCGACCTGTTCATGCAGACGCATCCCGAGATTGGCCTGTGTTTCTATGATCTGCACAATGACGGCAGCGGGGTGTTCTACTCGTCCCGCCTGAGACCGATTGTCAACATGCAGCCCAAGCACATCGGTCACCTCGGGGGCATGGGTTCGAATCTCTGGCAGTTCAACGCGGACACGCACATTCTCGGCTGGCTTGAGCACCTGGATCAGCCGTTTGATGTCATTGCGGATGAAGACCTTGAATCCGGGGGACCCGGAATACTGGAAGGCTACAGGGCGGTGATCACGGGAACACACCCGGAGTATTACTCGGTCGGGATGATGGACAGCCTCCAGTCGTATCTGGATGACGGCGGACGCCTGATGTACCTGGGCGGGAATGGATTCTACTGGCGGGTGAGCTTTCACCCGGAGTTGCCCGGAGTCATTGAATGCCGGAAATCCGAGGACGGCATCCGCGCCTATGCGCCCCGGCCGGGGGAGTTCTACGCCAGCTTTACCGGTGAATATACCGGTCTGTGGCGCCGCAACGGCCGGCCGCCCAATGCACTGGCGGGAATCGGCATGGTGTCGCAGGGATTCGACCGTTCATCGCCCTATGTCATGAAAGAAGCAAGCCGCGACCCGCGTGCGGCCTTCGTTTTCGAGGGAGTCGAGGGGCCGGTCATCGGGGATTACGGCTTGTCGGGCGGCGGGGCCGCCGGACTTGAGCTGGACGCTACGGACCATTCGCTCGGCACACCGCCGCATACGCTTGTTCTGGCTTCCTCGGAGCGGCATTCCGACCTGTATCTGATGACCCCTGAGGATATGGATGACCCGGCCCCGGGTCTCGGGGGTTCGGAGGCGGAAATCATCCGGGCTGAGATGGTGTTTTTCGAAACTCCCGGCGGCGGCGCCGTCTTCTCGACCGGTTCCATCGCCTGGTGCGGCAGCCTGTCCCATGCGAATTACGAAAACGACGTGGCCCGCATCACAACCAATGTATTGAGACGCTTTCTTGACGATAAGCCCTTTACCCCCGCTCCCGGGTAGTACGACAGGAACAGGTCGCAGGGATCACTATCCAACCGGGATTGCGTGGTGCTGAACCGGACTGTCTGTTTGCTTGCCACGCCCCGAGCCGGTGGGATTGACACAAATCGGCCATGGCTGTACATTGTCGGGACAATTCAGAGAATAACGACATGTTGAATTTCAGTGATGCCGATGGGCCTTCGGACGAGAAGGCCACCGACCACCTTGAGATGCGGGTGAAGCCAAGCGACAAGGAGCGCATGTCGCGTGCCGCCGAACTGACGGGCGTCAAGCTCACGACGTTCGTCAGGGCGTCGGCCGCGCGGGAGGCCGCGCGGGTGCTGCGTGAGCATCAGACCACGGTGCTTTCGGAGCGTGACCGGCTGACACTGCTGGAGGCGCTCGACAATCCGCCGTCGCCGACAAGGGCGGCCCGGGAGGCGGTTCGCGGTTATCGCTCCCGCATCGCCAATGCCGGGTGACGAGGATCGCGAATCCGACTCTGGAATCGTCATCGAGCCGTTCGATCCCGGCCAGCATGACCAGTCGGGTTTTTCCTGCGGAACGAATCGCCTGGACAATTTTCTGCGGTTGAGCGCGCGGAAGCAGCAGAAAGACGACTTCACGCGTGTATTCGTTGCGGTCGCGGCGGACTCGCCGAAGGTACTCGGTTACTACGCGCTGAATGCCCATGCGGTTGCGACGGACGACCTCGGCGTGGACCGGCCCCGGCGAGCGCCCAATACAGGCACTCTTCCTGCGCTGTATCTTTCGATGATTGCCGTGGACCGGAGCTGGCAGGGCAGGGGACTCGGGTCGGACCTGGCGGTCGATGCGCTCAGCCGCGCCCGTAATGTCTCCGGCGAGGTGGGGCTCAAGCTGGTCGTGCTCGATGTGATCGACGACGGCGGGGACGAGGCTTTCGCGCGTCGCATGGAATTTTACCGCCGCCTCGGTTTCCGGAGCCTTCAGGATCGGCCGGACCGGATGTTTATCACCATCAGCACGATTCGGGCCATGTTCGACGATGGATAGCGGGGATGGGGTGCGCGCGTGTAAACCACAAGGAGCAACAGCCAGATTTCATAGAGCTGTTAGACACTTGCAGGGAAGGAGACTTCGAGAACGAATTCAGCGTCCGGGCGCTTCATTTGCCTCGGGTACAGGTGCCGACGCCCCGGATTTGAGCAGCGCAGAAACCCCGAGTAATTGAGAGCACTGACCTTGGATATGCGCCTGTATTTCGGCTGCTTGGTTTTTTGGAATGGCGTAATGCCTGGCTTCTTCAGCCCACATTGAGACCGCGTCGGATACTTCCTGCATGATCTGTATTGCTGATTTCCGGGGGATGGATACTCTGTATGCCAGTGCAAGGCAGTCTTCGCGCGTGAAGTCTCTGCCTTTCCCCTCAATGGTCATGCTGTGATACCCCCGGATACCCAGGTTGTAGGTCAGGTCGTAGGCCGGACTGGCAACCCACATTCCGTTGGGTTGCATAACAAAAGCAAAGTTCTTGGTGTGATCGTCTCGGTTTCCAGTGACCACGTTGAAAACCATACGGCGAAAGAATTCGACCTTTTCCGCATGTGATTTCGTCAATAAGTCGCTGAGCTTGAGCAACTCGAGGTAGTCGAAGTCGGGAACTCGGAAGTCGGCATGGACCAGTCCGGCAACGCTGTGAACATGCAATCGCCGGTTGCCCGGAAAACGATCGAATCGACGTGTCAGGAAGTAGGCGTGGTCCTTTTGCCCGGGAACCAGCCGGGTTTCCGCCATGCGAATGCCGGCCCTGCGGGCCATCTTCGCGAACAGGTGCTCGATCGCGCCGGCGGATCGATCATCAGGCGCATTGCCCGTTGGGAATTTGGCGATCCAATGACTGTAACCATTCGGCAAGTCCTCGGCGCCGGTCACTATCGAGTCGCCGGCATCCGAGAGTCCAATCAGTATTTTCGGCCGGGCGCCACCGGATGGAGCGGCGTGACCAACAAACTCGTCGAGCACTTCGACGGCTTCTCCCTGATATTGCCGGGTGGCTTCCAGGCTGATTGCTGGAAGATCCAGCGAATCAGCAGCCAATGGCCCAGCTTCCGTGTCCGGCACGTAAGAAAGCGCGCCCATCGCGCGGGAGCCGATAAACGCCAGACGATGCAGCGGCGTAATGGCATCGAGACTCATGCCGCGCTGGCGGAAAGTGCGATCCATGAGCAGCCGGCCCCATCCATCCGGCAGAGAGTCCGCGAACAAGCCATGCAAACCCGCAAAAGGTCTCAACGAGGCAGCCTGCAGGCCGGTCTCTGGTTTCAGATGAAAAGGGGAGAGAGCAATGCCGAGCCGGAGAAATTCGGGGTTCAGCTCAAAGTGCGTGTAATTGTCCCCCCTGCCATAGCCAAGCCGTCCCAGGAACATGGGATCGGAAGACTCCAGACCGTGGAAATAGACGCGAAGTTCGTTCACGGACTATTACGGTGTGTAGCCAACAGTTCGTCCATGGTGGCTGGCCCGGGTTCCTGCAACAACATGTCTGCATGAGCAAGGTCGCCATAGGTCGCACACAACATCAGGAATTGCCGCAGCGATATCTCTCCAGTTGTCTCGAAATGCCGTAGCGTCGGGCTTGGTACACCGCTGAGCTTGGCGGTCTTTTGCCGGCTGTGCTTGCGGGCTTTGCGCCGTTTGCGCAAGGTAGCCGCCAAGTGGTTCTGAACTTCCCGCGGTGAGTTCGGAAAATACAACATATTATCAAATTAAGTAACTATTTGGATATTATTGATAATATTATATCAAATATAGTAAGTACTACCAAACTGCAATATTCCGCAAGAATAATTCTCAGGCAATAAGAATCTTATTAACATTGAAGGCGATTTCAGCCTTTTCAGTAGGCTTCATGAAATGGCTTGCTGCCAATGCCTGTTCCAGCGCCCGTTCTTCATCCGATGTCAAGGGCCGTCCAATTCGCTCCCTGTACATTGCTTGTAGAACTCAAGAAAATCCGGTCATGAAACTCCCGGTCGCTCAGGGCGCACGCGTATATGGGAAAGTGCCGAAACGGTCCGCTCACTATGTCTCCCAAGGATCGTAGGAGCCGAAGTTCCACAGATGCTTCTCGGGATCGCGGCACGCATAGAAGCGGCCGCCATGGTCCTGGTC
>JAJDTE010000142.1:0-11699 GCA_022827325.1 Gammaproteobacteria bacterium | reverse complement strand
CTTTCCTTCGGGGTGAGGGCGACGCGGCGGGAGAACACAGACGCCGTGCCCGAGCACGTCTTCGGGTTCGAGGCGGGCCTGCGTTGGTGACGGCGTTTGCCGGGCTGGTCGGTGAGCACCATGGTCCGGCGACAGACGTGCCCGGGGTGTTGGCGCCGGAAAGTTACGCTCCGATGACGGAATATCCCGCGATCATGCCCCAGGCGGCCCATGGACGCATGTGCCTGCGCATGGGGGGGCTGACGGCGTGACCGGGAGGAATATTCAAATTTCCGGTTCCCGGCAACTGCGGATGGGGTCTGACTTCAGGGGTCTCCGAGGCATGATAGTGAGGCCCGTGATTCATGCGGACAATAATTCCATGGCGGTATGACCACTCTCGGTCCCGCCTTCAGGTCCGATCAAGTATACAATTCTAACCTGTGTACTTGTCGAAGGGTTGGGGTAAGATCATCGTATGAACGGGAAGAATGAAAAACCCTTTCCGAAGCCGCCGCCGGCCGATCCCCTGCCGCTGGAAACATGGTTGAGACGCACGGACCGTTCTGAAGCGGGCCGTGAGCCGTTCTTCCGGGGGCGGGATGCGGAATACGGGGTGTACCGTTCCGCCGTCACAAGTCTCAGCGAAGGAATCGTCGGTGGCGGCACGATGGTCTTCCAGGGTGCCCCGGGTGCCGGAAAGTCGGCATTGATGGAAGAGTGCATGGAGGCGGTACGGCGCCATTCGACACCTGAGGAGCCTTGGGTGGCGGTTGCCATGGATCCGGATGCCCTCAAGTCTCCTGCTGCAGTTGTCAGGGCCATGGTCAATGCTGCCAGTGCGGAAAGCGAACGTCTCCGGGAAATAGCTTCCGGGACGTCTGTTGGCAGGGCGCTTGATGACCTTCTCGACCTCGCCAGAAAACTGTTTCATGAACTGTCAGAGCGTGGTGGCGGTGCCTTGGGTGTGTCGGTAGGCGGCCGGAATGATGATGAGGGGATGACGGCCAGTTGGGTATTCCAGAATGCAACGCCGCTACTGAAGAAGTTCCATATCGTGGTGTGTGTGGACGAGGCCCAGAACACGCCGGTATCCGGCAATACGAAGGGTGTGATGGATTGTCTTCACCGGGATCCCCAGGGGATTCCCCTAGTGTCGGCGTTCTTTGGTTTGAGCGATACCCAAGATGTGTTGCGCCAGTGTGGTCTGTCTAGATTCGCCGATGAACGGGTGGTAACACTTGAACAGCTTCCGGATGAAGATGCGGCCTGTGCCATCCGGAGTGCCTTCGATGCCTATGGTTTCGCGGGCACCCCAGAAGATCGAGAAGTGTGGGTGAACGAACTGGCCGAACTGTCCCAGGGATGGCCACAGCATATCAACCGGGTGGCCGTGTCCGCAGTTCGGGTAATTTGTGACAATCGCGGTCGCATGGATGGCTCCCTGCTGGAGCAGGCACTGCACCGTGGAAAGGAGCGGAAAGACGCTTATTACGCGGGCAGGCTTGCTGCCGGTTCTAGCCGGGCATGGGTCTACCGGGAATTGGCCCTCGCCGTGGAAGAAAACGGTGGTGAACTGTCCTACGACAGGATCGAGTTATTCACAGAAGAGGTGCGTGGGAAAACAGGACAGTCGATGGATGGTTTCCTGACCAATGCCCTGCATGCTGGTTTGCTGGCCCCATCTCAGGATATACCCGATCATTTCAGAATCCCTATTCCGTCTTTCGGGGACTACCTGCGGGCATTGCCGGTGGATTCTCCATCGCAGACTTGAGGCTTGCTCAGTGTCGTAATAATAGTCTGTAACAGTTCGGTTCGCGGGTGATTAAACTCTAAACAGTGAAGTCGTGATAGAGCCACAGTATAATCATCACAAATAATCTGCTTATTGGTGACACAGTCACTAAAGGATCGAACTGGTAGCAATGGTCCGTATCGGTTCGGTGGAAAGGTGATGGAAAACTTATAAACAATGATGGTACCAGTAAAATCATCCCCATATACATCTACGCCAGCTTGCCGGTGGAGATTTTCACCCGGGAACCGAACTGCTACCATGGTCCTTGTTGACAGTCGCACGACTGAATTGTCAGGGAATTGGGATAATCCGGTTACCATGCGATTACGGTGGTATTGGCCTTTCCGGAATTTTAAACTTAACTAACTGATATATATATAAAATACTAAGCTATGCCCACACTAGATTTGTGTTTCATTAAAATATCCCTGTTTGGCTGTTTCTTGGAGGATTCAGGTTGATAAAGCTGCTGTCATCGGACTGACGTACATGGCGATCGTGGAGCAGGCTGGCACCTTTTGGCGCAACCCTGCCGGACGGGAGCGCATCCTCGCACCGATGACGGAAGATCATTTCGGCGGGGCGCCATCTGTTCGATGCAGAAACCGGAACAGGTCATTCACCAATCCGCCGAAACCTTCATTTCCAGGCATCAGCCCTATTGGCGAATCTCACAGGCGCGACACTCCGGACACGATCAGGCGTTTCTTCCCACGCATTCCCGATACCAGAACAATAACAACCAACCATTTTAAATTTGCCATCAGGATCCCGGATGAACTCTAGAGTGAGTACACCTTCCGATCCTTCGGCTCCGCCCGTTCTTGTTACCGGTTCGGCCGGGCATGTGGGCGCCAATCTGGTTCGCCGACTGCTCGCCGACGGTACCAGGGTCCGGGTGCTGCTGAGGCACGAGGACAACAACGAGGGTCTGGAAGGTCTCGAGGTGGAGCGGTCATTCGGTGACATTCGGGACCTGAACACCACCCGGCAGGCCGTTGAAGGTTGTCAGGGGGTCTATCACGTCGCTGCCAAGATCTCAACGATTGAGGGCAATCACGCCTATCGCCGGGAAGTGTACGAATGCAATGTCATCGGTACACGAAACGTGCTGCAGGCTGCGCGGGAATCCGAGGCTGGCCGGGTGGTGGTCACGGGGTCTTTCAGTGCGGTCGGCTACGACCTGGATGACCCGTCCACCCCCAGTGACGAGACGATGCAGTTCTATCCCATGGAACGCACGATGCCCTACGAGCGCAGCAAGGCACTCGTTGAGCACGAGTGCTGGCGCGCCGCGGCGATGGGGCAGGATGTCATCGTCGCGACGTGCTGTGCGGTGATCGGAGGCAGCGACTATTTCCCCTCGCGATTGGGGAGGACCCTGTGCGACTACACCAACGGTAAGCTCCGTGCCTACGTGGACGGCGGGTTCGAGTTTGTCGCGGCTCGGGATATCGTGGAAGGACACCTGCTGTGCATGCACCGGGGACGATCCGGCGAGAAGTACATCTTCAGCAGCGAGTACAAGACCATCTCCGAGATCCTCGACCTGTTTGAGGAGGTCTCGGGTGTCTCGCGACCGGCCAGGCGAATCCCGACCCACATGATGCTCGCCTTTTCGGAAGTCGCGAGCTATTATCTCAGCCGGTTTCACCCCAGCTTTCCCCAGCGGTTCACGCCCGGGGCCATCCGCCTTTTGAAAATGTGCCGTCATGCGGATACCGGCAAGGCGCAGCGGGAACTCGGGTATCAGCCAACCAGCATCCGTGCTGCGGTTCATGAGGCCTACGCATTTCACTATCACCGCAGCGCGATCGCGAATCCACTCGCGAAACGTCCCTGCGAGGATGCCATGCGGCATTTGGATTTTCCCATGACAGAACAAGACACAATGGTCATTTCCGAGGGAGGTTCAATGTGAACGCGGTTCCGGCGCCGCCCTCGTTCGAGGAGGCCAGTAACCTGCGCCAGCAGGTTCGCGCTACCGGCTTGGATCCTGATTACTGGTACGCGGTGGAAGAGGTGCGCCGGATCAAGCCAGGCACCGTGATCGAGGTCATTTTCTGGAAACGTTCCATCGCGTTGTATCGTGCGACGGATGGCTCGTTTCACGCCCTCGAGAATCGCTGCGCACATCGCCAGATCAAGCTGTCCCTGGGCGAAGTGCAGGGTTGCCGGCTCGTGTGCGCCTACCACGGCTGGCAGTATGATGAGCACGGACGTCGTGCAGACATACCCCAGGTACGCACCGGGGGCAGTCTCCCGAAGCCCTCCATCAGGAGCTATCCCGTGAAGGTTCGATACGGCCTGGTCTGGCTGTTTCCCGGGAACCCGGAACGCGCGCAGGATCGCCAGATTCCGGACATCCCCGAACTCGAGGGGTCGGCGCGGTGGGCCTGCGTACCGCTCACCTTCACCTGGTCGGCCCACCATTCGATGGTGATCGACAACGTGAGCGACTTCACTCACGCCCATCTGCACCGACGATATCGGCCCTTTGACGGCGCGACGCTTACCAGTTGCGAGACAATCGGCGACGACGTGCATCTTTCCTATGATACGGAGGTCGGACGCGGACCCATCTCCAGGCGGTTCGTCGATCACAAGAAGTTGAACACCAACCACATGGATCTTTGCTATCAATATCCGTATCAATGGTCGAACACCGATGATGCAATCAAGCACTGGCTGTTTGTGCTGCCCATCGACGAACGCACCACCCGGGTATTCTTCCTGTTCTATTTCAAGTCGCTGAAGATCCCTTTTCTGCCGGTACGAATACCCCGATTCATGATGACCACTGTCATGAAGATCTCGAATCGCATGCTCATAGGCCCATTGCTTGACCAGGACCGGTGTGCCGTCGAGGCGGAACAGCTGGGTTACGAGAGATACTGGGATGCCCGCCCGATCGAGTTCAATCCGGTGGTAAAGGCATTCCAGAACGTAACAGTGCGCAAGTGGCGGGAGTACCTGGCGCGGGAGGAAGATATGAGGTGATGTCGTCCTCCGGGTCACAATTCACGCTGTCGGGCGCCGGCCTGCTCGAGGCCGCAGTCATGCTGCTGGTGTTTGTTGGCGTATTGTTCGCGGGTTCGATTCTCCTGACGGGACGCCGGGTGGAAGGGTCGATACTGGAAGGGAAGTCAATCACCTACAAGCTCAATGGACTGGCCCTGTTCCTGCTGACCGCGGCCATCGGATTGATCGCCCAGGTCTTCGGCTGGTTTTCCCTTTCGGCGCTGTACACGCACTTTGCCGAACTGTTCGTGGTGGCGAACGTGTTCGCGTTCGTGTTTTCCGGGTGGCTTTGCTGGCGAGGCGTCCGGACCCGGGGCGTTCCCGGGGGAATATTGCGGGGCTACTTCTTCGGCGTGGAGCTCAATCCGTCCTTGCTCGGGGTGGATCTGAAGTTTTTCAGCTACCGCCCCTCCCTGATCGGTCTGGCGCTGTTCAATGCGTCATTCGCCGTAGTCCAGTACGAAGCCTATGGCGAGCTGACACTGGCCATGACGCTCTACCAGATATTCACGTTCCTGTACGTGCTCAACTATTTCCAGTTCGAAGACGGGATGATCCACACCTGGGACATCGTCAGCGAGCGCTTCGGTTGGATGCTGGTTTGGGGAGACTATGTGCTGGTGCCATTTTTCTATTGCCTGCCCGGATGGTGGCTTGTCCATGCAACGGAGCCGCTGTCCGCAGTTGCCGCCGCACTGATTGTCCTGCTGTTTGTTTTCGGATTCTGGCTCTTTCGCGGCGCCAACCAGCAAAAACACCGTTTCAAGAGTGACCCCGGCGCAACGATCTGGGGGCGGCCCCCCCAAACCCTGGACGGGCGCTTGCTGGTCTCCGGCTTTTGGGGCGTGGGACGGCACCTCAACTACACCGGAGAGATCTGCGTATACCTTTCGTTTGCCCTGACGACCGGGTTTGCATCCTGGGTACCCTATGTGCTGCCCGCGTGGCTGGCGAGCCTGCTGTGGCATCGCTCCAGGCGGGATGATCGACGTTGCCGCGCAAAATACGGCGAACTGTGGGAACGTTACACACAAAAGGTTCGTTATTCGATGTTGCCTTTCATCTATTAGGGTCAAGGGGGTGGCACAGCAATCTCACACCGTGACAGCACCGGGTTCGACAGGACTCCCGCCACAGCCGGGAAATACTGTTCCTGAGCTCGCGGGTGGCTGGCCGCTGATCGGCCATCTGCCGGATTTTCTGAAAGATCCGGTCTCTCTTCTGGGTCGTGGCTGGCAGGAACAGGGAGAACTGTTCCGGTTTCGGATCGGTCCCCGCGATTTTGTCCTGTTCACCGGTCCCGAAGCCCACGACTGCTATTTCAGGGCACCCGAGGATCAGCTGAACGCCAAGGACGTCTACCAGTTTACGGTCCCCATCTTTGGGCGCGGCGTGGCTTACGACGTCACTCCAGAACTCATGGCCGAGCAACTGGGTTTCCTGTATCCGGCGCTGCGCGAATCCGCAATGCGCAGGTTTGCCCGGATCATGTTCGAGGAGAGCGCCCGGTTCGCCGACAACCTGGGTGAACACGGCGTTGTCGATCTGCCGAGCGCGATGAATGAACTCACCGTCAAGATCGCCAGCCGGTGCCTCATCGGAGAGGAAGTCCGGGAACGGGTGGACTCGGATTTTGCCGATGCCTATCACGAACTGCAAAACGGCATCAACACACTGGGTTTCTTTCTCCCCAGGCTGCCAACCCCCGCGCACCGTTCCCGTGACCGGGCCCGGCAGAAAGTGGCCGAACTCTTCAGCGGGGTAATGGCCGAACGCCGGCGCTCCGGATCCGAGGCCGATGACTTCATGCAGACCCTCATGCACGCCCGCTACAAGGACGGCAGGGCGTTGAGCGACGATGAGATCACCGGCATCCTGCTGACGGTGCTGTTCGCAGGCCAGCACACGAGTGCTGTGCTCGCAACCTGGACCGCACTGGAACTGTTCAGGGAACCCGCATACCTGGCACGGGTAAGGGACGAGATCGGGGAAGTCTATTCCGAAACAGACTCCATGAGCCTGGCGAGCCTCAAGCGGCAAGTGGCTCTGGAACACGCCGTACGCGAGTGCGAGCGGCTGCACCCACCGCTGATCATGCTGATCCGCAAGGTGCTCAAACCCTTGGAATACGGAGGCTATACGGTGCCGGCCGGGGCCCTGGCCATGGTATCGCCTGCGGTCTCCCACCGGTTGCCGCACATATTCGACGACCCGGAACGGTTCAATCCGGAACGGTTCGCTCCACCCGCCAGCGAGGACAAGCAGCACCACTATGCCCTGATCGGATTCGGCGGCGGCAAACACCGGTGCATGGGGAAAAATTTTGCCTATCTGCAGCTGAAGGCGATCTGGACCGTGCTGCTCGACCGGTTCGATTTTCAGATCGACACCGCATTTCCCGCCCCGAACTACGGTAGCTGGGTGACCGGCCCAAAGGAACCGTGCAGACTCCGGTACCGCCAGCGCTCGCCAACAGGCGTTTTTCGAAGAACGGCCTCATGACCCGGAGCTACGACGTTGCCATTGTCGGAGCGGGGCCGGTCGGCAGTTTGTGTGCGCTTGCCCATGCGCGAAAGGGCGCCAGGGTGGCCTTGCTGGAAGCGAACCCCAAGGCCGCCCAGAGACTGGCGGGTGAATGGCTGCATCCGCCCGCCGTGAGAATATTGCGCGACCTCGGGATTGAAATTGATGTGCAGACCCGGGATCCCATGGGCAGGGGATTTGCGGTATTTCCGGAAGACCGCACGGAACCGATCGTCTTTCCCTATCCGGGCGGATCCCGCGGCTTGACCTGCGAGCACGTCGCTCTCGTCTCCAGCCTGCGCGAGGCCGTCAGGAACGAACCCGATGTTGAACTGCTTCTTCAGGCCCGTGTGCACACGGTCGAAGACGGGCAGGTCGTTTATTCACGCAGCGGCAGTGATGAAACCCTGACAGCCCCCCGGATCATCGGTGCCGACGGCCAGGCTTCCGTCGTCCGCAAATCGCTGGGGCTGTCGATCAGCCCGGTAATCTGCTCGCAGACGGTTGGGGTCGTGCTGAACGGGGTGAGGCTGCCGCTCGAAGGCTATGGCCATGTGCTGCTCGGCGGTCCGGGTCCGATTCTGATCTACCGCCTGGGAGAACACCATGTCCGGCTGATCGTCGATGTGCCGCTGGACCACACAACGCCCAGGGACCGGATCGGCTTTTTGCTGGACTCGTACACCGATTTGTTGCCGGATACGCTTCAACCCGCATTCGTGGAGGCCCTGCGGGTGAGGCAATTCCAGGTTGCGGCAAACAAGTTGAGGCCGCATGTCACCTACGGGAGTCCGCATCGAGTGCTGATTGGCGATGCTGCCGGGCACTATCATCCGATGACGGCGATGGGCATGACCTTCGGCTTCGGCGATGCGCTTTCGCTGGCCGAGAGCGGGAATTTTCACGAATTTACCACCAGTCGATTCCGGGCGACCCGGACGTCGGCGTTTCTCGCCATGGGCCTCTACGAGGTCTTTGCCGATCATCGGCTCGAGGCGGTGGCGATCAGGCACGCGATTTACCGCAGCGCCCGGGCAAATTCCGCATACCGCGACCGGACCGTGCGGTTGCTCGCCTGTGAAGACACCTCCGCGGTCCGTATGGGCATCGCATTCTTCGGGACGGTGGCCCGCGCGGTTTCCGCCCAGATTCCGCGATCCGCTGACCGGCTTGCCTGGCGCAGGGCCCGGGACATCAATCATGCGCTTGCTGTCCGTATCGGATGGCTCTTGCGCAGTATTTGGCAACTGTACAGGGCGAGAAACGGGACCGGGGAATTAGACGGTCGAACCTGGGGTTCATTGGCTGGCGTGTTCCAGATCTCCATGCCACCGAAAGTCCGTGGAGCCCAACCAGGCCGCCCGAAGGAGAGTGCCTCAATTGATGCCTGTCCGGCATTACGGAGTGCAACCGCGCGCCTGCTGGATCTGCAGCGTGAGGACGGGGACTGGGAAGGGGAGATGGTCTGGTGTCCCATGCTCACGGCGCAATACGTGCTGCTGCACCACATCATCGAAAGGCCGCTTGAGCCAGATCGGCGACGGCGCGTGCTGCGCTCATTCGAACAAACCCGCCTTGAGAGCGGCGTGTGGGGCATGCATGAACACTCGCAACCCCATCTGTTCGTCACCACGCTGGTTTACGTCGCGGCCAGACTGCTCGGAATCCGGCGAAACGATCCGATGCTTGGGCCGGCTCTTCGATTCCTGCAGGCAGAGGGGGTTCTCGGAATTCCGAGTTGGGGAAAGTTCTGGCTGGCGCTGCTCAACCTTTATGACTGGCGCGGTGTCAACGCCATACTTCCAGAGTTGTGGGCATTGCCGCGATGGGTCGCGATCCATCCCTCGAACTGGTACTGCCATACCCGGCTCATCTACATGGCGATGTCGGCGATCTATCCGCAACGGTTCCAGGCACCCGTGACCCCCGTGATCGCGTCGTTGAGGGAGGAGCTCTTCCCCCAGGGATATGCGAAAGTCGTTTTCTCCGCGGCCGGCAGCCGCTTGCGGGGCGGTGACCTCTACGCTCGTCCCGGCATGTGGCTGCGGGCCGGATACGGGTTTGCAAGGGTGTATGAACGGTACCACGGCAAACGCCTGCGTAACCGGTGTCTGGATTCGATCAACCGGCTAATCAAATGGGAGTTGCAGACCACCGACCACACGAGCATCTCCCCGGTCAGCGGAATCCTCAATATCCTTGCCCTGTGGTTACGTGATCCGGTCGATGCCGACTGCCGCCGGGCGCTGGAGCGGCTGGATGGCTGGATCTGGGAAGACGAGGAAGAAGGAGCGCGGGTCACCGGTGCGAGAAGCGCCTCGTGGGATACGGGCTTCGCCCTTCAGGCGCTGGCTGCCGTACCCGAAATCGATGGCGTGGAAAGCGCCATGTCAGCCGGAGCCGACTTCCTTCGCCGGCAGCAGATCCGTACAAGCTTCGAAGGGTTTCGCGAAGCGTATCGGAACGACCCCAAGGGCGGCTGGTGTTTTGCCGGGGGTTGGCATGGCTGGCCCGTGACGGACTGTACCGCGGAAGCGGTGCTCGGGTTGACCGCGGTCCAGGGCGAGGACGCGGATGCCGCGATGCTCGGCGATGCGGTTCGATTCATGTTGCGTGGTCAAAACCGTGATGGCGGTTTTGGCAGCTACGAGGCGCGGCGCTCCGTGCTCGGCCTCGAATGGCTGAACCCGGCCGAAATGTTTGGCGACTCGATGACCGAGAATTCCTATGTCGAGTGCACCGCCTCCTGCCTGGCGGCCTTCGCCGCCTGCCGGCGGCATTTCCCGGATATCGCCGATCAGTCGGTTACCAAGGCGATCACGCGTGCGGACGACTGGCTTCGCCGGTCCCAGGCATGCGACGGGTCCTGGCGCGGCGTGTGGGGCGTCCAGTTCATCTATGGCACGTTTTTCGGGATCCGGGGCCTGCTTGCCGCCGGAGCCCGTCCCGGTGACCCGGCATTGCGCATGGCCTGCCGGTGGCTGCTTGATCGCCAGCTCGGCGATGGCGGATGGGGCGAGCATCACAGCGGCTGCCTGTCCGGCCGGTACGTCGCCCACGGGGAAAGCCAGATCATCCAGACGGCGTGGGCCATGATCGCGCTCCTGGAGGCGGGGGACTCGAACTGGAACGCGATTTCGAAGGGTGCGCGGTTTTTGCTCGGCGCACAGAATGCGGACGGATCCTGGCCAAGGCAGGACATGGCCGGAGTCTTCTTTCGCACGGCCCTGCTGGATTATGTGCTGTACCGGCAGTACTTCCCCCTGCATGCGCTCGGTCTCTATGAGCGGCGTCGCCGGGCCAGGCTGGAACTGACGACTCCCGCCATTGCGGACGCCGGCACGAAATACCCAAGGGAGGAAGATTCCACGGAGCACCACAGGGGCCGGGCTGTACTTCCGGGGGCAGCCGCGGCTATGCCTCTTTCCAAATAGCGCCGGACGAATTTCCGGGCCGGGCGCAGTTCCCCTATTCGTCGGTCTCCCGGGCGCCGGGTTTGCGGGCCAGGAAGAAAAACATGGGCGTGAAAATTCCGGACACGCCGCCTTCGACCAGGGAGTCCGCTCCCCTGTTTAGAATCGTGCTGACCTCGGCGGTGCCTTTCGGAACCAGCCGCACCCTCTCCGCGGCCCGCAACGTGAGATTCGTCAGGAAACGGCCCGCCGGTGTGCGCGGAATGCTTGCAATACTGAAATCACGGCCCTGCAATGCCCGGTACCAGGGCGTTTCCGGGTCCGATTCGGTGGCAAGATCGCAACTTTCCAGGAGATCGAAACCGGCCGCGCGGAGCGCATCGCAGACTTCCGACGTGTCGGCGATATCCGGCAGCGCGTTTCCCGTTTCAATTTCCTTCTTGATCCGCAGATGCTCCTCGTTCCGCGGGTCATGGAATTCCGTAAGGCACCACTCGTAGGCCGCGAAGCAGGCTCCCGGGCGCAGCACGCGGAAGATTTCCCGGAATGCGGCTGTCTTGTCCGGCGCGTGGGGCATGGACTCGATGGCAATGGCGCAATCATAGCGGTTGTCATCTTCGGGAATCCGCATGTAGTCGCCGTGGATGAAACTGCACAATGACTGGATATCCCGGGTATGAAATCGGGCGCGCTCGATCTGGTAGGCGTTATTGTTGATGCCGACAAATTCGGCCCCGGAATGTCGGGCCAGGTTGTACATCGGCCCACCGACCCCGCAACCCACGTCAAGCACCTGCATCCCCGGCCCAAGGGACAACCGCTCAGCCAGAAACATTTGGTGCCTGAGAAGCGACGCCTGGAAGCTCTCGCCCCGCCGCCGGGGTGCGAAGTGAAACGACCGGCCCCAGCCGAACTCGTAGAAATCGGTAACCAGGTCGTAGTAGTGATTGACGAGCGTCACG
>JAJDTE010000071.1:0-4330 GCA_022827325.1 Gammaproteobacteria bacterium | reverse complement strand
GCCAGGCTCCGATGGGTCGCGGGGCGTACTCCGGAGGGACGGGCCGAGGTTCGCGAGACTCATCTGAACCTGGAGCCGTCCGGCCGGCAGATCGACCTTGAAACCACCTGGTCCCGGCCCTGGTGGGACGGGATCCTGCATCTGGCCGCGGTCGCCGTGAGGGATGCGGGTCATGTCCGGGGGGAGACCGAAAACGCCTTGCTGGCGCGGTACGGCCGGACATTCTGAGGGGGCTGATATCCATGCTGGAATCCATGCATCCGGCATCCCGATCCCGGACAGCGGCGTCTGTTGCGCCTGTTGCAACTGCGACAGGGATAAATCCATTCAGGTCTGCTGACCTGGTGTGGGATGCAACAGGTTGCGAAGTCGGGAGGCAGTCCATGGGCAAGGCAGCGGCTTGGATACATACGGGATGAAATCGAACGCCATGAAAAGTCATGAAAAAGTGCAATAGAGAAAAACTGCCCCGGCTGGCCGTCATCGCCGTGCTGCTGCTGATCATCGGCGCCTGCTCGACGGAGCGGGCCGGTTCCGGATCCGGTCCGGAACCCGTGCTCCATCCCCCGGGAGGGCGCATCGAATTCAGCCGCAGGTGCGCGGACGAGGACGCCTTCCGGGTGAAGGCCTACGCCCGGATGGAGTCGCCCGGCGGCTGGGCCCGGGCGGTGGCGGCGGTGCTGGTGGGATTTCCGGCCGAGGGTGGTGATGCGGTGCAGGTCGAGGTGCGGCTGCAGCGCCTGAAGATCGACGGAGGCGCGGGATGGCAGAACGCGTCCTACACGGTCCTGCTTCTTGCCCGGGGCGGTTCTTCGGAACTGGAAGGCCCCGCAGCCGGCAGTTACCTGGAGCATGAAAAAGGCAGGCGGGAGTTTCGCGCGGACGGGAGTGGGAGGGCGGACTGGATCACGTTTGTGGAACCCGGCGAGGAAGCCGATGGCGCGGAGGATTTCTACAACGAGTCTCCGGACCTCGGTTTCGAAGCCCGGGATCTGGGCGTGAAAGGGCCGGACGGCGAATTCGGTCTTGGGCTGGAGATCCGGAACAGGGCGAACGGGGAAGTGCTTCGCCTGCATGGCCCGCTGGTGCGGATACCGGAGCGGGTGTGGGCCATGGACCCGCCGGCCCCGAGGCCCCTCGGCCTGCTGGAGACGTTGGACCCGGCGGAGGAAGGCGGATTGCCCCGGTTCCTCGGCCGGGCATGGAAATACCGCAAGTGCATCGGGGAGCGCCGGGCCGCGAAGCGGTTCCTGGGTCGGTATGATCCGGACGTCCCGCGGCAATAGCCGTACAGATGGCCGTCCCGGAAAGGCCGGATCGTAAACCTGCATGAGGACTCGATGCCGGGGACATGCAGCATTGCCCATCGCCCGCCAAGTCCGGTCGGTCCGCTCATGTCCGCGGCATGCCGTAACCAAGCTCCCGAATGGCCTTCCGGAACGCCGCTTCCGATTTGGCATGCACGGCCAGGTGTTTTTTTCCGGCAGGCAGGCACAGCATCGATACACGCCCGTCGGCGGCCAGCCGGGCGGCGATTTCCTCGCTGGCGCATTCGACCAGCAATGCCCACCCCCGCTCCCTGAGAGCCTTCTCGCCCCTCTCGACACTCCGCAGGAACCCCTCCACCTTTTCCGGCAGGGGCTGGTCGTCCCGGGCCGTGAGGAAGGTGCGCAGTCCGTCCACATCATGACCGTCCTCGACGGCGGCCAGGGTTCTTGCGCGGTCGAGCCGCCAGACGCCGTCCGCTTCGGCGTTCGCCCAGGTCTCCAGCACCAGGCGCTCCTCCGGCGACATCGGCACCTCCGCACACAGGCGCAGGTCGGGAAAGACCCTGAGCGGGGTGCGGTCCGGGGGCATCTGCGGTTCATACGCTTCAGCAACGCCGAGGCAATACGCGCCGAGAGGGTTGAGCCGGAAATACCGGAGGCCGTCGTAGCGGCTGAGAAAGTCCAGGAATTCCGATGCCCAGAGGTCCATGTAATCGAGTCTGGCGTTCTCCGGATGGGTGTAGGCGATATCGATCAGGCCCAGGGTCGCGGCGTATTCGAACAGTAGGCAGAGAATGTAACGGTCCTGGAGTATTTCCCAACGGTGAAAGGCACTATGCCCCAGGCTGCCGTAGTGTGCGTCCCCGACATACAGCTTCCAGGGATCGTGGGTGATCTCGAAATCATATCCGTCCGCCCGCATGAAGCGCGAAAAGCCGTCGAAGCTGACCCATTGGCCAACGGGACACCGCTTCAGTGCTTCGGCCACCACCTGCCTGCGCTTCGGCACGGCCGTCATGGCGCTTTTGCCCTTGCCCCGATGCTGTCCGCCGATGATGTCGATACGGCTGAACTCGTCCAGGATCCCGTGCCCGACCCAGCGTTGCCACAGGCGCTTCAGCGTGTCCGACGGGGGTGCGCCGAAGGCGGCGCGGCCGGCTTTGGTCAGGGCGAGCTGCGAGCCGTGGACTTCCGCCAGCCTGCCGGCCTGCAGGAGCATCGGCCAGGCGAAGGCCCGGATCGGCCCGACGCCCCGGCCCGTATCGTGATCCCTGTCGTCGGGCCCGAAAAAGTCGCCGCCGTGCAGCTCTTCGGAGATGCGCTTTGCCGCCGCCGCCGAAGGCCACCGGGTCTTCGCGCTCACCGCCACCCGGCCAAGGTCCACTAGCCGTAGCACCGCGGACAGGTCCCGCGCTGCGGCCCGTTCCATGTCGCGGTGGACCGGCTCGGCCGGTTGGTATTCTTCCCCCTCATCCTCCGGGCCATGATCGTGATGGATCTCCGTGAAGGATTCCGGCAGCGCCTCTTCCACGGCGAGCGCTACTTCCGGAGGCGGGAGCACGAATTCCCGCAGGCGTTCTCCGAGGTCCTCCGGCACGGTCGAGGGGAGGCTTGTGTGGCGGCTTTGGGGGTACAGGAAGAATTCCAGCGGCGCGGGAATCCGTTTATAGTAATCTTCGGGCTGTGCGGGCAGGGCGCCGTACCTGGCAAGGAAACGCTTCCGGTCCAGTTGCCTGTCCGGATCGAACAGCGCCTCGCGAACCGCCAGCTGCTCGATTTCATCCAGGAGATTCCAGAGGTACCGGAGGAAATCTCCGGTGAGTCGGCCCGAGATGGCAGCGATCATGTCCGCCTTCCGGGTGGGATGGGGTTTCGGAATGGACAGGCGTTTCAACATCCGCCGGAGCAGGTCGCCATTGAGAAAGTTCAGATAGTCCGGCAGGTCGTTGCCCGAAAGGTGGTCCCAGGCACGGGAAGATCGGCTCATCGGGAGATCATCCCGTCGATGGGGGTGGGAAGTGGAACGCCGGTCATGGAAATACGGAACCAGCGACGCGGGGAAAAACACATAGGCGTTATTGGCCCTGGTTGCTCCGGCTCGATTATATCGGAACGGCAGAAGTGGAAAGGTCCCTCTGTTCCGTTTGGTTTTGGTTCCGGCATGCGGCATCCGGACGGAGAGGGAATCGTGCCGCCGACCTTGCCTTCCCGGTCCGTGGGGTTGCCGTGGCCTTCCCGGCCGGCTCCGATCCGGAATATTCCGCTACACTCCGGTTCCCAGTTGCCCCCCCGGATTGCCGATGCTGCCCAAAAGCGCCCTCAAGGCGATGGAGAACCTCGTGAAGTGGGCGAGGTCGCCCGAATGGACGGAACTCCAGGCCGAGGCCTACGAAGCCTTTGTGGAACCGGTGGAGGATATTCTCGGGCTTGGGGATCAGGAGATACTGGACATTCTCGACGGGGAGGACTCGGAGATGCTGCTGGTCTACATCTTCGAGGATTTCTTTGCCACTCGGTTCGGCGACGATGGTGAAGTCAACGTGGTGGACGCTTACTTGAAGCGGCGGGGCTGGCGCGAATCGGCGCCGGGTCGGCGCTACCTGGAGGCGCTGCGGGATTCCCGGGTCTCCCTGTACGAGGTAGCGGATATCCACCCTGGCAGGAGCGTGGTTCTGGAAGACATGCTTCGCGGGGGAATGGTGACGGTCCAATCGAAGGAAGGCTCCGGGGGCGGAGCCCGCTGGGACCGTCTGGCGGCGCGCATCGTGCATTTGAACGGGGAGAATCATTTCACGGGGGCGGTGCTGTCGTTCTCCCACGAACTGTCGAGCCGCGCCGTTGCGGGTATCGACGGGGATGTCAGGGACAGGCGCAGGGAGGTTCGCAGGGAACTGAAGAGAGAGCACGGCAAGTCGGCGCGGCTTCCCGGGATTCCGCGGGCACTGCTCGTCGACAGCCTGCCGGTGGCGCAGATGCTGGGGTCTCTCTGGCTGATCCAGTGCATAATGGAGATGATGGGCCCGCTGCCGGAACTGCGGAACACGGACGGCGAGGACATCCTG
>JAJDTE010000005.1:0-7837 GCA_022827325.1 Gammaproteobacteria bacterium | reverse complement strand
ACACGAGGGCGTAGCGGATGGCATCCGCATGTTGGTCGCGGCGCTCCCAGGGCACTGCCCTGAAACCCGCCTCGGCAAAGGCGCTTTCCCAGTCCGGGAACTGGTCGAAGTCGGACTTGATGACGATGCAGTCAGTCATGGTACGGGGTGCGGAAATCCGGGATTGTAGTGCCTGGGGAGTCGGAATGGTCGGCTTGCAGGCAAGTACCGGGAATTCCCCGGGCGCTGTCGTGAAATTTCGGCCGGTGGCAGCAATTGTCGCTCCGTGCACATGCAACCCGCGTATGGTATTTGGTACTATTCCGCATCCCCCGGGATCGACCCGCCAGTGAACCAGGACCCTGCCGCCACGGAATTCAATATCTGCCCCAACGCCGGAATCCGGCGCCCGGGCTGGCCATGGCTGATGGCCGGACTGGTGGTGATGGGCCTTGGCATCGCTATCCGCCTGGCCCTGCTGGGTTTCTGGCTGGTCCTGCCCTTCACCATCGTGGAACTCGGCATGGTGTATTACCTTGTGGACCTGGTACGGCGGCGCGGCAGCTACGTCGAGAAGATCCGCATCGACGGGGAGAAGGTATCCGTGTCACGTCTCGAGCAGGGAAAGGGCCGTGACCGTGACCGTGCCAGCCGGTTTCCGCTCTACTGGGTGCGGGTGGACCTCCGGCCGCCCACCCACCGGTGGTATCCCCACCGGCTGCTGCTCGGGGCGTCCGGGCGCTGGGTGGAGGTGGGCGCCTGCCTGACGGACCCGGAACGGCACAGCCTGGCGGACGCCGTCCGCCAGGAAATCAGGCGCTTCAGGACGCCCGCGAGACCGGAAAATGCTTGAGGCCACGCTGGGCCAGGCCAACTGGCGCGAATACCTGGAACTGTGCAAGCCCAAGGTGGTGGCGCTGATCCTGTTCACCGCGGCGGTGGGCATGTTCCTGTCCACGGACGGCTGGGTGCCGTTCGACGCCTGGTTCTGGGGCCTGATCGGCATCGGCCTGGCCGCCTCCGCCGGCGCGGCGCTGAACCACTGGGTGGACCAGGAGATCGACCGGCAGATGGTCCGGACCAGTTCCCGTCCGCTGGCGCGCGGCAGCATCACGAGTCGAGGGGCGGTGTTGTTCTCGCTGTCCCTTGCCACGCTGTCCATGGTGCTTCTGGTGACGTTCGTCAACATCCTGACCGCCGCCCTGACCATGGCGTCCATGATCGGCTATGCCGTGATCTACACCATGTTCCTGAAGCGCACCACGCCCCAGAACATCGTTCTCGGCGGGGCCGCCGGCGCCGCGCCGCCGGTGCTGGGATGGACCGCGGTTACCGGCGAACTGCATCCGGAGGCGCTGCTTTTGTTCCTGATCATCTTTGTCTGGACGCCGCCGCATTTCTGGGCACTCGCGATCCGCCGCCGGGACGACTATGCCCGCGCGGACGTGCCGATGCTGCCGGTCACCCACGGCATCGCGCTGACCAAGCTGCACATCCTGCTCTACACCATCCTGCTGGTGATCGTGACCATCATGCCGTTCCTGGTGCGCATGAGCGGCACGCTGTACCTCGCCGGTGCGCTGGCCCTGGGGATCGGCTTCGTCTACTTCGCCCTCAGGCTGTACCGCAGCGACGGGGACCGCTTTGCCATGAAGACCTTCGGCTATTCCATCTTCTACCTGAGCGCACTGTTCGTCTTTCTTCTTCTGGACCACTACGCCAGGATCGCTATCCGGGCCTGGTTTCTCAACTGATCCGCCCGTCTCTTGTCCACGCACAACCAGCCGCCGGAACCCGCCGGCGAAACGGACCGCAGGATCTCCTTCCTGTCGGTGATGCTCAGTGTCTTCGCCGGGTTTTTCGGCGTGCAGTCGGATGCCAACCGCAGGCGGGACTTCGCCAGCGGCAAGTTCTGGCACTTTTTCGCCGGGGGCCTGGTTTTCGTCGCCGTATTCCTGCTGTCGATCTGGGGGCTGGTGCAGTACCTGCTCGCCACCACGCCCACGGGCCAGTAGCGGGGCCGGTTCCGCGGGCTGAAATAAACAGAATTAATCGCCCCGGCCTCAAGTCTTATGTAATGTTCACCCTGATACCGGTATAATCCCGCCGCTTGTGCGTGTGGCCGGGCGCATGGCCTTGCCCGGTCCCGCCCGGAAAAGATGGATGAGACGTCCGGGCGGCCGTGGCCGCCAGGACTCCATGGAATAGGACGCAGCGTGATCCCGGCGATCACCAAGGTGAAATTGGCCAGACAAGTTTTCAGATTCAGAGTTTTCCTATTCCAATGACCAAGACAAATCGCATTGCCAGCGCCCTTGCGGGCCTGGTGGCCGCGGCAGCTTCCGGGCCGGCGCTTGCCGCCTGGGACCTGAACATGCCGAAGGGTGTCACCGACATCAGCCACAAGGTCTGGGACATGCATATGCTGGCCTTCTGGATCATGTGCGTGGTGGCCGTGGGGGTCTTCGGCGCGATGGCCATCAGCATCGTCAGGCACCGGAAATCCCGGGGCGTGACACCGTCCACCTTCCACGAGAGCACCGCGGTGGAAGTGGTCTGGACCATCATTCCGTTCGTCATCCTGATCGTCCTTGCGCTGCCCGCCGCGCGGACCCTGATCGTCCAGGAGGACGATTCGGGCGCGGAGATGACGATCAAGATCACCGGCTACCAGTGGAAATGGCAGTACGAATACCCGGATTCCGGCGTGAGCTTCTTCAGCACCCTGTCCGAAGCCAGCCGCGAGGCGCGGGTGCGGGGCTCCGGCATCGATGTCACCACCGTGGAGAACTACCTTCTCGACGTGGACAATCCGCTGGTGATCCCGGTGGACACCAAGGTGCGCCTGCTGCTGACCGCAAACGATGTCATCCATTCCTGGTGGGTGCCGGACTTCGCCATCAAGAAGGACGCCATCCCGGGTTTCATCAACACCATGTGGACCAAGGTCAACGAGACCGGCACCTACCGCGGACAGTGCACCGAGCTGTGCGGCCGCGACCACGGGTTCATGCCCGTGGTGGTGGAAGTGGTGGAAAAGGATGAATACGAGCAGTGGCTCGCCGCCCGGGTTGCCGAGCAGGGCGAGCAGCGCCTCGCCGCCAACTGACCGCCCGCCGGGAAAGATACGAGAGATTCGAGGATTTTCAGATGAACGCAGCTACCACTGACACCCATCACGACGATCATCACGACCACGGTCCCGCGCCGGGTCTCATGCGCTGGGTCACCACCACCAACCACAAGGACATCGGCACGCTGTACCTGTGGTTCTCCCTGATCATGTTCTTCATCGGCGGCGCCATGGCGCTGGTGATCCGCACCGAGCTGTTCCAGCCCGGCCTGCAGGTGGTGGATCCGCAGTTCTTCAACACCATGACCACCATGCACGCGCTGGTCATGATCTTCGGCGTGATCATGCCGGCGTTCGTGGGCCTCGCCAACTGGATGGTGCCGATCATGGTCGGCGCCCCGGACATGGCGCTGCCGCGGATGAACAACTGGAGTTTCTGGATCCTGCCCTTCGGCTTCGCCATGATGCTGTCCACCCTGTTCATGGAAGGGGGCGGTCCCGCCGCGGGCTGGACCCTGTATCCGCCCCTTTCGCTGCAGGGCGGTTCGGGCTTCCCGTTCCTGATCTTCTCGATCCACATACTCGGCATTAGCTCGATCATGGGGGCGATCAACATCGTCGCCACCATCATGAACCTGCGCGCGCCGGGCATGACCTTCATGAAGATGCCGCTGTTCGTCTGGACCTGGTTCATCACTGCCTACCTGCTGATCGCGGTCATGCCGGTCCTGGCCGGCGCGGTGACCATGCTGCTCACGGACAAGTACTTCGGCACCGCCTTCTTCACTGCCGGCGGCGGCGGCGACCCGGTCATGTTCCAGCACATCTTCTGGTTCTTCGGCCATCCCGAGGTGTACATCCTGATCCTGCCTTCCTTCGGCGTGGTCTCCGAGATCATCCCCACCTTCTCGCGCAAGCGTCTGTTCGGCTATTCCTCCATGGTGTACGCCACGGCCTCCATCGCGTTCCTGTCCTTCATCGTCTGGGCGCACCACATGTTCACCGTCGGCATGCCGGTGTCCGGCGCGCTGTTCTTCATGTTCGCCACCATGCTGATCGCGGTGCCCACAGGGGTGAAGGTGTTCAACTGGGTGGCCACCATGTGGCGCGGCGCGATGACCTTCGAGACGCCGATGCTGTATGCGCTCGGTTTCGTGATCATGTTCACCATCGGCGGCTTTTCCGGCGTCATGCTGGCGCTGGTCCCGGTGGACTTCCAGTACCATGACACCTACTTCGTCGTGGCGCACTTCCACTACGTGCTGGTGCCGGGCTCCATCTTCGCCATCATCGGTGCGGTGTACTACTGGCTGCCCAAGTGGACCGGCAAGATGTACGACGAGAAGTGGGGCAAGATCCATTTCTGGACCTCCACCTTCTTCGTCAACCTTCTGTTCTTCCCCATGCACTTCGTGGGCCTTGCCGGCATGCCCCGGCGCATCCCGGACTACGCGGTGCAGTTCGCGGATTTCAACGCCATTGCCACGATCGGCGCGTTCGGCTTCGGGTTCTCCCAGCTGATCTTCGTCTACGTGGTGGTCAAGTGCATCCGCGGCGGGGAGAAGGCCACCGACCAGGTCTGGGAGGGCGCCGAGGGACTCGAGTGGACACTGTCCTCGCCGCCGCCCTATCACTCGTTCACCGAGCAGCCGGTGGTCAAGTAGACACGGGGCACCGTCCCCGGGCCGAACCGGAGAGCAGCCAATGAACAAGGGCGTCCGCAACACCGTGATCATTCTCTCGCTGACGGCGCTGGCGTTCTATTTCGGCATCATGCTGATCATGCGGAGTGCCGGCTCGTGAACCCTCCAGGCCACCGCAGGCGCAGAAAGGCGAACCTGCCGCTCCTTTTCCTGGTGCCCGTGCTGATGTTCGGTTTCGGCTACCTCATGGTGCCGATCTACAACGCCTTTTGCGACCTCACGGGCCTGAACGGCAAGACCGGGACCCTCAGCGTGACCGAGGCGGCGAAACTGGAGGCGGACGAGGACCGTCTGGTGAAGGTCGAGTTCACCGGCTCGCTCAACCAGTACGCCCCCTGGGAGTTCGCGCCCCGGGAGGCGAGCATGATGGTGCACCCCGGCCGGCAGTACAAGACCAGTTACGTGGCCACCAACCGGCTGGACCGCTCCCTGGTGGGCCAGGCCGTGCCCAGTGTTTCGCCGGGCCGGGCGGCCACCCATTTCAACAAGACCGAATGTTTCTGTTTCGTGCAGCAGGAGTTCGGGCCCGGCGAGACCCGGGACATGCCCGTTGTCTTCATCGTGGACCCCGCGCTGCCCCGGAACGTCGACACGGTCACCCTGTCCTACACGTTCTTCAATGTGACGGAGCAGGCGGTCAACTGATTCATTCCTAATTTTAGCGACTACCTTCAGAAGTCTAGGGTTCCATTCATGGCAAGCACAGCGAATAACCACTACTACGTACCACATGGCGCCTACTGGCCCCTGGTGGGATCCATCGCACTGGCCACCACCACGTGCGGACTGGCCATCCACCTGAACTATCACTCCATCGGCCTGCCCATCATGTACACCGGCATCGGGATCCTGATCGTGATGATGTTCGGCTGGTTCGGAACCGTGGTCAAGGAAAGCGAGGGCGGTGTCTACGGCCGCTGGGAAGACAAGTCCTTCCGCCTCGGCATGGCGTGGTTCATCTTTTCCGAGGTGATGTTCTTCGGCGCGTTCTTCGGGGCCCTGTACTACGCCCGGATCCTGTCTGTTCCGTGGCTGCTGGGCGACGGCGCCGGGGTCAATACCCACCAGTGGCTCTGGAGCACCTACACGGAAGTCTGGCCCACCAACGGCCCCCTGGACATGGGCGAGAGCGACTTCCACATGGGCTGGTGGCCGCTGCCGTTCATCAACACCGTCATCCTCCTGACTTCGGGTGTCACCGTCACCATCGCGCACCACGCCATCATCAAGAACAACCGCCCGCGGTTCATCCTGGGACTGCTGGCCACCGTGATTCTCGGCTTCCTCTTCGTCTACCTGCAGGCGGTGGAATACCAGCATGCCTATCACGAGGGCATGAAGCTGTCCAGCGGCATCTACGGCTCCACCTTCTTCATGCTCACCGGGTTCCACGGATTCCACGTGACCATGGGGGCGATCATCCTCCTGGTGGTGCTGGTCCGGGCCATCCGGGGGCATTTCACCCCCACCCGCCATTTTGCCTTCGAGGCGGCCGCGTGGTACTGGCACTTCGTTGACGTGGTCTGGCTGGGCCTGTTCATCTTCGTCTATATCCTCTAGACGGACGGCCACTGAGGCGGGCGGAACCGCCTGCGCGGACAGGACCCGCGGACGGGACGCCGTGAAGGCGTCCCCGCAGCCCCGCCGTTGGCCGGCGGGACCGTTTCCCCCTATTGACCGAAGGCGTGGGGCTCCAGCACCCCGAACCTGGATCCAAGGAATATGAGCAGCATGACGAACAGCGACAGGCCCACGCGGACCGCCAGGGACTTCACCACCTTGGCGGAATTCTCCGGGCTCTTGATGAGAAAATAGAGCGCGGTGAACAGGCTGATGACGATGAAGATCAGCAGGATGACGATGATCAGTTTGGCAAGCAGCATGTTGCGGGCGGGGCAGCGGGGTTGTTGTCATCACGCCGGCGCCGCAATCGTGCGGCTGGCCGGACGGGCCTGGAGGCCATGATTATATCCGCCCGGCGGCTGGTCGCGCTGACGCTCTATGTCATCGCCCTGACCATACTCCTTCTTCTGGGTACGTGGCAGATCCTGCGCGGCCAGGAGAAGGCGCAGATCGAATCCAGGATGGCCGCCGGCGGGCAGCCCCTGGAGATCTCGGCCAGTCCCCCGGACTGGGCCGAACTCGATTACCGCCGGGCGAACCTGTCCGGAAGCTGGATCCCGGACCGGGAATTCCTGCTGGAGAACCGGGTTCACCGGGGCACGCCCGGATTCGAGGTGCTGACCCCGTTCGAACTCGCCGGGGACGGCGCCGTGCTGCTTGTCAACCGCGGATGGATCGGAATCGGCGAGGACCGTGAGGCCATCGCCACGGACCTGTCAGGGGACAGTCCCGGCGGCGTGCTGTACCGGCCCGAGCCGGGATTCACCCTGGGCGAGACGGTTTCCGGCGAGACGCGCTGGCCGCAGAAAATCCTCTACCTGGACATCGGGGCGTTGTCGGAGCGCCTGGGACGCGGGATCGAGTCCGCTGTCCTGGTACTCGATCCCGGGCACCCCCTTGCCCATCCCAGGCTCTGGCGGCCCACCGCCATGCCGGCCTCGCGCCACTACGGCTACGCCGTGCAGTGGTGGGGCCTTGCCCTGGCGCTGCTGATCCTGGGCCTGATCTGGCGCCGAAAACCGAAAACCCGTAACCCGTCATGAACCGAGGCAATTCCTCCGCGCCGTCCCTGAGCCGGCTCAAGCTGGTCGCGGTCTTCGTCATGTTTTTCGGGCCGCTGATCTTCGCGCTGGTCTGGTACTACGGCCTGGGGGCCGTCTTTGCGCCGAGGGGCGGAACCAACCACGCACCGCTGGTGGCGCCCCCGGTGGTGCTGGAGGCGTTCACCAACCCGAGGCCGGACGGCAGCCTGGTCGGGCTCGACGACCTCCAGGGGCACTGGACCGTGGTGCACCGGCTTGAAGGGGCATGCCTGGAGGCCTGCCGGACATCCCTCTACAATACCCGGCAGACGAGGCTGGCCCTCGGCAGGAACACCGAGAGAGTCCGCCGGATTCTGCTCGGCACAGATGCCGGGATGATGGGGGAGGCGGCCCTGGAACACCCGGACATGGACCTT
>JAJDTE010000098.1:0-5492 GCA_022827325.1 Gammaproteobacteria bacterium | reverse complement strand
CCCGAGCCAGTGGTAGCCGTTGTACCATTCCCGGATCTCATTCCGGTCGAGTCCCGGCAGTTCCGGTGCGAAAACCGTATCAAGGTCAGCGTCGGTATAGCCGCAGATGGTGGCGTAATTCGGGTCGAGACTGATGTTCATGAGATTGTTGAGACCCGAAAAGAGGCTCACCCGGGAGAACATACTCACCCCGGTGACGAAAGCGAAGCGGACGTGCTCGGCGCTGTCCTTGATGATGCCGTAGAACCCTCGCAGGTAGTCCCGGTTCTCAGTGGCAATTTCGGGCCGGTCGATTACATCCAGGATCGGCTTGTCGTATTCGTCCACCAGCACCACAGCCTGTTGACCGGTGGCTTGATGGAGTCTGTCCAATATATTCCGAAGACGTCGAGGTCCGGTATCGGATGTCCGGGCGGGAGAAAGGTTGTAATGGCGCTCGATACTTTCCAGTTGTTCGATAATGTCTCCTTCAAGCCCTCCCGGTTTGCTGTATGCACCCCCGAAGCTCAGCCGCACCACTGGATGCCTGACCGACCAGTCCCAGTGGTCATGGATATGTAGACCCCGGAACAGGGGCTCATTTCCCTCAAACAGTTCCCGCAGGGTATCCACCAACAGGCTCTTGCCGAATCGGCGCGGCCGGGACAGGAAGTAGAAATCCCCCATATCGACCAGCCGCCGTATATGGGGTGTCTTGTCGACGTAGTAGCAGTCCTGCTCCCGAACTCTCCGGAAGGACTGGATGCCGATGGGGAGCTGGCGGCGGGTCATTGTCCATACTGATGGGTGAAACCCCTGAAATCATACCACGCCGAAAGGAGGGTGAAATTTTCGCGCACTCTTGTGGAGTGAGCCTGCAATTCCCCTATGAGGTCGGCGCCGTCGTCTCCCGCTTCCCGAGAATATCCGCCCCGATGCTGTCCGCGATCCGCGCCGAGGAAGCCTTGATCGAATCCCTCGCCAGATGGGCATAGCGGGAAGTGGTATCGATCTTGTTGTGGCCCAGCAGTTTCCCGATCATCGACAGCGACTCGCCGAGAGCGAGGGCCCGGCTTGCCCAGCTGTGGCGGAGGTCATGGAGCCTCATCCCATCCAGGTCGGCTTCTTCGCGAACCCGGTCCCAGTAATGGTTGAGGTCGCCAAGGTGCCGATTCGGCCTGAAGCCGGGAATCACCCACGGATTGCCCTTGATGCGGGGGAGTTCATTCAGGACCTGTGCGGCCGCAGGGGACAGCGGCACCATGCGGGGACCTGTCTTCGAATCCGGCAACCGAATCTCGCCTTCCTTCAGGTCGACATTCTTCCATTCGAGATGCATGATCTCGTTCCTGCGGCACCCGGTCAACATCAGGAGCCGAATCGCCGCTGCCGGATAGACTGGGAGCGTACCCTCTGCCTCCATCCGGTTCAGCACATCGCCAAGGTTTCGGAACTCTTCATCAGTGAGAAAGCGTTCCCTTTTTTGTTCCCGGTACTTCCGAACGAACCGGCAGGGGTTGCCCTTGCTGCGCAGACCCCACTCCTCGGCAAGGTTGAAGATCTTGTTCTCGATCTCCAGAACCCGGTTTGCCTGGCAGGGGATATCCCGCAATGCATAGTGCAGGTCGGCAATGTGTTCCCGCTCCACCTTCTCCACAGGCAGATGCCCATAGGCCGGCAGGATGAAACGCTTCACGTTGCTCCGGTAGATGACTCCCGTCTTTTCCTTGCAGTGCACTTCGACATGTTCCTTCAGATAACGTTCCGCAAGTTCCGCCACCGTGACAGTCCGGGCACGTTTTTCAACGGGATCGTGGCCGCTCTTGAGGAGGGCCAGGGTTTCGGCCGCCTTCTCACGGGCCTTGCCTGAAGTGATCACTCCATGGCGCCCGAGGGTGATCCGTTTCGACCGGCCTCCGACCCGGGTCTGGACAACATAGACCTTCGAGCCGGAGGGATAGACCCGCACTCCGAAGCCGGGAAGCTGTCGATCCCAGAAGACGGCATCCTTGTCCTCGACAGACAAGCCGTCGACGGTGCGCTTGGAAATGGTGCGGTATTCAAGTTTTGCCATTAGCTCCTCCGATGATATGCAGTTCATGGGCAGCCCGCTTGCGAACTACGATCATTTAGCCATGGTGCCAGATGGGGTTCGGTGACAACCAACCCTGACCGGGGTCCGGGCTGTGAAAATCGAAAATGCTCGAAATCCACAAAAAATAACTCCGTAAGCGTAAGCGGAGCGCAAGCGGCTTGTGTTCAATCAGTGGCGATCTTAGGATATTCCCGTCGTTGGATCAAGCCTGGGAAGTGCTGGAAAATAAAGAATAAATCCTTTATTTATCACATGATACGTAGACAATCGTAGCCAGAGAATGCGGGTGTCAGATAAGAATCGATATGGGTGCCGCCAACGTCAACCCCCATACGCCGTCCGCTCTTGTCAGGATTGTTTTCTCTTTTAACTATATGTTTGTTCATGTATTTTTCTGGATGTCTATCCAGTAAGGCGATTCAGGTTTCACATCCGTAGTCGCCATACATTTTTGTAATGAGGCATTGCCAAGAGATTATAGGGTGACTTCAAAATCTGTTGACCAAAGGCGCAAATGTGATGTATTTTTACATCACATTTGCGCCATCTTTGGAGAACAGACCATGGCCGGAACAAGAGCGAGCCTGTCCCTGTCGACACCCAACGAAGAATGGATCCAGGGGCAAATTGCCAGCGGCGAATTCTCAAGCCGCAGTGAAGTGGTCAATGACCTGATACGCCGCGCGCGCGAGGTCGAAATGATTCGGCATCGGCTGATTGCAGCCGAGCAATCGCTTGCGCGGTATGGATGGGTCGACAAATCACCGGAGGAGATGCTCGACAATTTCAAGGCGAAAGCTCGTCGTGACGGCAAGCTATAGGCTTTCACCAAACGCTGAGTCTGATCCGGAGCGCATCCGGCTGTATGGGATGGAACGATGGGGCGTTGAGGCCGCAGACCGATACCATGCAGCGTGATCGCGCATTTTGAAAAGCTTGCGGTGCAACCGTTCTTGTATCCGGCTGTTGAAAATATTCGCGAAAGGTACAGGCGCAGCGTGTGCGGCACGGACAGCGTGTATTACCGGGTCGAGGACGACACGATAGAGATCATGGCGATTATTGGCCGCCAGGAATTGGACGAATGGCTGTGATTGACGAGGTCTCGAATATTTCCGTGAGCGGTATAAATGCTTGGCTGGTAGTCGCGGAAATCGCCGGGTTTCCAGATGGGTCCCTTGGTGGAGGCATGGAACCGGCGGTTGATGGACTCGCGGGTTCCAAACTGTTCCAATCAGGACCGTCGAAATACATACCGGCTTTGTAATCCCAACCGCACCAGAGTTCTCCTGTCCGGAGGTGCGCCCCGCGCATTTTCGAGAGGGCATGGTACAAATTCCATGCCCTTGACTCCGGCGATATACAGCTCCCGAACGCATTGATATCAATCCGGAACCACAATCCGGAACCACCCTTGCGATGACGCCACAGGAGGCAGAGAATCGTGGATGTAAGTATGGCCCCGGAGGGGACAGATGCCGAAAGACCGGAGGAATCCAGGTGTTCGGATTCCAGAGCATCCGACCGAAGGCCGGCTTCTTCACCCATGTCCCTGATCAGGCTGACGATGCGGCGGAGCACATGCATGTTTCCGCCACTACCCTCTGTGGGATTTTTCGTCTGACGATGGCGCCGGAGATGTTCCTGGCCGCACCGACCACTCCTTCGATCAGGTTGGTGCCGCCATGGCCACCTTCCGGAGGGGACGCTTGGCCACGGGGAAGGTTTTCAGCGATCAGAAGTCCGGGCGCCGGTAGGTGGTTGGACTGTTGCCCAGGGAGAGCACGAATTGCCACAGCTGCAGATCCCTGGCACGGAATGCGCCCGCGCAGACCCGCAGGTAATAGGTCCACATGCGGTAGAAACGATCCGAGTACCTGTCCCTGAGTTTCTCCCAGCCGGCGTCGAAGTTGTGGTACCAGCTCATCAGGGTCCGGTCATAGTCGGGACCGAAGTTATGCAGGTCCTCCACCATCAGTTCCGGTTCCAGCGCGTGGCTGATCCGCTGCAGGGAGGGAATTTCCCCGTTGGGGAAAATGTAGCGGGCAATCCAGGGGTCGACGCCGGGCACGGAATTGTTCTTGCCGATGGTGTGCAGCAGTGCCAGGGATTCTGGCTTCATGCAGCGCAGCAGCACTTCCATGAAGGTGCGGTAGTTCTTGTGCCCGACATGCTCGAACATGCCGAGGGAGACGATGGCGTCGAACTGATCCCTGACGTCGCGGTAATCCTGGAGGCGGAAAGACACCGGCAGGCCAGCGCAGCGCTCCTCCGCCAGTTCGACCTGTTCCTTCGACACGGTGACCCCCACGACCTCGCAGCCGAATTTCCCCGCAGCATACTCTGCAAAGCTTCCCCAGCCGCAGCCGATGTCCAGCACCCGCATGCCCGGCATCAGGTCCAGCTTCCGGCATACCAGCTCCAGCTTGTCCTCCTGGGCCTGGTCCAGGGTGTCGGCATTGCGCCAGTAGCCGCAGGTGTACACCATGCGCCGGTCCAGCATGGCTTCATAGATGTCGTTGCCGAGATCGTAATGCTCCTGCCCGACCTGGAAGGCGCGGGACTGCTTTTGCAGGTTGAACAGGATGGCCTTGAGACGCATCCATCGTTGAGGGAGATACGAGCTTTTCTGCGCCAGCGGCGAGCGCAGCACGCGATGGATCATTTCGTCGAGTTGCTCCACCTCCCACTTGCCGTCCATGTACGACTCGCCCAGTGCCAGCGACCCGCCGGTCAGCAGGCGCAGTAGCATGGATTCGTCCTTGACCTGGATATCCCAGGGATTGGGTCCGTTCAGCAGGATTCCGGCCTGATCCAGGATGGCCTGGACCGAGCGGGAGGTGAATCGCATTGTGCCATTCGTGTCGGGCTTGGTGGAAGAGTCTGCCATGGCGGGTCGGCGACAGGTGATGCAATGAGTGGCAAACGGGTCCTGGCTAGTCCTGGGGGGATCGGGCCTCCAGCGGATGATAGCCGAACCGGGTATTCAGGGGACCGTGCACCACGCCGGCCTCGTCCTGGAAAACGGCACGATCGCATTCCGGAACCGATTGCCTCCGGTGGTTATGTCCCGGAACCCCGTCACTGCGAGCGGACGGGCAATCGAAGTGTTTCACCGCGGTCACGGAGAAATCGGCGCCGTTCTCAATCTTCTGCCTGAGTTCCAGGCACTGCTCTTCGATGTCCACCGGAATGTGGCGGGCGGTGGCAGTGTCCATGACGTTGATCTGCGTGATGGTTTGGCACCGGCCATGCTAACAGATTGGGGGTTCAGTGTGCCACTTTCCAGTTGGGTCCGGTGCCCGTGTCCACCACCAGCGGCACGGACAACTCCGTCACGGAACACATGATTTCCGCGACGGTCCCCGCCATTGGCTCGGCTTCCTCCCCGGGCACCTCGAGCACCAGTTCATCGTGC
>JAJDTE010000108.1:0-13925 GCA_022827325.1 Gammaproteobacteria bacterium | reverse complement strand
GCCAACGGCGGACCAGATCGCCCGCGCCCGCCGGATCATCGCCCGGTTCGAGGCCGCCGGCACGGGCCTTGTGGTCATCGACGGCAAGCTGATCGAGAAACCGGTGCTGCGCAACATGCATCGCATCGTGGCCATCGCCGACCGGATGGGAGAATAGACGGGCGAAGAACATCAATAGAGCATGACATTGGCAAGCAATTCCTCTCCCGGGCGGCCCTCTGCAGTTGCCTTCCAACCAACAAGATCCGGCCGGGATCCGAAGAGGGCGATGACCTGACCGTCCCGTTCAGGGCCCGGACGAAGACCTGCCTCCACCCGCCAGCCGCGTGCGCCGCCCGGACGCAAGGCCGCGGAATTCGTGATGATTCCGTCGGCGTCGGCTCGATGCCTTTGTGCAAGTTGCTGGCATTCCGGCCAGGTCTCCAGGCCACCTGTCATGATGGCTTCCGGCAGATCGGGGCGAAGCGACGGTGGTTGGCCGATTTCGACGGCCCAGAGCGCACGACGGATGGTAAGAAGATCCTGGGGATCGTCAATCTCCTCATGTCGCAGGAATTCGGCCCAGGCGCCGTCCGGCGTATCACAGAAATAGTGGGTCAACTCGCCGTCCGCATTCCAGCGGCCGGCGGGTTGCGATGAATCTTCCCGCAAGAAAGGAAAGCGGGGATCCGCATGGCGGAATACGATCACGTTGCCGGAGACGATGCAAGGGCGCGGGCGAGTTCGCGCACCAGAAGTGGAGCATCGTCGTCCGGCGACCATCCTCCGCCAAGCACACCGGCGGGAGTGGATCCGCCCAACTTTGTGCGCCGGCGGTCGAACCAGCGCCGAACGCCGATGTCGTTGTAGGCACCGGCAAGGTCACCGACGACAAAAGCCAGAAAATGGAGTCGAGCGGCCACGATGTCGGGTGTGGAGCGGTCGCCTGACAAGTATCGCCGGGCACTGGAAGGGGAGATACCCAGGAGGCGGACCAGCAAGTCCAGCCCAAGGATACGTTGCAGAACCCGCCATTCATGCGCAGGAACCGGCGATTGGTCCAGGGCCTCGGCAACCTTTTCCAGAAGGACGGAAAGCGGGGCCGGATCGGAGCAGGGCAACGGGTAGAGTTGTGCAAGGAAGCCCTGGCCAATTCCGGCTTCGGCCATTGACGACTGGAGCTGTTCCATCAAGGAATCGTCAAGACGGGTGATCTGTCGAGACAGCAAGCCCATCGCGTCGGCCCGGCTCAATGCCGCGACCGCCTTGGATGCAAGGTCTGGATCGTCAAACGGACTACAAACGGACTCAATTTGGATATTACTCATTTTCCGAATCCTATCCAATCGAGTCGGTTAGATCAACTGTGACGAACTTCGTCCGGGAGATCGGCCGCTGGAGACGTCGAAATGTCGTGACGGGTGTTGATTTGTATCGGGAATCGATCCACAAGTCCGCAAGGAGAAGTCCGGTGCCAATCCGGGGAACAGCGATCCGGAACCGGTAGAGGTCAGGAACACCCCGGATGGCGATGAGTCCATTATTACTGGAAATTGCCCCCCCGGCGGTCGGGTTCGCCCCATTCGGTGATGGGCGTGGCTCAGCTTGCCGCTGCCGAAGGACCTGGCCGACGCTGGCCTGGAGCGGAAACTGTTTCCGGGTCAGACCGCCGGTCGCTGACCACCGTCACCCGGTTCATGCATCGCCGTGCAGGCAGATAGTCCGCAACGGCATAGTGCATGGTGACCCGGTTGTCCCACATGGCGATATCGCCCTCGCGCCAGCGCCAGCGGACCTGGTCCTCGGGCTTGTTCATGTGGTTCGCAAGATAGGTTCTGAGGGCGGCGGACTCGTTGGTGGTCAGGCCCACGATATGGTTCACGAAGGCCTCGTTGAAACTGAGGAATCTTTTTCCCGTTACCGGATGCACATCAATCAGCGGGCGTATGGCATGACCGAAACCGGAAACCTTTTCATTGAGCCTTTCCACACTGGTTGGGGTATCCGTCTCGCTCACGAAGGAATTGCGGAAATCCCCCATGTCATGGATGCCCTGCAACCCCTCAAGATGACGGCGCATGCCATCGGAAAGGCGTTCGTAGGCGGCATAGCAACTGGACCACAACGTGTCACCGCCGGTCGGCGGAATCACGCGGGCCACGACGATGGAGGCAAAGGGCTGCTTCACCTTGAAGGTCAGGTCGGCGTGCCAGGTGTTGGTGTCCGGCGGAGTCCCTGAATCATTGTCCAGCAAGACGATGTTCTCGAAACCGTCGACATGGGGATAGACGGGATGCGGCGGGTCGACATCCCCGAACTGCCGCGCGAAGTCGAGGTGCATCCCGGGACTGATAGCCGTGCCCCGGAAGAAGATCACCAGGTAATCCAGCAGCACCTGGTAGATGCGGTCGTGCAGCTCATCGGACAGCGGCCGGGAGAAATCAACGCCCCTGATTTCCGCGCCGATTGCCGGTGTCAGCGGATCGATTTCCAGCATGGATCAGTCTCCGGGTTGATACGCAGCACCTACTGTTCCATCAAACCACCGGTGCTACTTCCGCCACAGCGACCACCAGGGGCAAATCCGGCGTCAGCCGAACCGGATCTCGCCGAACGGGTGGCCCCGCGCAGCCAGGAACGAGAGCAGCGCTTCACGCCCGATCGTTGTGGTGCGGGTATTCACCAGCGGATGGACGTGCAGTTCAGGGGCCTGCATCAACGCCTCGTCGATCAGGCAGGTGACTTCCCGGGTCACGTCGTTGAGGGCGGAAAACATGCTGACCGCCCCCGGGATGACGCCGAGATAATGCATCAGCCGCTGCGGGCTCCCGAATGACAGGCGATGGGTGCCGATTAGGGAGCCCATGGTCTTCATGTCCATCTGCCGGTCCTCGTGCAGGGTGAGCAGCCACATCCGGCCTTTCTTGTTGCGCACGAACAGGTTCTTGGTATGGCCGTGCGGGGACGGGGCCCGGATGGCCTTGGCATCCTCGACGGTCCACATGGGGGCGTGGTCCACGGTGCGGTGCCGGATGCCCTCCGTATCCAGCATGGCAAGCAGGGCATCGGAGGTCAACGGCGGGCTGCCGTCTATCAGTTGGGGATCGGGGTCGGGGTTCACGGGGCGGATTATAATTTCCGCCGACACGGTTCGCGACCCGGCTTCACGCATTCCTGAACCGGGATGTGGTCAAATTACCGGGAGTTTCATGATCGTACTGGCCCGACCGGGACACCGGTGAAGTGCTGCCACTTGAGGCAGCCACTCGAGCCCACCCCTCGGCATCCGGCTTCAGGGCTGACGCAAGACCATTGAACATCTCTGCCAAGAAAACAGGGCCGCCCAGGCGGCGGCGCATACTCCGGCACCTGCTGCGATGGGCGCTGGTGGTGTTCACCCTGTACTTTCTGCCGGTGGGCTACCAGCTCGCGATCTACTACCTCGACCAGGACCGGACTGTCCCCTGGTGGTCGCAGCGCCGCGACAGCAGCGCCCAGGCGCCGGACCCTGCCGCCACCAGGGACGCCATCATCCAGGTCTACGCCGCCAGGGCGGTCCGCTGGCGGGGCGCGCTTGGCGTTCACACCTGGATCGCCACGAAGAGGCCGGACGAAGGCTTCTACCAGCGGGTGGAAGTCATGGGCTTCGCCCTTCGCTGGGGCAACCAGAGCGTCCAGGTACGCACCGGGACGCCCGATCAGTACTGGTTTGGCAGCCGGCCGCTTCTGCTGCGCGAAATCCGCGGTGGGGAGGAGGTGAACCTGCTGATCGACCGCATCCACCACGCGGCCCGGAATTACCCGTACACCCGTCGTTACGCGATCTGGCCGGGCCCCAACAGCAACACCTTCACCGCTCATATCGGGCGAACGGTGCCGGAGCTCTCGCTGGATTTGCCGTCCACCGCCATCGGCAAGGACTATCCGACCGGGGGCGGCCTGCTCCAGACCCCGCCGAGCGGCAAGGGCCTGCAGCTCACCTTCGGCGGCCTCCTGGGTCTCCTGGTCGCGCCGGAAGAAGGTGTCGAGGTCAACCTGCTCGGCCTGACGGCGGGGATCGATCTTTCCCCCCCGGCGATCAAGCTTCCCGGGGTTGGCCGCATCGGCTATCCGGATTTTGCCCGTTCGGTTCTGCCCTGAATTGCCCCTCCGTTTATAATGCTCCATTTACCAGGAACGTATCCGTAAATGCCGAGAAAATCCCGGTCCCCCCAGGATCGAGAAACCGCTACTCCCCCCCCGGTGCCGGAACTGGAAGCGCTTTCCATCGCCCGTTTCACCGAGAATGCATACCTCAACTACTCCATGTATGTCATTCTCGACCGGGCGCTCCCCAGCATTGCCGACGGGCTCAAGCCGGTACAGCGGCGCATCGTCTATGCCATGTCCGACCTCGGCCTGCACGCAGGCGCGAAGTTCAAGAAGTCCGCCCGCACTGTGGGCGACGTGCTGGGCAAGTTCCACCCCCACGGCGACAGTGCCTGCTACGAGGCCATGGTGCTGATGGCGCAACCCTTCAGTTACCGCTATCCGCTGATCGACGGACAGGGCAACTGGGGCAGCCAGGACGACCCGAAATCCTTCGCCGCCATGCGCTACACGGAATCCCGCCTGACCCGGTACGCGCAGCTCCTGCTCAATGAACTGGACCAGGGCACCGCCGAGTGGATACCCAATTTCGACGGCACCCTGAATGAACCCCGGCTTCTCCCGGCGCGGCTGCCCAACGTGCTGCTGAACGGCGGCTCCGGCATCGCCGTCGGCATGGCGACGGATATTCCGCCGCACAGCATGTCCGAGGTGGTGAACGCCTGTATCCACCTCCTCGATGACCCCGAGGCCTCGGTCGCGGATCTCTGCGGGCACATCCGGGGGCCGGACTATCCCACGGAAGCGGAACTGATCTCCTCCCCGGACGAAATCCGCCAGATCTACGAAATCGGGCACGGCAGCCTGAAACTCCGGGCGGCCTGGCAGAAGGAAGCCGGGGAAATCGTCATCAACGCCCTGCCCTACCAGGTCTCCGGGGCCAAGGTGCTGGAACAGATCGCCGCGCAGATGTCCGCCAAGAAGCTGCCGATGGTCTCCGACCTGCGTGACGAGTCCGACCATGAAAGCCCGGTGCGCCTGGTCATCGAGCCGCGCTCCAACCGCATCGACCTGGACGCGCTCATGAACCACCTGTTCGCCACCACGGACCTCGAACGCAGCTACCGGGTGAACCTGAACATGATCGGGCTCGATGGCCGGCCGAGGATATTCGACCTCAAGACCCTGCTGCAGGAATGGCTCGACTACCGGCTGAAGACGGTGAAGATGCGGCTCCAGCACCGCCATGACAAGATCGTCCGGCAGATCCATGTCCTGGAAGGCCTGCTCATTGCCTTTCTCAATATCGACGAGATCATCCGTATCATCCGCACCGAGGATGAGCCCAAGCCCATCCTGATGCAGCGCTTCAACCTGACCGATGTCCAGGCCGAGGCCATTCTTGAACTCAGGCTGCGCCGGCTGGCGAAGCTCGAGGAGATCAAGATCCGCCACGAGCACGAGGAACTGGCAAAGGAGCGCGACTGGCTTGAGAAGGTGCTGAAGTCACGCAAGAGGCTGACCGGGATCGTACGGGATGAACTCAGCGACGACGCGAAGGAATACGGCGATCACCGGCGCTCGCCCATCACCGAGCGCGAGGCCGCCCGGGCACTGGACCACAATGACCTGGTTCCCGCGGAACCGGTCACGGTGATCCTCTCCGAACTCGGCTGGATCCGGGCCGCCAAGGGCCACGACGTGGACCCGGCCCAGCTGGCGTTCAAGACCGGCGACGGCCTGCAGAGCTTCGTCCGGGGGAAGACCAACGAACTCCTGCTCTGCATCGACTCCTTCGGCCGCACCTATGCCCTGGCGCCCCACGGCCTGCCCTCCGCCCGGAGCTTCGGCGAACCGGTGAGCAGCATGACCAATCCCCAGGCCGGCGCACGTTTCCGGGGACTGATGATGGGCACGGAGGAAACCGAATACCTGCTCTGCACCACCGCCGGCTACGGTTTCGTGGCGAGTCTCGGCGACCTCGCCGCCCGCAACAGGGCGGGCAAGGCCACCATCAAGACCGGGGACGATGCCGACGTGCTGATCCCCCGGCGGGTGCATGATTTCGAATCCGACTGGGTGGCGGTGGTCACCAGTGTCGGGCGCCTCCTGATCTTCGCGGTGGGGGATCTGACGAAGCTGTCCAGGGGCAAGGGAATCAAGCTGATCAACATACCGGCCGCCAAGTTCAAGGCCGGCGAGGAGCATGTGGTGGGCGTAGCCCTGTTCCGGGAAGGCGAACACTTCAGGGTGTACAGCGGCAAGCGCCATCTCAACCTCAGGCCGTCCGACTTCGACAACTATCTCGGTCCCCGGGGCAAGCGCGGCCGGTTCCTGCCAAGGGGCTTTCGGCAGGCCCAAGGCATCGAGGCGGTGAGCAGATGACCGGTCCGGGCGATGAGCCGCCCATGAGCGGAGCACTGTTCGAATCCGGCATCACCCACCTCGAGCTCATCTGCCGCGGGAAGGTGCGGGACGTATACGCCATCGACGGGGACCACCTGCTGATCATCGCCAGCGACCGGCTGTCCGCCTTCGACGTGATCATGCCGCAACCGATCCCTGGCAAGGGAGAACTCCTGACCCGGATCTCCAATTTCTGGTTCGCCAGGACACAGGACATCATCCCGAATCATCTCGCCCCGCTGGACCTGGAGACACTCATCCCGGATGCGGACGAGCGTGCGGAGATCGGCTCCCGGGCCACCGTTGCCAGAAGGCTGAGGCCCCTGCCCGTCGAGGCCGTGGTGCGCGGCCACGTCATCGGGTCGGGCTGGAAGGACTACCAGGCCACCGGGGCAATCTGCGGGATTCCGCTGCCGGGGGGGCTGCGACAGGCGGAGAGGCTGGGCACCCCCATCTTCACTCCCGCCACCAAGGCCGCCCCGGGCAGCCACGACGAGAACATCCCCTTCGACCGGATGGTGGCAATGATCGGCGGCGAACTCGCCGAAAAGGTCCGGGAAACCAGTGTCCGGATCTACCGCGAATCCGCCGACTATGCCCTTGAGCAGGGCATCATCATCGCCGACACCAAGTTCGAATTCGGTCTCGACGATCACGGCGGACTGTTCCTCATCGACGAGATACTGACCCCGGATTCATCCCGCTTCTGGCCAGCGGACACCTACCGTCCGGGCATCAGCCCCCCGAGCTTCGACAAGCAGTTCGTCCGCGACTACCTGGAAACCCTGGACTGGAACAAGGTCGCACCGGGCCCCCGGCTGCCGGATGAGATCATTCTGAGAACCGCGGAAAAATACCGTGAAGCGGAACGCCGGCTGACGGCGCCGCGCGGGTAGCTGTCGGGAACGGCGGCGCATCCCCGCCCCTGACGGCCTCCCCCCGACCCGGCCATGCGAAAACGGTATTCATCGGCGAAGGCGCTACTGTCCCTGGTCGTGATGGGCGCCCTTTGGGGGCTTCAGTTTTCCATGCTGAAATTCGCCGCGCTGAGCGACGCCGGCATCATCGACATCCTGATGCTGATGCTGGTCTTCCTGTCCCTGGTGTATTCCGCGTATGTGCTGTACATGGGCGATTCCCTCCGGTTCCCCGCCAGTTGGATTCCTTTCCTGCTGATCACCGCAATGCTGGGCTACGTGCTTCCTCTTGGAATCACATTGCTGGTGGCTCCCTACATTGCCGTGGGCACCATTTCCCTCATCGCCTGCCTGGCGCCGATCGTGACGGTCGCGCTGGCCCTTGCGTTCCGCACGGAGCAGGTCTCGTTGTCCCGGGTGTTCGCCATTGTGCTCGGCCTTGTGTCCACCCTGCTCATCCTCCTGCCGGAATTGCAGCTGCCGGGTCTCGGGACGCTGGGATGGATGGTGGCGGCCCTTGGCATCGCGCTGGTCTACGGCATCGAACCCGTCTACGTGCATGCGCGCTGGCCCGCCGCCATGACCTCACCGCAGCTCATCGCCGGCGAGGCCATCGCGGCCGCGGTACTGCTGCTGCCGTTCTTCCTGCTGCAGGGTAATCCGCTCGGACTATTATCGATCAGTCGCGACGCGCTCTGGCCCCTGGCCGTGTATGTCCTGGCAGGGATCGTCGAAACCCTGCTCTACTTCCATCTGATCAGGACTGCCGGCGGCGTGTTTGTCTCCTTTGGCACCTTCGTCTCCCTGTTTGCCGGCATTGCCTGGGGCATGCTGCTGTTTTCGGAGAAACATGCCGTTCAGGTGTGGCTGGCGGTGGTATTCCTGATCGGCGCCCTGTATCTCTGCTCCCGCGGCCACGCACGTGAAGACCAGTCAGGTGACGGCGGTGCGGCAGACGGGTAGTATCCGCCGCCTGCCCCCGTGCACCGGCGGAAAAACGGCCCGATTCCGGCACCATTGATGAAGTCCCGAAGTTTCGTCATACAATTTCCCATCCTGACCCGCAGACCGCTGCCATGATCATCGACTGCCACGGCCATTACACAACCGCCCCGAAGGCCCTCGGGGACTGGAGGAACCGCCAGGTGGCGGCGATCGGCACACCCGGGCCGCCGCCGAACCCTTCGGAACTGCGGATCGGCGATGACGAGATCCGCGCCACCATCGAGGCCAACCAGCTGGCGAAGATGCGCGAACGGGGAATCGATCTGCAGATCTTCAGTCCCCGGGCAAGCTTCATGGCCCACCATATCGGCGATTTCCGGGTGTCCTCCGTCTGGGCGGGCATCTGCAACGAGCTGATTTACCGCATCCAGTGCCTTTACCCGGAAACCTTCATCGGCTGCGCCATGCTGCCGCAGTCGCCCGGCGTGGACCCCGCCTCCTGCATTCCCGAACTCGAACGGTGCGTCAACGACTACGGGTTCGTCGCCATCAACCTGAACCCCGACCCGTCCGGCGGGCACTGGAACGGTCCGCCCCTGACCGACCGGCACTGGTACCCGGTCTACGAAAAGATGGTGGAGTACGACATCCCGGCGATGATCCATGTCTCCACCAGCTGCAATCCCTGTTTCCACACCACCGGCGCACATTACCTGAATGCAGACACCACGGCGGTCATGCAGTGCCTGACCGGCGACCTGTTCAGCGACTTTCCCGGGCTGCGGTTCATCATTCCCCATGGCGGCGGTGCGGCGCCCTACCATTGGGGGCGGTTTCGCGGCCTGGCCGACATGCTGAAAAAGCCGCGCCTGGATGAGCATCTGCTCGACAACATCTACTTCGATACCTGCGTCTACCACCAGCCCGGCATCGACCTGCTGACCCGGGTGATCCCGGTGAAGAACGTGCTCTTCGCTTCCGAGATGATCGGCGCCGTACGGGGAATCGACCCGGAAACCGGGCACCACTTCGATGACACCAAGCGGTATCTCGTGGCCGCGGACCTCACCGACGAGGAGCGGCGGCAGATTTTCGAGGGCAATGCCCGGCGGGTGTATCCCCGGCTGGACGCACTGCTCGAAAAGCGGGGCCTATGAGTTTCGAGAAAACACCCGGCTGGCTCGACTGGAAACGGAACCCCGACCCGCCTCGGTTCGCACTGCCGGAGGGCGCCGTGGACGCCCATTGCCATGTATTCGGGCCGGCGGACCGTTTTCCCTACGCCCCGGAGCGGAGGTACACGCCCTGCGACGCGTCCCGCGAGCAGCTCTTTGCCCTCAGGAACCATCTCGGCTTCTCCCGCAATGTCATCGTCCAGGCCACCTGCCACGGCGCGGACAACCGGGCGATGGCGGATGCCTGCCGGGCATCCGCCGGCCTCGCCCGCGGAGTAGCCACGGTCAGACGGTCGGTGACGGACGGCGAACTTACCGACCTGCACGAGGCCGGCGTGCGGGCGGTGCGGTTCAATTTCCTCCGGCGCCTGGCGGACCGGGTGCCCGGGGACGAGATCCTGGAGATCGCCCGGCGGATCGACCCGCTCGGATGGCACGTGGTGGCCTACTTCGAGGCCGGGGACCTGGCGGAACTCGAGGACCTCCTGTCTGCGCTCCCCACCGTGGTGGTGGTGGACCACATGGGCTGCCCCGATGTCACGAAGCCGGCGAACGGCCCGGAATTCCGGGCATTCCTGCAATTCATGCTGGCGAACGACCATGTCTGGAGCAAGGTGACTTGCCCCGAGCGCCTTTCAAGGAGCGGTCCGCCCGCACTCGACGGGGAGCGGGCTCCCTATCGGGACGTGGTCCCGTTCGCCCGCGCCGTCGTGGACACCTTCCCGGACAGGGTGTTATGGGGCACCGACTGGCCGCATCCCAACCTGAAGGGCCACATGCCCGACGACGGGCTGCTGGTGGATTTCATTCCCCATATCGCCGTCACACAGGAACTCCGCCGGAAACTGCTGGTTGACAACCCGCTGCGGCTGTACTGGCCGGACGAATAGAAAAACTGACCCGTGGTCGTCAGGAACCCCGGCCATGGGGCGACGGACCCGAATCAACCGGATGTGCCGGCATCCACAAATGACCTGACATCGGCGCTTTGCACCACGTGGCAGTAGATCATGTTGATGATCTCAAGCTCGTGCCGGTGCAGGTTTTCCGTCGCGGCCGCGCAACAGTCCTCCGCGACCAGCACGCCAAAACTCTCGTCGGCGAGTGAGCGCACGGTCGAACTCACGCACTGGTCGGTGAAAATTCCCGCCACGATCACGTCTCGGATGCCGATGTTATGGAGTATGAGCCGCAGATTGGTCCCGGTCAGCGCGCTGTCCGTGGTCTTGAGGACCGTGATTTCATCGCCCTTGGGGGTCAGCTCCGGCACGAACTGGCTGTCGTCACGATCCTTCGGCAGTAGCAGATAGTTGAATCCCGGCTTCTTCTGGCTCAGCGAACGGTCCCGGCCATCTTCCGTCAGGCAGGCGATACGGGCGAAGATCACCTCGATTCCCACCTCCCGCGCCCAATCGGCCAAGGCGACGGTGTTCGGGATCACCGTCCCGCGCATGCGCCGGAAGAAGGGTGCCCAGCGGGCGGCTTCCTCCGGGTCGACGGATTCCTCAAGGTACGTGTTCTGGATGTCGATGATCAGCAGCGCTGTCGTGGCCGGGTCGAGGAGGATGTCTTCGGGTGGGTCGGCCTTGGCGTAGTAGAAGCTGCGAAAGGCGGTTTTCCAGTCGCTCATGCCCGACCCTCGACGCCTTCCAGTGTCACGGTGATGGCATCCTGCGCCCTGACCATGTCATCGTGGGAGCCCGACATGAAGACACGCCCCGACGCTCCGATCATCTGCACATCGTTGATGACGGCGTTCGGCGCGGCACGCTCCGCCTCGTTCGCGGACACGCAGGCGAAGAGCGCCGGTGTCATCTCATAGATCAGGAGCGACTGGTCCGGCACAAGGATCGATGCATCGCGCGAGCGATTGAGAATGATCGCGTGCTGGTCGGACAGGTCATCAATGATGTCGTGGAAGAGCACCTTCGGCGCGAGCTGGTCTCCGGGGCTGGCGTTGATGCCATCCAGGATCGCCCTGCCCGCCCGGTCGAGTTCCGCAAAGTCGTCGGCATGCAGTTCCAGAAGCCCGAACTGCCGTTCGGTATAAAGTATACCCGGCTCCATGTCCGGGGACTCCTTCAGGGCCAGGTCGGCGATCCGGTGAATGGCCAGCGCGGGCGCAACCTCGATGATGAGGCTGTGCTGGCCCTTGAACGGCGGATATCCCCGGCCGCGCAGGGGCGTGGACATGTAGGCCGCGAACTGCGGCTGCAAATCCCTGATCGGCAGATAGACGCGAAGTTCCGTCATCGGGAAACCGCCCGGCGGTTACTTCGAGGCACCCGCCTCGAAATGCTTGCCAAGGTCGTTATGCGGACGCGGGATCACATGGACCGAGCTGACCTCGCCGACCTGGTTGGCGGCCTGGGCACCGGCTTCGGTTGCAGCCTTGACCGCGCCCACGTCGCCCTTGACCACGACGGAAACATAGCCGCCGCCGACTTCGTTGCGCGAGACAATCTCGACGTTTGCGGCCTTGACCATTGCGTCAGCAGCCGTCATTGCGGGCACATAGCCCTTGGTTTCGATCATTCCGATAGCTTGATTTGACATTGGGGATTCTCCTTGGGAGTCAGTGGTCATCTATGGATCCGATAATCAGCGCATCGACGGGCGCCTTGATACCGGAAAAATACCCAGCGGCAACCGAGCCTTGGGTAATCAGAACCTCTTCACCCTCGGCACAGCCGAGGGGGTCAAAGGCGACAAGTGTCTCTTTGCCGACCGTGACCTCCAGCAGGGTGCCCTGGGGCAGGCTTTCGACACGTCGGGTCGACCAGATTCGGCCGGTGACTATTCCGCGGATCATGAGGTTTTCCTTTCTAGCGTGATGCCCCGGCAAGACAGTTCGTCACGGGCAAGCGGGGTCAGACGGACGGATTTGCCGATGGTCAGCTTCTTTGTGCCTTCGGCAAGTCCAGCGATTTCGCGCTCGGTGACCAGTCCGCACCGGAACTCCGCCTGCCTGGGGGCGGCGGGAGCGGGCGCCCTTGGCTGGTGGGCGTGCGCGGACCCGGTTGCGGCCTCATCCCGGGCCAGGATGAACCGGTGGTGTCCGGCTTCCATCCTGGAACGCAGGGGGTCATCCTGCGCCTGCTTCAGAAGCCGCAGGGCAAAAGCGTTCAGGTCGGCGGAAGAGCGGATCGCGACCGTCTCTTCGGTTACGCCGGGACCGGGGCTGGGACTGTCCATGCGGGCCAGTTCCTCGGAGAGGATCTGGCGGACCAGGTCGCGCAATTCGGACATTTCAGTGCGCCCCCAACGAACGAAGCGCGTCTTCGGCGGCACTGCGCGCATTGCGCACCTCGGCCTCGTCGCCGGCGAGGTACAACCGCCCGTTCGGGCCAATCATCCGGTAATCGATGACCTTTACGTTGGCGGCCTTCTCCGCCTCGTTGCAGGCATAGGCCGCGTAGGAAGACGACGAGCATTCCAGCAGATACAGGCTTTCGTCGGTCAAAACCATGGAGCCGAGGCGATTACGGTTCATCAGAAAGGCGTGCTGGCGGTCCACCCGGGTGACGATTTTCGAGGCCAGGATTTTCGGTGGGGCCGCATCCGAGGCCGACGCACCCAGCGCGGCCAGCACGGCGTCGGCGGCGGCATGCACCTCGGCCGTGGCACGGGAGTGGAATTCGAGTGTGCCGTACTGCCGTTCGACCACCAGGACGCCGGCGCTCACCATGCCCGCCTTCAGCGCCACATCCGTCAGCGCCTCGATGTCGAGACCCGGCGAGATTTCGATGATCTGCGCAGCCATCCGCGCACGGGGCAGCGAGCCCCGTATCCAGGTGGCGAGGTAGGCCAGCGTCTGGGGTTGCAACTGGTCGATAAAGATGAATGAGCGCAGTTCGGCCATGTCTATTTCTTCAGGAGGTCGCGCAGTTCATGGGCGATCAGGCGGCGCAGCTCCTCGCGCATGGCGCCGTCCATGCCGGCCATTGCCGGGGGCTGCGGCGGGGGCGCGGCGGAGCCCGGCATTCCATCCGCCGGTGCGGCAGGCAGCGGACCGCCGAAATCACGTCCCAGGCCGTGGAATGTGCCGAATGGCTCGTCGGTTCCATAGGCGATGCGGGTCCAGTGGACGAGATGCTGGGGACCCACGTTGTCCCCGATGGAGGACCGCCCGAAGAACCCGGTGCCGATGGTGAAGGTCGGCGCAAGGTGCGTGCCGAACCCGGCCGCACCCTGGGAGCAGGGGGCGTTGACCACCACGCGATAGGCCTCGACCGTGGAGGCAAATGCCATGATCGCGGCTTCATCGGTCGCGTGGATCGCCGCCGAATGCCCGGCGCCGGCCAGGCGCAGCACGGCCCGGGACTGGGAAATGGCCTGCGCCCTGTTCCTGACCGCATGCAGCGCCAGGACCGGGCAGAGCTTTTCCCTGGAAAGCGGCTCTTCCACCCCGATC
>JAJDTE010000162.1:0-8875 GCA_022827325.1 Gammaproteobacteria bacterium | reverse complement strand
CTGGTCGCAAGCATCAGCGACCGGATCGCGATCATGTACAGCGGCCGGATCATGGAGATCGGCCATACCGAGGAAGTGTTCTCCCGTCCCCGCCATCCGTATACCCGGGCATTGCTGGAAGCAGTGCCGAGGCTCGACCGGGACGAGGCGGAGCTGCAGGGCATCGCGGGAGAGCCTCCCGACCCTGCGGCACGGATACCGGGATGCCCGTTCCATGCCCGGTGCGCGCACCGATTGTCGCACTGCGCCGAGATCCGGCCCCCGATGGACGGCGCTGGCGGGCACTTCCACGCCTGCCACCTGTCCCTCGCGCCATGAATCCGCTGCTCCAGATTGAAAACCTGACCGTCAGGTTTCCCCTCAAGGGAGGCCGGCGGTTCGGGCGGCATGAACCGGAGTATCTAACCGCGCTCGACGGGGTCTCGCTCGACCTTGGAGAACGGGAAACCCTGGGCATCGTCGGTGAAAGCGGTTCCGGGAAAACCACCCTCGCCAGGGCCGTCGTGGGAACGGCCCCGATCCGGGAAGGACGGGTACTGTGGCGGGGGTCGGACCTGTCCGGGGCCAGCCCGGCGTCAAGGCGGCAGGTCAGGAGGGAGATGTCCATGATTTTCCAGAACCCGCTGGCCTCGCTCAATCCCTGCATGACGGTCGGGCAGATCATCGCGGAACCCTGCCGGATCCATGAACCGAAGGCATCCGGGGCGGAAATCCGGAAAAAGGTGGACGAGGCCATGGAATGGGTCGGCCTCACGCCCGGGATGGCGAACCGCTACCCCCATGAATTCTCCGGCGGGCAATGCCAGCGGGTGGGCATCGCCCGTGCGCTGATATCCAGACCGAAGCTCATGATCTGCGACGAACCGGTCGCCTCTCTCGATGTGTCCATCCGCGCCCAGATCGTCAACCTGCTGGGGCAGCTTCAGGATGAATTCGGGATTTCGCTGATCATGATCTCCCATGACCTCAGTGTCATCCGGCACATTTCCCACCGGATCCTGGTCATGTACCTTGGCAACGTGATGGAAACGGTCAGCTCTGGACACCTCCTTGAAAGGAGCCGCCATCCCTATACCCGCACCCTGATCGAGTCCGTGCCGGTGCCGGATCCGAAGATCCAGAAGTCGAGGAGGGGACCGGTCATCCTGGGTGACCCCCCATCCATGAAAAACCCGCCCCCCGGCTGCAGGTTTGCGACCAGGTGCCCGATCGCCCGCGAGGATTGCGCCGCCTCCCGGCCGGCGCTCCTCCGGGCCGGGTCCGACCACTGGCTGGCATGCCCCCATGCGGAAAAAGCCCCGGCCTGATTCCGGTTCCGATGTTATCTTCCGGCTTGATTTCAGCGTTCGGCCCGAACAGTGGCGGCCCCGGGTCCGTCCAGCGGCCATTGCCGCATCCGACGGGAATCGGGGGCCGCTGCCCATGATTCTCCTGCTGCCATATTGAACCCCAGACAACATCCACCTTCCCATGTCCCTGGTCTCACTGCATGACGTCTCCATTGCGTTTGGCGCCCACAGGCTGCTGGACGGCGCCAACCTGGTGATCGGACCGAACGAGCGCATCGGGCTCCTCGGCCGGAACGGTGAAGGCAAGTCCACCCTGCTGGCCCTGATCGCGGGGAGGCTGCAGCCGGACGAGGGGGAAATCCGCCATGCCCCCGGGGTGGCCGCCACCCTGCTTGAACAGGCGCCGGACCTTGGGGGCGACGTGTCGGTCTACGACGTGGTGGCGGGCGGACTGGGGGAAATCGGCAGGGATCTGGCGGAATACCACCACGTTGTCTCCCGTGACGACCTCCCCCATGAACGGAGGATGCGGCGCATGGAAGCGGTGCAGCAGCGGATTGACGCCGCGGACGGCTGGCGCATTCAGCAGCGGGTGGAAAAGGTGCTGTCCCGGTTGGCGCTACCGGCGGACGAACCCGTGGGAACGCTGTCGGGTGGCTGGCAGCGGAGGGTGTCCCTGGCCCGGGCCCTCGTTTCCGAGCCCCGCCTGCTGCTGCTGGACGAGCCCACCAACCACCTGGACATCACGTCCATCGAATGGCTCGAAAACCAGATACTGAACTACCAGGGTTCTGTGCTGTTCGTCACCCACGACCGCGCATTCCTGACGAAGGTGGCCAACCGGATCATCGATCTCGACCGCGGCGATCTGCGGTCCTGGGCCGGCGGCTACGGGGACTACCTGCGAAGAAAAGCCGAACTCGAGGCCCAGGAAGCCCGGCAGAACGCCGAATTCGACCGCAGGCTTCAGCAGGAAGAGGCCTGGATCCGCCAGGGTATCGAGGCCCGCCGCACGCGCAACGAGGGCCGTGTCCGCGCCCTCATGAAAATGCGCGAGAAACGGAGCCAGCGGCGGGAGCGGCAGGGCAAGGCCAAGCTCAGGCTTGACCAGGCAGAGAACAGCGCCAAGCTGGTCATCGAGGCCAGGGACGTCACGTTTGCCCACGGAGACAAGGCGATTGCCCGGGAATTTTCCACCCGGATTCTCCGGGGCGACCGGGTCGGCCTGATCGGCCCCAACGGAATCGGCAAGACCACGTTGATCCGGCTGCTCCTGGGGGAACAGGCGCCGGACAGCGGCCATGTCCGCCTGGGGCACAACCAGAAGGTCGCCTGGTTCGACCAGGGCCGCTCGCGGGTCGACCCCAACGCCACGGTGGTGGATGCCATCGGCGAAGGCCGGGAGAAAATCACCATCGGCGGGCGGGACCGGCATGTGATCTCCTACCTGTCGGACTTCCTGTTCACGCCGGCCCGGGCAAGGTCCCCGGTGCGCAGCCTGTCCGGTGGGGAGCATGCCCGGGTGCTGCTGGCGAAACTGTTCAGCAATCCCGCCAACCTCCTGGTCATGGACGAGCCCACGAACGACCTGGACATCGAGACCCTGGAACTCCTGGAAGAGCTGCTGCTGGAATTCCGGGGCACCCTGCTCCTGGTGAGCCACGACCGGCACTTCATGGACCAGGTGGTGACCAGCACCCTGGTGCTGGAGGGCGGAGGAGTCATCCGGGAGTACGTCGGCGGCTACACCGACTGGGAGCGGCAGCGGCCGAAACCCGGTCCGGCCGGGCCGGACCCCGCCGCCGCAAGCGGCGGGCCGGTCATCCCCCGGGAACGTCCCCGGCGCCCGCCGGGACGGGAGCAATCCAGGAAAAAACCGGGCTACCGCGAACAGCAGGAACTGTCCGCGTTGCCACAACGGATCGAGTCCCTGGAGGAACGCCAGGCCGAGCTCACGAATCTCGTGTCCGGGGGAGATTTCTATCGCCAGGACCAGGAGACCGTGGCAACCACCCTGCGTGAACTCGACCGGGTCTCCGGGGAACTGGAGGAATGCTATCGGCGGTGGGAGGAACTGGAGTCCTGAGGGCCCGGTTCAGCCCTCCCGGGACAGGCAGATCACACCTGGCTGGCGGCCGTATTCCGGGGTCTCCCGATGACAGGACCGCCGGTAGCTGAAAAACCGCTTCTCGTCCACGTAAGTGTCCGACCCGCTTCGGTCCAGCTGCAGGATTCCGGCGTGACGGAGTCGCCGCTCGATATAGGCCGGCAGATCGAAATGCACGCGACGGGTATCCGGATGGGACAGGAAGCAGTCCTCGGCGTCCACCGGAGACATCTCAAGCAGCTGGTCACGGAAGTCCCCGCCCACCTCGTAACTCAACGGCTGGATGGCCGGGCCGACGGCGGCAGCGATCCGGCGCCGGTCCGTAAATGCCTCCATCGATTCGATGACCGCGTCCGTAATCCCCGCCAGCGCCCCCTTCCAGCCGACGTGGGCAGCTCCGACCACGCCCGGCGCGGCGAACAGAACCGGTGCGCAATCCGCGCCCAGCGCGCCGATACAGACGCCCCGGTCGGTGGTCACCAGGCCATCGGCCTCCTCCAGCGCCGCGGTATCCGTGTCCCTGCCGACCAACCGCACCCTCCGTCCATGCACCTGCCGGTTGGTGACCAGGCAGTGACCGTCCAGGGCCTGCACGACCCGCATCCGGTTCTCTCGCACGCTTTCCGGGGAATCGCCGGCGTTCGGGCTGCAGTTCAGTGATTCGAACGGACCGCCGGATGTGCCGCCCCTGCGGGTGAAGAAGCCATGCCGGATTCCCGGGACGGCCTCCAGAACCGGGCTGGTGTCAAATTCGGGAGTCAAGGCGGCCAACGGAGTCTTTCATGGCGGCGCATTGTAACCTCCATTGACCAAGGGTCACCGATTTGCAGGGCCGGTCAAAGGTCGGAGGTTCATCTGGGTGATTCCAGGTCGGGGGCAGGCACGGGTCTCGGGGGCGGGCCGTCGTAGGTCCAGATCACCTCCCTGGGCAGGGGTCCCTTGTTGCGACCCCCCTGGCAGGTCTGCTCCCATGCATGGGCAAGTATCCCCACGGACCTGGACAGGCAGAATAGGCCCCTGGCGAGTGGCGGGGGAAACCCCAGTTCCGTATAAATGACCGCTGTGGCCCCGTCGATGTTCATCGGCACATGACGGCCCTTCGTGTTCTCGATCCGCTGCTCAAGCGCCTGCGCCGCGGCCAGGTGACGGCCCGGCACGGTGCCATCCGACACCGCGCGTTCAACCGCCTTCTTCAGGACGGGCGCCCTCGGGTCCACGGGATGAAACCGATGGCCGAAGCCGGGCACGTACTTTCCCCCCGCGGCGTGAAAGGCATCCAGCACCCTGGCCGCCGACTGAGCGGGGTCCTCGCCCCGGTCCATCCACTCGACGATGTCGTTGTACAGGACCGCCGCCTGCTCACCGGCGCCGCCATGGATGTCACCCAGGACATTCACGCCGGAGGCAATGGCATTGTTTAGCCCCACCCCGCAGGTTGCGGCCATGCGCGCGATGGCAATGCCGGGCGCCTGGGGTCCATGGTCCACCGCCGCCATCAGGGCAGTCTCCAGGAGTGCGGCCTTCGGGCGCCCCGGCAGTTCGCCGCGGAGAAGAAGCCAGACCATCTCCGCGAATCCCACATTGCCGATCAGCTCTTCCACGGGGTACCCGCGGTAGCGGATTTCGCCCGGGGACATGTCGATAATTTCAGTCCGCCACCAGTCGGCTCCCGATCGACCGGAATCCTGCTCGCTCATATCACGTTCTCCTCTTTCATTGCTTCGATTTGGGCTGGGCGGTAGCCAAGCTCCTCCAGGATCTCTTCGCTGTGTTCGCCGAGCCCGGGCGGTGGGCTGCCGGTGTCCGGGCTCTGCCCGTCGAACCGGATGCCGGTTTTCACGAACCGGACCGGCCCGGACACACCGGGGACCCGGTCAAACTCGCCGATCAGGCCGCGCCCGGCAACCTGGGGATGCGCCAGAATTTCCGGCACGGAAAATATCCTTCCCGACGGTACGTTCCTCCTGCCGAGGGCCTCCAGCCATTCCCCTGCGCTGCGCTCGGCAAGGCGCTCTTCCAGGAGTGCCTGCAATGCCCCGCGATTTTCCAGGCGCGCCTGGCGGGTCCGGAACCTGGGGTCCCGCTTCAGCTCCGGCACACCGGCGACATCGCACACCGCCTCGAACTGTTCCTGCTTGTTGGCGGCAATGTTGATGATCCCGTCGCCGGTCCGGAAACTTCCGGATGGGCTTGCGGTGAAGTTGTCGTTGCCCATGGGTGACGGCGCCCGGCCAGCCACCAGGTAGTTGGAGACGACCCAGCCCATGGTCGCCAGCACCGATTCCAGCATCGAGACATCGATGAACACACCTCGCCCGGGTTTCGGCTTTGCCAGGGCCGTGCTGATCGCAAAGGCACCGGTCAGCCCGCCAATGGTATCCGCCACGGGATAGCCCACCCGGCAGGGGGACGAATGTTCGTCGCCCGTAATGCTCATGACCCCCGACATCCCCTGGATGATCTGGTCGTAGGCGGGCAGGTCATGCAGCGGTCCGTCCTGTCCAAACCCGGATATCGCGCAGTAGACCAATTCCGGGTTCAGCGACTTGAGGTGTTCGTAATCAAGGCCCAGACGGCGCATCACGCCCGGGCGAAAGTTTTCCACCACCACATCCGCGGTACCCACCAGTTCCTCGAACAGTGATCTACCCCGGCGCGATTTCAGGTTGATCGTGATGGATTTCTTGCCCGTGTTCTGCGCCAGGAAAGAGACGCCCATGTCATTGTCATTGAGCTCCGGACTGGCGCCCAGTCGACGCGCCAGGTCCCCGCCTGCGGGATTCTCCACCTTGATCACCTCCGCCCCCATGTGTGCCAGCTGATGGCAGCAGAATGGCCCCGCCAGCACATTGGTCAGGTCCAGCACCCGTATGTTATTCAATGGTCTGAACATTACGTCTATCGCTTGTTTGCACGATGGGCGGCCAGCCAACCCTGCCGACGGGCTGGGCCCCCGACCTGCCCGGCTACAGGGATACGAATGGCGGTCCGCCCCGACAACCTCCCCGGATCAGTCCCTGCCGACAGTGAATTCAGGGGGCGAGGACCGGCAGACGATGCCCGTACAGGCCTGGAAATTTCCGGGAGGTCTGATGGCGCAGATTCGCGTTGTGATACGCCTCTATGTTCTGTAGAATAGAATTAGAATTCTATTATATGAAATATACCGGAACATACAACTCCCGGGACTGGATTTCATGGCCATGAAGAACCGGGTCGAGGCGGTGGAGCGGGCATTGTCGATCCTTGATGCTTTCGAGGAGCCCGGACAGGAACTTTCCCTTGCGGAACTCTCAACGCGCACGGGTTACTACAAGAGCACCATCCTGCGGCTTTGCGGATCACTCGAGCGTTTCGGCTACCTGCTTCGGCAAGCTGATGGAAGATTCCGCCTCGGTGTCCGCCTCTGGCAACTGGGTTCCCTCTACCGCAAGGAATTCCTGCCCGCCGCCGTGGTGCGTCCCGCCCTGGCCCGGTTACGCGAGATTTCCGGTGAAACCGCCTCATTCTATATCCGCGACGGCGATCATCGCATCTGCCTGTATCGGCTGAACGCGAACCAGCCCATCCGGCATCACCTTGAAGAGGGTGAGCGGCTGCCGCTGCGGAACGGCGCCGCCGGACGTCTGTTGCTGGCCTTTACCGAGCAGCACCATCCCGGTGCCCCGGAAATCCGTGAGGCGGGCTTCACGATCTCTCTCGGCGAAAGAGACCCGGACATTGCCGCCATCGCCGTACCGGTTTTCGACCGGTCGGGAACGATCGCCGGTGCCCTGACCGTTTCCGGCCTGAAACTCCGACTCGATCAGGAAATGTGCGACCGGTGCCTGCCGGAAATGATACGGATTGCAGGAGAGATTCACGGGTGAAAGGTGGCAGTTCGACCCTGGCCAGACCATGTCCGGACTGTACTGGTGGAACCGGTGCATCCCCGTGATTCCGGCTGACAGTACTGTGCGTGCTTGGCTATAATTGGGAATTATATAGATCAGTTGACATCCGTCAGGCAGCCAACCGGTCAGATACATTTTGACGGATCGTGGAAGTGGGCAACCCCAACGCTTCTCCCCGCCCAGACGCCCCAATCCCGGAGGCCAGAATATTCAATGCGGCATTTACATCCGCATTGCCCTGGTGTCCGCAATGAACGCACTCAAATTCCGATTGCGTCTTGCGATTGGCTTGGTCCACAGAACCGCACGCGTGGCACTTCTGCGATGTATAGGCAGGGTCCACGGATACGACCCGTGAAGCCTTGTATTCAAGTTTCATCCTGAAAGAAGCCCATCCGGTCTTCAGCACTTCCCGGTTGAGCCCCGCCTTGGCGGATACCCTCTTCCCGGGTTGCTCCCTGGTTCCCCTGGCGGAAGCCGTCATGCCCCTTACGTTGAGGGCCTCGACGACAACCGTGCCGGCAATATCGGTGACCTCACGGCTGACCTGATGCTGCCAGTTGGCACGGACAGCAACGATCCCGCGCTGCGTCTTCGCGCATAAATGACGGGCCCTGGCCCTTCGGTTCGATCCCTTCCGTCTCCGTGCCATCATCCGCTGGTATCGACGCTTGCGGGCCTCCAGCCGGGAGGTGTCGGGCATGAAGTAGATCTCCCCTTCACTGGTAGCCACCTGGCCCACGTTCATGTCCATGCCGATGGAGCGGCCGTTGTCCTTGCGCACATCCGGCACTTCATAGGTGACCACAGCGTACCACTTTCCAAGTAAACGCTTGACCGTTACGTTCCTAGGCTCACAGCCCGGCCGGTCAAGGTACGGGTCGCCTCCCTTTCGTGACAGTTTGAAGTGGCCGAGCCTGGGGATATACAGGGTACCGGGCGACAGCCTGAACTTCTCGGGAATCGTGAAACTGTCGTTCCCGAGGCGGGATCTGTATTTGGGGAATCCGCCTCCCTTGAATGCCTTTTTCCAGGCTTCCGCCTGGTGCTTGAGGGAATACCGCACGATGCCGAAAGGCAGTTCCTGCAGCCAGGTCTCCTGCCTGCCCCTGGACGAACGCGTCCTGCCGCTGCGCAGGGAAGTGAACCACTTGCCCATGGAGAAAAAAGTCGTGCTTGGGGCTGGAACCAATCCGTCAGTAGCCGGAAATTGCGCCAGCAGGCGGGCGATTTCCAGCTGCTGCTGATTGTGGGCGATGGCTTCATTCCACACGAACCGGCACGCCCCGGCCAGCCTTGAAAGCATGTCGTGCTTCCGTTGACTGCGGGGGTACAGGCGGTAGGTGACTCCCCGGTACGTGGTTCGTGCGCTCATGAAGGCCAGTTTATCACCTTGTCAACTGACCTATATAATTTCCCCTATAATTCACCAAGCCAAGTCAAAACTACCGGAGAGTTGGCAGAGCGGTCGAATGCGGCGGTCTTGAAAACCGTTGACTGTAACAGGTCCGGGGGTTCGAATCCCTCACTCTCCGCCATCCTTTCTATATTTATTTATATTTTTCAATATCTTAAAAGGATATCGT
>JAJDTE010000020.1:0-30677 GCA_022827325.1 Gammaproteobacteria bacterium | reverse complement strand
CCTGGCCGCATCGAATAGACCCTTGGCGGTGAAATGACTACACTAGCCGGCACGTTCGGAAGACAGTGTCCGCATCAGACATGTTTGAATTGCTCAAGGCTGGCGGCTTTCTGATTTGGCCCATTCTCCTTTGTTCCGTGATTTCCCTGGCGATCATCCTGGAACGCGCCCTGGCGCTGAAGTCCAGCGACGTGGCGCCGCCGGAACTGCTGGACCAGATTCGCGACGACCTGAGGAAGGGCAGGCTGAATGCGGAAGCCATCAACGAGATCGAGGAGAACTCGCCCCTGGGCAGGGTCCTGGCTGCCGGGCTCCGCAATCCCAACCAGCACCGCGTGGTGATCAAGGAATCCATAGAGGAAGCCGGGCGGCATGTCGTGCACGACCTGGAGAAAAACCTGCCCACCCTGGGCACCATCGCCAATATCACCCCGCTGCTCGGCCTTTTGGGAACCGTGATCGGCATGATCAAGGTTTTCTCCGCCATCACCACCTTTGGCGTCGGCGACCCCCAGGCCCTGGCGGAGGGCATCTCCGAGGCCCTGGTCACGACCGCGGCCGGCCTGTCCGTGGGGATTCCCAGCCTGCTGTTCTACCGCTACTTCCGCAGCAAGGTGAGTTCCCTCACCGTGGACATGGAGCAGCAGGCGCTCATGTTCATGAAGATCCTGCAGCGGGAAGGTTAGCCGGGCGGGGATATGCGGTTTCGAAACGTCAGCGACGAAAGTGATGCGGACATCAACCTGACTCCGCTGATCGACGTGGTATTCCTGCTGCTGATCTTCTTCATGGTGACCACCACGTTCTCCCGGGAGGCGGAAATCAAGCTCAACCTGCCGGAGGCGGATACCGCGGAACAGATCGACACCGAACCCCGCTTCCTGACCATCCAGATCAACGACATCGGCCAGTACGGGGTACAGGGCCCGGGCGAGGATGCCCCCAGGCAACTGGTCAGTACCAGCGTGGAAACGCTGCGCAAGGCTCTTAAGCGTGCGGCAGGAGATCTCAAGGAGCCCCTGATCCTGATCAGGGCCGATGGTCTCACCCCGCACGAATCCGTGGTCAGGGCCATGGATGCGGCCCGTCAGCTGGGCTGGTTCCAGATCACTTTCGCGACCGGGATCCCGCGGCGGCAATAAACGCCGTCCCGCCAGCGTCCGGGCCCCGCCGCCCACCGCCCCGGGGACTGCGTGGACATGCACGGCAAGTTCCCCTGTTCAGGTGGTGTATCCCGTAGGTTTCAGGGGTGGTGAGCCTGCAACGCCCCGATGCCGGGCATTCCGCGCCGGGCGGGTCTCCTATCGGTCGGGTTTCCTGGTCGGGCGCTTCCACCCGGGATAGGAAACCTGCCTCGCCCGGCTGACCACCAGCGCCGGCTGGTCCACGTCCCGCGTGACGGTGGTCCCGGCCCCGATGGTAACGCCGTCGGCGATACGGACCGGCGCAACCAGCTGGCTGTCCGAGCCGACGAACACGTCGTCACCGATCACGGTCCGGTGTTTCCTGGCGCCGTCGTAGTTGCAGGTGATGGCTCCCGCGCCGAAATTGGTGTTGCGGCCCAGCGTGCTGTCGCCGATGTAGGCCAGGTGGTTGGCCTTGCTGCCTTCCGCCAGCTCGCTGTTCTTGACCTCGACGAAGTTGCCGACCCGGACATGGTCCCCGAGACGGGAATCCGGGCGCAGCCGTGCGAACGGCCCGACATGGCAGTGGTTGCCGAGTTCCGCGTTTTCGAGCACGCTGTGGGGATGGATGCGGCAGTGGTTTCCAATGCGCGTATCACGGATTACGCAGCCCGGACCGATGGTGACGCCGTCGCCGACTTTCACGATACCCTCCAGTACCACGTTCACGTCCACCACGCAGTCCCTGCCGAACCTGACCTCGCCGCGAATGTCGATTCGCGCGGGGTCCATGAGCGTGACCCCCGCTTCCATCAGGTTGCTGGCTGCCAGCTGCTGGAAGGTTCTTTCCGTCATGGCCAGCTCGCCGCGTGAGTTGATCCCGAGAAACCTGTCGGGGTCCTGCGCGGTTTCGCCATGGACGGTCTCACCGTCGGCGGTGGCCAGGGCGACCACATCCGTCAGGTAGTACTCTCCCTGCCTGTTGCCGTTACCGATGCCGTCCAGCCAGCGAGCCAGGGCGGTGGCACTGCAAAGCAGGATGCCGGTGTTGATCTCACCGATGGCAAGCTGACCGGGGCTTGCGTCCCGCTGCTCGACGATGCCCGTGATGTTGCCCGCACTGTCCCTGAGAATCCTGCCGAGCCCGGAGGGGTCCGAGGGTGTTGCCGTGAGAATCGCCAGGGCGGCTTCCGACCGGCACAGGCTCTCAAGGTCGTCCCGGTTCACCAGCGGAACGTCCCCATACAGGATAAGGCACCGGGACTTCGGGTCCACGTCCGGCATGGTCAGGCGTACGGCATGGCCGGTGCCGTTCTGTTCCGCCTGGACCACCCAGTTGAACCGGTCCGACGCCGTGGTGAAATGCGGCGCCATGGCAGCGCGTACCGACTCGCCCCCATGGCCGATGACGACATGGATGCGGGCGGGTTCAAGGCTGAGCGCCGTCCCGAGCACATGCGACAGCATCGGTTTCCCGCCCACGGGATGCAGGACCTTGGGGAGGTCGGAATGCATGCGCTTCCCCCTGCCGGCAGCAAGAATGATCACTTCGAGGGGCATGGGCACGTTGGGGGTCGGGGCTTAGATCTTGTCGGACGTGCGGGAAAAGCCTGGGGCGCCCCTCTCGACGCAGGGAATCCGACAATAATATCATATGCGCCAAGCCGGCCATCACGGGATGCGGTGCGTGACGGTTCCCGTCATGGATGAGAGGTTGGACCGACGGGGTTATGCAGGCATGAGGGAAAACCGGGCATCCGCGTCACCACGGGGGCAGCGAAGCGGAAGGGGTATCCGGTTCCCCGGAGAACCGGGAGAGCTACCTGTTCCCGGCGAGATACAGCCAGGTCTCCACCACCGTATCCGGGTTCAGCGACACGCTTGCGATGCCCTCGTCCATGAGCCACCTGGCAAGGTCCGGGTGGTCCGAAGGTCCCTGCCCGCAGATGCCGACATACTTGCCGGCCTTGTTACAGGCGCGGATGGCCATGGAGAGCATGGCCTTCACCGCCTCGTCGCGCTCGTCGAACAGGTCCGCGATGAGGGCGGAGTCACGGTCCAGGCCCAGGGTGAACTGGGTCATGTCGTTGGAGCCGATGGAAAAGCCGTCGAAGCGTTCAAGGAAATGGTCCGCCAGCACGGCGTTGGAGGGGATTTCGCACATCATGATGACCCTGAGGCCGTTCCTGCCCCGCTCCAGGCCGTTTTCCTGCAGAAGCCCGATGACCGCGTCGGCTTCGCCCAGGGTGCGCACGAAAGGCACCATGACTTCCACGTTGACCAGTCCCATGTCGTCCCGCACCCGCCTGACCGCCTCGCATTCCATTTCGAAGCAGTCGCGGAACGAGTCGGCGATATAGCGTGAGGCGCCGCGAAAGCCGAGCATGGGATTTTCCTCTTCCGGTTCGAATAGGCTGCCGCCAAGCAGGTTGGCGTATTCGTTGGATTTGAAGTCGGACAGCCGGACGATCACCGGCCTTGGGAAGAAGGCCGCGCCGAGGGTGGCGACGCCTTCGACCAGCTTTTCCACGTAGAAGCTTCTTGGATCGGCGTATCCCGCCATGCGCCGGTGGATTTCCTCGCGCAGGTCCTCCGGCATGTCGTCCTTATGGAGCAGTGCCTTGGGGTGCACACCGATGGTGTTGTTGATGATGAACTCCAGGCGCGCCAGGCCCACCCCATGGTTCGGAATCCTCGAGAAGGCGAAGGCGCGTTCCGGGTTGCCCACGTTCATGGTGATCTTGAAACCGATCTCGGGCATCCTGTCGAGGTCGGTGCTCAAAACCTCGTAATCGAGCAGGCCCTCGTAGACCTTGCCGGTATCGCCCTCGGCGCAGCATGCCGTGACTTCGCTGCCGTCGACGAGATCCCGGGTGGCATTCCCGCAACCCACGATGGCGGGCACTCCGAGTTCCCGTGCGATGATGGCGGCATGGCAGGTGCGGCCGCCACGGTTGGTGATGATGGCCGCCGCTCTTTTCATCACCGGTTCCCAGTCCGGATCCGTCATGTCGGCGACCAGCACATCGCCGGCCTCCACCCTGTGAAGGTCGCCCACGTTCGGGACAATCCGGACCCGTCCGGCGCCGATGCGCTGGCCCACGCTACGGCCGGTGACCAGCACCTTGCCGTCCTCCTTGAGCCGAAACCGCTCCAGGGTATTGCCGCTGTCTCGGCTGCGCACGGTCTCCGGGCGGGCCTGGAGAATCATCAGCTCCCCGGTTTCCCCGTCCTTTCCCCATTCGATGTCCATGGGGCGACCGTAGTGCTCGCCGATGACCACGGCCATCTTCGCCAGCTCCGTGACGTCTTCGTCGGTGATGGATAACGCGTTTTGCCGGGCCGGGTCCACGTCCACTGTCTCAACCGTCCTTTCGGCCCCTTCGGGCGCGTAGACCATCTTGATCAGTTTCGAGCCCCGGGTGCGCCGCAGGATCGCGGGCCGTCCGGCCGCCAGGGCGGGCTTGTAGACATAGAATTCGTCCGGGTTCACGGAGCCCTGCACCACGCATTCCCCGAGCCCCCAGGAGGAGGTGATGAACACCGCTTCCTCAAATCCGGATTCGGTGTCGATGGTGAACATGACGCCGCTGGCGCCCAGATCGCTGCGGACCATGCGCTGGATGCCGGCGGAAATGGCCATGTCGGCATGGGCGAAGCCCTGGTGCACCCGGTAGGCGATGGCCCGGTCATTGAACAGGGAGGCGAATACCTCCCGGACCCGGTGGAGCACCTGGTCGATGCCGCGAACGTTGAGAAAGGTTTCCTGCTGCCCGGCGAAGGAGGCTTCCGGCAGGTCCTCGGCAGTGGCCGAGGACCGTACCGCAACGCTGCCGCCGAGGGTGTCATAGGCTTCACGGACGGAACGCTCCAGATCCGACGGAAGGGGATGGTTCATGACCATGCCGCGTATGGAGGCGCCGGCCTCCCGGAGATCAGCCAGATTGTCGACATCAAGGGAATCGAGGATCGCGCCGATGTCCCTGTGGAGGTTCTTGTGCCCGATGAAGGCGCGGTAGGCATCCGCCGTGGTGGCAAACCCGTCGGGGACCCGGATGCCCGCCGATGACAGGCCTGAAATCAATTCCCCGAGCGAGGCGTTTTTTCCTCCGACACGGGGTACATCGCTCATCCCCAGGTCATGAAACCAGGTAATCCACTCAGTCAACGGTCCGGCCCCAACTCATCTGTCCAACAGGAAGGCGGATTCTAGCAGCCGCACCCCGCCGGATCACCAACGTACCCGGCGCGTTCCATCCGTCAGCCTGTTCGGGGAAATCCAGGAAAAGCCAGGAAAAGCCGGGGAGGGCCACGGGGGGCAATTTCCGTATAATCCGGTGACCCGCCCATCTTGCCGACCTGTGCCCAACTGTCCCGTTTTCATTGTCTCGGACCGCAGCGGACTGACTGCGGAAACGCTCAGCCATACGCTGATGAGCCAGTTTCCGGGCGTCCGGTTTCACCAGCGGGCCCTGCCTTTCGTGGATACCCCGCAGAAGGTGCAACAGGCCGTCCGGGCCATCGACGAGGCCGGCCGTGAATCGGGTTGCCGGCCGCTCGTGTTCGCGACTTTCGTCGACGAATCGTTCAGTGAAATCCTGGCGGCGGCCGAAGGGGAAATCTTCGACCTGTTCTCCCCGTTCATCGGCCGCATGGAACGGCTTCTCGACCAGCAGTCCTCCCACAAACCCGGCCAGTCCCACGGCATTTCCGATGTCGGGCGGTATTACCGACGCATCGATGCGGTGAACTACGCCATGCATTGCGACGACGGCCTGCATACGCAGGATTACAACCGGGCCACGCTGATTCTCCTTGGCGCCTCGCGCTCCGGCAAGACGCCCACCTGCCTCTACCTTGCGCTCCATTTCGGCTTCTATGCGGCGAACTACCCGCTGACGGAGGAGGACTTCGGCACCGGAGTGCTGCCCGGTCCCCTGGAGCCGCACAAGGACAGGATCTTCGGTCTTACCATCGACCCGATGCGGCTTCACCAGATACGGACCGAGCGGCGTCCGGGAAGCGAATACGCGTCCGTGGCCAGGTGCCGCCAGGATGTCGTCCGGGCGGAACAGATGTTCCGGCGCAACGGGATTCCATTCTGCGATTCCACGAATTATTCCGTGGAGGAACTGGGCAGCACCATCAAGCACCAGATGGGCCTGGTGTCATCCCTGTACTGAATGTCCATGGGTTCGGTGCCGCCCGGCAGGATCGGATTCGTCAGCCTGGGTTGTCCCAAGGCCACGGTGGACTCGGAGCGTATCCTGACCGAACTCAGGATCCGGGGCTACGAGATGGCATCGGACTACGCCGGGGCGGACCTGGTGATCGTGAATACCTGCGGTTTCATCGACTCGGCGGTGGAGGAATCCCTGGAAGCCATTGATGAGGCCATGGACAGGAACGGCAAGGTGCTCGTCACCGGCTGCCTGGGGGCCAGTGGGGACATTGTGAAGGAGCATTTCCCCGGGGTGCTCGCGGTTACCGGGCCCCATGCCACGGAAGAGGTGATGTCCGTGGTCCAGGATCACCTGCCTCCGGCCCATGACCCATTTGTCGACCTGGTGCCGCCGGGCGGCCTCAAGCTGACCCCGCGGCACTACGCCTACCTGAAGATTTCGGAAGGCTGCAATCACAGGTGCAGCTTCTGCATCATACCAAGCATGCGCGGCAGGCTGGTGAGCAGGGGTGCGGCGTCCATCATGGCAGAGGCCGAGTCCCTGGTGAGTGCCGGGGTCAGGGAACTGCTGGTGGTGTCCCAGGACACCAGTGCTTACGGCGCCGACATCCGCTATCGCACGGAGTTTCATGGTGCCAGGCCAGTGCGTTCCCATATCCTGGACCTGGCCCGGGACCTGGGCGGGCTGGGGGTCTGGATACGCCTCCATTACGTCTATCCGTACCCCCATGTCGACGAACTGATCCCGTTGATGACCGAGGGGCTGGTCCTGCCATACCTCGACATACCGTTTCAGCATGCAAGCCATTCCGTACTGAAAGCGATGCGGCGGCCGGCCCGTGGCGAAAAGGTGCTGGAACGGATCGGAAAATGGCGCGGGGCCTGCCCGGATCTCACCATCCGCAGCACCTTCATCGTGGGATTTCCCGGGGAGTCCGAAGCGGACTTCGACGAACTGCTGGGCTTCATCCGGGAGGCGGAGATCGACCGGGCGGGCTGTTTCGCGTACTCCGACGTGGCAGGAGCCGCCGCCAATGATCTGCCGGAACAGGTACCCGAGGAAATCCGCCAGGAACGGTACCATCGGTTCATGCAGGTCCAGCAGGAGGTTTCCAGGCGCCGGCTTGCCGGAAAGGTCGGCCGGACGATGGATGTCATCGTGGATTCGGTGGATTCCGAATCCGCGGTGGGCCGCACCCGGGGGGATGCGCCGGAAGTGGACGGCGTGGTCCAGATCCGGGGTCCCTTGCCGCCGCTTCGGCCGGGGGATATCGTGCCGGTCAGGATCACCGGCTCCTCGGAATACGACCTGACAGGGCAGGCCACCTGAGCGGGGACGGTGCCGGCGGAAGGATGCCGGGAACCACGGAGGCCTGGCCCATCCGGCTGCCCGTCCGGGCGGTTCCACACGGCACGGATGCCGCCCGGTCACATTGAACAACGGGACAAAAACCCCATGTAGCGGAGGGTAATAAGAACTTTTTTTGGAGTTGTTTCAATGAGAATGGACAAGCTGACGGCCAAGTTCCAGTTGGCCCTGAGCGACGCCCAGAGTGCCGCGCTCGGACGCAGCCACGCGTTCATCGAGCCGGTGCATCTGATGCAGGCCATGCTGGACCAGGACGGCGGCAGCATTCGCCATCTGCTGACCGTTGCGGGCGTAAACGTCAACCGGTTGCGGTCCGCCATCGGCGAGACGCTGGACCGGATGCCCAGGGTCGAAGGCAACGAGGGCGAGATCCACGTGTCCAAGGACCTCGGCAAGCTGCTCAACGTGACCGACCAGTTGGCGCAGAAGCGTCAGGACCAGTACATCGCCAGCGAACTGTTCGTCCTCGCCGCGCTGGGCGACCGGGGCGTTCTCGGCAGACTGCTGCGCGACGCCGGCGCATCCAAAAACGGTGTCGAGAAGGCCATCGAGAACATGCGCGGCGGCCAGAGTGTGGACGATCCCAATGCCGAGGACCACCGTCAGGCCCTGGAGAAATACACCATCGACATCACCGAGCGGGCAGAACAGGGAAAGCTTGACCCGGTCATCGGCCGTGACGAGGAAATCCGCCGCGCCATCCAGGTCCTGCAGCGGAGAACCAAGAACAACCCGGTGCTGATCGGTGAGCCCGGTGTCGGAAAGACGGCCATCATCGAGGGACTGGCCCAGCGAATCGTCAACGGTGAGGTGCCCGAGGGCATGCGGGGGAAGCGGGTTCTGTCGCTGGACATGGGCGCGCTGCTGGCCGGGGCGAAATACCGGGGCGAATTCGAGGAACGCCTGAAGGCGGTGCTGAACGATCTCGCCAAGCAGGAAGGACAGATCATCCTGTTCATCGACGAGCTGCACACCATGGTGGGGGCCGGCAAGGCCGAGGGCGCCATGGATGCGGGCAACATGCTGAAACCGGCCCTGGCCCGGGGCGAACTGCACTGCGTCGGCGCAACCACCCTGGACGAGTACCGCAAGTACGTGGAGAAGGATGCCGCGCTGGAGCGGCGATTCCAGAAGGTGCTGGTGGACGAGCCGACCGTGGAGGATACCATTGCCATCCTGCGCGGGCTGAAAGAACGCTACGAGGTGCACCATGGCGTGGATATCACGGATCCCGCGATCGTTGCCGCGGCGACGTTGTCCCACCGCTACATCACCGACCGCAACCTTCCGGACAAGGCCATCGACCTGGTGGACGAGGCCGCCAGCCGCATCCGCATGGAAATCGACTCCAAGCCGGAGTCCATGGACCGGCTCGACCGTCGCATCATCCAGATCAAGATGGAAAGGGAGGCGCTGAAGAAGGAAAGCGACTCCGCCTCGCAGAAACGGCTGGAGGCGCTGGAAGAGGAAATCGGCAGGCTGGAGAAGGAGTACGCCGATCTCGAGGAGGTCTGGAACGCGGAGAAAGCCACGGTGCAGGGCAGCCAGCAGATCAAGGAGGAACTGGACCGGATGCGCACGGAATTCGAGGGGGCGCGCCGGGCCGGGGACCTGCAGCGCATGTCCGAACTGCGGTATGGCCGGATTCCCGAACTGGAGAAGCAACTGGCAAGTGCCGACGAGGCAAGTGAGCGGGAAACGGTCCTTCTGAGAAGCAATGTGACCGAGGACGAGATCGCGGAGGTGGTGTCCCGCTGGACCGGTATCCCGGTGTCCAAGATGATGGAGGGCGAACGGGAAAAGCTGCTGTCCATGGAGGAAAACCTCCATCGGCGCGTGATCGGCCAGGATGAGGCCATCCGGTCCGTTTCCGATGCGATCCGTCGCTCCCGGGCGGGGCTGTCGGATCCCGATCGCCCCTACGGCTCATTCCTGTTTCTCGGTCCCACCGGGGTCGGCAAGACCGAGTTGACCAAGGCCCTGGCGGAATTCCTGTTTGACACCGACGAGTCCATGGTGCGCATCGACATGTCCGAGTTCATGGAGAAACATTCCGTGGCAAGGCTCATCGGGGCACCCCCGGGATACGTGGGTTACGAGGAGGGCGGGTACCTGACCGAGGCCGTGCGCCGCCGACCCTATTCCGTGATCCTGCTGGATGAGGTGGAAAAGGCCCATGCCGATGTGTTCAATGTACTCCTGCAGGTGCTGGATGACGGACGCCTGACGGACGGGCAGGGCAGGACGGTGGATTTCCGCAACACCGTGATCGTGATGACCTCGAACCTGGGTTCGCAGATGATCCAGGAAATGGCGCCCGAAGGCGACTACGATAGGATGAAATCCGCGGTGATGGCGATCGCGGGGAGCCACTTCCGGCCCGAATTCCTCAACCGGATTGACGACATCACGGTATTCCACCCGCTGGAAATGGATCAGCTCAAGCGGATTGCCGCGATCCAGGCGGATTACCTCAGGGGGCGCCTCAGGGGCCGCGGGATCGAACTCGAACTTGCCGATGAGGCCCTGGAGCGGCTCGCCGAGGCCGGTTTCGATCCGGTTTACGGTGCGCGGCCGCTGAAACGGGCGATCCAGCAGCAGGTGGAAAATCCGCTGGCGCAGGAGATCCTGTCCGGAAAGTTCGGGGAGGGGGACCGGATCAGGGTGCTGGTGGAGGACGGCCGGATCCTGTTCGGTTGACGTTCCCCGGGGCCGCCCCTCCGAGGCGGGGTTTTCCCGGTCTTGCCGGACTGATCCCCCGCAGGACCGGCCGATTGTCAATTTCTCCCGGGCAGGTCAGAATCGGCGTCCGCCTCCTGCCACGAAACCGACCGGACAACCCCCATGGAATTCAGCATCCAGCTTTCCGCCTACTACCCGGACAAATCCTACGGAGGGGACCGGATTTACCGGGACATGATCGAGCAGGCGGTGCTCGCCGACCGGCTGGGCTATGACGCGGTTTCGCTGACAGAGCACCACCTGATCAACATCCTGATGCTTCCGGCACCCCTGCAACTGGCGGTGAGAATCGCCGCCGAGACCCGGCGCATCGGCATCATGACCAGCGTGGCGGTCCTGCCGCTGCATGACATGCGGATCTATGCGGGTGAGGTGGTCTGCGCCGATATTCTTACCGAAGGTCGCCTGATGCTGGGTGTGGGGCGGGGCGCGTTCGGCTACGAAATGGGCCGGCTGGGGGTTCCGCTGGAGACCAGCCGGGAAAAGTTCGACGAGTCGCTGGACCTGTTGCGGCAGCTGCTCGACGAGGAGGATGTGGGGTGGGACGGGAAGTACTACCGGTTCGAGCCGATCACCGTCATGCCCCGCCCGGTGCGCAGGATTCCCATCATGATGGCGGTGATGGCGCCGGAAGGTATCCGCGCCTGCGCGGGGAGGGGATTCCATATCCAGACCACCCCGCTGTCCGGCAGTCACCAAAGGATGCGCCAGCAGGTCGAGGCGTTCAATCAGGGCAAGGCCGACCTGGGAGAGGCGGGCAGGGACCTGACCCTGTCGTTGTCGCGGGTCGCATTCCTGGCGGCTGGCGAGGCTGACCGGATGCGGAAGGTGGCGCAAGCCAACGAGTACTACAAGCGGTTCGACAATGTATTCACCGGGCCGGGGATCGTGGACCGCGGCATGATCCGTCCCTTGCCGCGCGAAATGACCCTGAAGGAAACCGCCGAGAATCTGGCCATTGAAACCCCGTCGGCCATGCTCGACAAGCTGGGGCCCTATGCCGAGGCCGGGGTTGACCGGTTTATCATGAACATGAACTTCGGCCTGTCCCAGACGGAAACCCTGGAATGCATCCAGCAATTTTCCGAAGAGGTGATGCCGCATTTCACCGCCAGCAAGGCGGCCCGGACGAAGCGGGCCACTGCCTGAGCATGGCCGCGATGACCGCCCGCGTGTGTTCCGCCCGATGAAGCGCCAGGTTCCCGTGGAATGCGACTTCACCCTGCACGGGGAAGGCCCGCCGCTGTTCCTGATCCATGGCATTGGCGCCGCCAGGGATGCCTGGCGGTTCATGGTGCCGCTCCTGTCAAGGCATTTCACCCTGGTGACCTACGATCTCCGGGGCCACGGGGCCTCCCCCCCGGCGGCGGAGGCATTCGGCCTCGACGAACTGGTGCTGGATCTCGAGCGGCTGCGGCAGCGGACGGGGTACGAGCGGGCGCATTTCGCCGGCCATTCCCTGGGCGGCATGATCGGGCCCGCCTATGCCAGGCGGTTTCCCGATCGGGTGATTTCCCTCGGCCTGCTGTCCACCGCCGCCGGGCGCACCGGTGAAGACCGGCAGAAAGTCCTGGGGGTGGTCCGGGCGATGGAGGAGAAGGGCATTGCGCAGGTCCTGGACACCCTGGTCGACCGCTGGTTCACAGACGCCTTCATCGCCGCCAACCCGGAGATCGTCCGGCGGCGTCTTGCGCAGGTGGTCGAAACGGACCCGGCCGTGTTCCTCAACGTGTTCCGCATCTACGCCGAAACGGAAATGATGCCCTGGTTGCACGAGGTCACCGCGCCCGCGCTGGTGCTCACCGGGGAAAACGATGGCGGCTGCAACCCCCGGCTCAACCGCCGCATCGCCGAGGCGCTGCCTGACGCGGAACTGGTGATTCTGCCGGAATACAAGCATGCCACACTGCTGGAGGCGCCCGACCGGGTCAGCGAGCACCTGGTCAGGTTCATGGGTTCCAGACAGTGAGCGCCGGACGGGAAGGCTGGCGCGTTGCCCCCGGATGCCGATTCGTCAATCCTGCTCTTCCGAGGCGGCGGACAACTCCTGGCGATCCCCGGCGGCGGCGGCTGCCAGCAGCATCGCATCCGCACCGGCCAGCACCAGCTGGTGTCCGTTCGCATAGAGCCGTCCGGCAGTCCAGTCCGCAAACGTGATGCACCCGAGGGCCGTGCCCGCCGCCAGCGTGCGCGACTCGATGCGCGCAAAGGCTTCGATGAACGCCACCGACGAAAAATCGCCCACCCGGCCGAGCGAGGCGGACAGGTCCGCGGGGCCGATAAATACCATGTCGACGCCATCCGTGGCGGCGATGGCATCAATTTCGCTGACCGCCCCGGCGGACTCCACCTGGATGATCAGGAGAAAATCCTCCCGCATGGCGCGGAGGTAGTCCGGCACCCTGTCCCCGGAATAGGCGGTGGCGCGGATGTATCCCGGAGCCGCCCCGCGGTCGCCTTCCGGGGCGTAGCGGCAATGCGCCACAACCTCCCGCGCATGGGCCGCGTCCCGGATGTTCGGCACCATGATGCCGGACGGGCCGGCATCCAGCGTACGCTTGATGTCCACCACGTCGGCCGAACTGCAGCGGATGACCGGTGTGCCGCCGCCGGCCTGGACCGCCTGCATCAGGGATATCGCCGAGAGGTAGTCCGACGCCGTGTGTTCAAGGTCGATCATCAGCACGTCATAGCCGGCCTCCGCCATGATCTGGGCCGCGATCGGGCTTGAGAGGGACAGCCAGCCGCCGGTCAGCCGGTCGCCCCGGAGAATGCGTTTCTTGAGGGATGTCATGGTTGAATCGCTGAATCAGTTGCCCGTGGACCGGGATGGTCGGATTTCTTCGGGCGCGCAATCATACCGGCGGGCCGGACGGGGGTAAAGCCGTTGCGCCGTTGCCGGGGCGTGGATATCGGCAGGGCGGGGATTACCCGATGTTCGCGCATCCCCCGATCCTGCCCGCATGGGACGGCAGGGGCCCGCCGCCGGTTTCACCGCATGCCACCCGCCCCGCCCGATGATGAATGTGGCCCCTGCTTCAAACGGGGCGGATTCTGTCGCATTTGCCTGCTGTGGGCCTGGGGTGGAGTTGCTATCGTTGGGGCCGTTTGAATCCACGCTGCGGCCATGGCCGCAGGATACGCCTGTCCCGATGAAACCTGATCGCTGGAAAGACCCGAAGAACAAGCTATTCACCTACCAGGTGGGGTTTACCTCCCCGCCCCATGATTTCGACGCGGCCCCCAGCGATTTCCTGCGCATCAGCGCGGACAACGTGGGGGTGCATGGCCGCATGCTGCACGTTCCTGATTACGCCCACGAACTGTCCCAGCGCGTGGACAATTTCCACCTGCTGGAGGAATTCGTCCATTGCATGTCCAACAACGGGGCGGATGTCTGCGGCCAGGTGGGCACGAACTGGGTGCACTGCCAAGGTACCACGCCGGGAGAAATCGACGGGATCTGCCGGCGCATTGGTGACCGGTACGAAACCCCGTTCCACATGGCGGGCTACTGCGTGGTGGAGGCGCTGCGCGACATGGGTGCCGAGCGGATCGCCCTGAACTCGGTGTATTACTGGCCCGACTGGCGGGACGGCTACGCGCGTTTCCTGGGGGAGGCCGGATTTGATCTGGCATACGTGGGCAATTTCGTCGACCAGGGATTGATCGCCACCCAGCAGGAATGCAACGACTGCACCTGGATATTCGATGGCACGCTGGCGGAGCGTTCCATGGCCCATGTCGTGGACAAGGCGCCGGATGTCGACGCAATAGTGGTCAACGGCATGCCCAATTTCCGTGGCGCCGACGGGATTCCCCGGCGGATCGTTTCCCTCGACCGGGACCTGGAAGGTGTCGCGGGAAAACCCATCGTGTCGTCCGACACGGCGCTCTACTGGCGGATCTTCAAGTCCCTGGGCACGGCGCCCGTGGGCAGTCACGGACGTCTGCTGTCCTCCCTGCAGTAGTTCCCGTGCGAAGAATCCTGGTGCTCTGGGCAGTGCCGAGGTCCACGTCCACGGCGTTCGAGTGGATGATGCGCATGCGCCGCGACATGACCTGCTTTCATGAGCCGTTCGGCGAAGCCTGGTACAGGGGTGAGGATGCGCGCTGGCCGCGAAGGGATCCCGACTGTACGCCCGTGGCGGGACTGAGTTTCGCCAGCGTCTGGCAGGAACTCGCTTCCGCGGCGGCAAGGGGGCCGGTGTTTTCCAAGGATTTCCCACATTACGTGTCCCATCTCTGGGACGATAATTTCCTGGATCGGTTCCACCACAGCTTCCTCATTCGGGATCCGGCCAAGGTGGTCACGTCCATGTACAGCCGCTGGCCCGAGTTCCTGCTGGAAGAGACCGGGTTCGGTGAACAGCGTGAACTCTTCGACCGTCTTTGCGACCGTGACGGCAGTCCCCCGGTGGTGATCGACAGCGACGACCTGCTGGAGCGTCCACGGAATATTGTTGAGGCCTATTGTGACGCCGTGGGGATCCCGTTCATCGAGGACGCCCTGTCCTGGGACCCGGGTGAACGTACCGAGGTGAGCTGGTACGATGGCGGATCCTGGCATGCGAACCTGCGCGCATCCGACGGGCTGAAGCCCCAGCCGCGCCGCGCTGTTGACATTTCCGACGCCCCGGACCGAATCCGCCTGATCCATGATGCCGTGCTGCCGCATTATGAGCACCTGCATTCGTTCCGATTGTCGCCAGGCTGATCCGGGATGCCGTACCTGAACAGGATCCTCGTACTGTGGGCCACGCCCCGTTCCACTTCCACGGCCTTTGAATGGGCCATGGAAAATCGCGGCGACATGACCTGTTTCCACGAGCCCTACAATGAAGCGTACTACCAGGGAGAAGACCGGCGGAACGACCGCTATTTCATCGCGGATCCCGGACTCACTGCCAGGGCCGGCCTCAGTATCGGGTCCGTGCACCGGAATCTCCTTGAACTCGCCGGCAGCCAACGTGTGTTCGTGAAGGATTTCGCCTATTCCGTCATGCACATGGCCGATGACGCGTTTCTGGACGGAATCCAGCATACCTTCCTGATCCGGGATCCGGAGAAGGTGATCACCTCCATGCATGCCAAGTGGCCGGACATTGCCCTCGGGGAGATCGGCTTCGAGGATCTGCATACCCTGTACCGGCGCGTTGCCGAAAGGGAGGGGGCGCCTCCACCGGTGCTGGATTCCGACGAACTGCTGGACAATCCCGAAGGCGGTATGCGGGCGTACTGCGAGGCAGTGGGGATTCCGTATGTCCCGTCGACCACCCGGTGGGAAGGCCGCCGGGAGGAGAACCGGGAAAGGGCGCCGACCTGGAATCCGCACGCTTTCGTTTTCCATGACCGGCTCAGGGCGAGCACCGGACTCGTCCGGCAGAAGAGGGACTATCCCCCGCTGGCCTCCAGCCGGGATATGCTGCGGCTGCATGCAGCCTGCAAGCCGCATTACGACGCGCTGTACGAGGTACGTCTCCGGTTCTGATTGACCCGGGCCGGATTCGCGTGCAAGTTACGGGCAACGTATACCGCTGATCCGTTGAATGGTGTGAACGTGACGCCGAACCATGACGACAACCGGCAGGGAATACTCCTGATCGTGTCGGGGCTGGCCATCGCCGCTTTTACCGGTGCGGTCATGAAGCTGCTGGCTGACGGTATGAGCGTATTCCAGATCACCTGGTTCAGGTTTCTGGGTTTCGCGATCATGATGCTGCCGGTGGTGGCATGGCGCTTCGGCCGGGCCGCATTCCGGCCGGCCCGGCCGAAAATGCAGATACTGCGCGGGTTCACCATGGCCGCCGCCACCGTGGCATTCATCACCGGGGCCCGTACCGTGGACTACGCGGATGCCATCGCCATTCTGTACGCATACCCCTTTCTGCTCACCCTGCTGGCGGTATGGTTTCTGGGAGAGCGTGTCCGCTGGGAGGGATGGGCTGGCATTTTCGGCGGATTCACCGGCGTGCTTCTCATCATGCGGCCGGATTTCTCCGGCGTCGATTCGGGCGTCCTGTACGTGTTCCTGTGTGCCCTCATCGTCAGCGTCCAGATGACCCTGAACCGGAAGCTGGGCGCGTACTCGCATCCCCTGGTAACGTCTTTCTGGGGTGCGGTGGGGGCCACCTTGCTGCTGAGCCCGTTACTGGGCGGTGTCTGGCAGGAGGCGGATCCGAGGGAGACGATGCTGATCCTGCTGATGGTGGTCAGCGGGGGGGGCAGCCAGACCCTGATCGTGTTCGCATTCGCCAGGTCCGAGGCGTCCACCCTGGCGCCGTTCACGTATTTCGAGATCGTTGCGGCCGTGGTGATCGGCTATGCCATTTTCGGCACCATGCCAGGGACGGTGTCGTGGATCGGCATCGCATTGATCTTCGCCTGCGGGGTCCTGGTGGCACGGTCGCTTTCACAGCCGGCAACACCCCGCAGGCAGCCCAAGATCTGAGGCGCCCGGCCATGGCCGGGAATCGTCCCGGGATGCCGGGGCTGGATGAACCGGGTATGCGGGCGGGGCGGGAGAATTGCCCGCTCAGCCCGGCGCCTGGGGGAATCGGGGCAGTTCACCGCCGATTTCATACCAGTCCGCCCTGTCGTCGACGAAGATGTGGTCCCGAGGGCCCTGCCCGGGGTCGTCGTCCAGTGCCCCCAGGGGGATGGAGGCCAGTTTCCGCCCGGTATCGATACGGGGCAGGCCGGAACCGCAGGTGTCGCAGAAGGCATGGGAGAAATACCGGGCATCGGACAGCCTGTAGAGTTTCACATGCCCTTCCCCCTGGAGGAACCTGATGCCCTTCGATGAGGTGAAGCCATTGGTGGTGAAGGCGGCCGATCTTGCCCGCCGGCAACGGGAGCAATGGCAGTTGTGGACCGCCCGGAAGGGCTCCGTTATTTCGAATTCCACGATCCCGCACAGGCAGCTTCCCCGTGCGACAACGCCGTCCGGCTTCGGCGGCAACGGCTTGTCCGGGATCACGGACCCGGAAACACCGGACGGGTAATCCCCGTGCCGCGGCAGGTCGTCCGTGATCTCGTGCCAGGGGGCCTTGTGGTCCACGAAGATGTGGCAGGAAACCGCCGGCCCGCGGTCATGGCTCCCGGCGGGCACGTCCACGCTCTTTCCGTCGGGGCCCAATGCCGGCACCAGGGAGCCGCAGGTGCGGCAGAATGCCCGCGTGACGCCCGGCGATGATCGGTATCCTGTGATGGATGACTGGCTGCCGGTCCACAGGAAGCGGTCCGCCGGAACGAAATAGTAGGTCCCGAAAGCGGCGCCGTGGGCCTTGCGGCACATGAGGCAGTGGCAGTGACTGGCGAAATCGGGTTCGCCGGAAAACATCCAGGTGACTGCACCGCAAAGACAGGTTCCGTGATGTTCGGACATGGTGTTCAGCGCGGATCGGATTGGGTTTTGATCATACCCGATTCCGGAGATGATGCATCCTCCCCGGGCATGGGCGCCGCCAGTTCGGAAGTCAGGGGCACCTGGGCACTGACCTGCTGGTAGTGTCCGGCATCCTCCAGGGGGGTCGGCTCGCGCCGGAAAACCCGGTAGACCACGAACAGGCAATACAGTGCTGCCAGCAGGACCGACATCACCATGAACACGCGGGTTCCCAGCACCGGAATCAGCGAGGTGGCCAGGGCGGGCATGATCAGTGCGGACAGAGACCAGGCCACCAGCATCGTGCTGGACAGGGAGACGTAGTATTCCGGGTCAGCGCGGTCATTGGCATGCGCATTGGCGATGGAGAACACCGATTCCGTGGCACCCGTCCAGATGGCGAAGATGATCACCAGCCAGATGAAACGGGCAGGGTCCACGCTGTAGCCGAGCAAGGCGGACAGGAACATCATGATACCGGCCGCGATGAGCACATGGCGCCGGTCCATCCTGTCGGACAGTGCCCCCAGCGGGTATTGCACCGCCAGCAGGCCGAACTGCATGAGAAAGATCATCAGTCCGACATCCGCCTTGGAATATCCCGCATCGGCGACATAGATCGGGGCAAATCCCTGCAGCAGCATCGTGAGGCCGCCCGCCGCGAACATGCCGACGAAACCGACCGGGGAGATTTTCCACACGGCCGACACCGCAATCGTGATGGACGCCGGCGGCGGCGGGGTCGCCAGCCGGGTCAGGCTCACCGGCAACAGAGCCAGGGTAGCGAAGAAGATGCTCGTCAATGGAACCGTGGCGTCGTCCAGGGGCAGGAATCGCAGCAGGAACCCGCCGCAGCCGATGGCCACGACGTAGAGCATGTAGAACAGGGCGATCACCCTGCCGCGCCATTCGTTTTCGCAGGCATCGTTGAGCCAGCTCTGGCTGATGATGAAAAGACCGGTGGCGGCGAATCCGTACAGCGCGCGTGCACCGACCCAAAGGAGCGGGAATGTCCCCAGGGAGATGATCAGCACGGACAGGATGACGCAGGCGGTCATGGCGCCGAAGGCACGGGCATGTCCCACCCTCCGAACTGCCAGGCCGGTGATCAGGCAGGCCAGCAGGCCGCCCCCGGCCATGGAAGTCACCGCTGCGCCAGCCATCCAGGGCGGAAAGCCGGATTCCGAGAGCTGCACCGGAATGTAGGCAAACAGCAGCCCGTTCCCCACCGCAAGAAGCGTCATGGAGAGGATCACGCTGGCGACTGCCAGTGGGGGTGAGGGGGATCTTGTCGTCGCTGGCAAGGAAGGATGCACGGGGATATTTCGCCGAGTGTAACCAAACAGGCCGGAGACACGGTGGTCGGTTGACTATGATCATCAAACTGCCGGGTCCTGGGCAGAGGGAACGCGCCGGATTGCACCAGTTTATCGTATCCGCAATGATGCCGGACCGTTCCCCCGAATCCGGGCGGGGGCACGTGCCGCGCCCTCAAGAACGTGGTATCGCGGTGCGATGGGATGGCATAGAATCAGCGGCGATATGGCAGAAGTCCCTTACCGAACCGTCGACCTCGCCGAACCGCTGGAGACGCTCGGGCCCAATGGCCGGATCGGCCTGGTGGCGCTGGCAACGGACCTCTGTGCCGAGTCGGACCTGCGGACCATGCTGCCGGCTGGTGTGGAGCTGTATACCAACCGTGTGGCCAATGCCAACCCGGTCACCGAGGAGAATCTCCGTGCCATGGCCCCCGACATCGGCCGCGCCGCGGCGGGAATCGTGCCGGATGTGACCCTGGATGCCATGATCTACGGCTGCACGTCGGGCACCGTGGTGATCGGCGAGGAGGAGGTTTTTCGCCGGATGCGGGAGGCCCGGGGCCCGTTTCCCTGCACCACGCCGGTGACCGCGGCCATGGCGGCCATCCACGCCTGCGGGTCCCGGCGGGTTTCCATCCTGACGCCCTACGTGGAATCGGTGAACGTGGAGGTGGCGCGTTACTTTTCGGACCGGGGACTGGACGTCCCTGGCATCGCCGGTTTCAACCTTGCCAGTGATGCCGACATGACCCGGGTGTCCTTGGAGTCCATCTACCACGCCGCGCTGGAAGTCTGCGCCGACGACGCGGAACTGCTTTTCATCTCCTGCACCGCGCTCAGGTCCGCCCAGGTCGTGGACCGGATTGAGCGGATTCTGGGCAGACCGGTGGTTACCAGCAACCAGGCCATGGCCTGGCATGCCCTGGAACTGATCGGGCGTCCCTACGAGGTGAACGGGTACGGACGCCTGTTCTCGCGGCGGCTGTCCGCGGCGGCCCGATCCGCAAGCCGGGCTCCCTGACCTGCCTGTGGCTGCCGGATCCGCGGCCACCCTTGACCGTTCCGGGAAACACCGTGTCGGTTGGGCGTTCATACCGTCGATGGGCGCTGCCTATAATCCATGCATGCTGAGCTGATTCCCCGGAGACATTACCCATGGCCAATTTCCCCAATCGCGCCAACGTCGTCATCATCGGGCAGGGCGGTATCGTCGGCGCCTCGGTCGCCCATCACCTGATCGAGAAGGGCTGGAATGACATTGTCGGCATCGACAAGTCCTCCATTCCCACGGATATCGGGTCCACATCCCATGCATCGGACTTCTGCTACCTGACTGCCCATGACAACATGACCTGCTACACCACGAAGTACAGCGTGGAGTTCTATGACCGGATGGGGCATTACAGCAGGGTCGGCGGTCTGGAGGTGGCCAGAGTGGGCGACGACGAGCGCATGTGGGAACTGAAGCGCAAGGTGGGGTCCGGGAAGTCTTTCGGCACCAATGTGCGCATGATCACGCCCGGGGAGGTGAAGTCACTGTTTCCCCTCATCGAGGAGGACATGATCCAGGGCGCCATGTGGGATCCCGACGCGGGGCTGGTGATCCCGCGGTCCCAGACGGTGGCAGGGATCCTGGTGGACAATGCGGCGGCAACGGGGAAACTCAGATCATTCGCCAACACGACCTGTACCGGGCTCGATATCCAGGATGGGCAAATCCGGGCCGTGCACACCAGCCGGGGTGTCATCGAAGCCGGCCACGTGGTCGTCTGCGCTGGACTCTGGGGGCGGCTGATCGCGCAGATGGCGGGGGAGGACCTGCCGATCATGCCTGTGGACCATCCGCTGACGTTCTTCGGCCCCTATGACGAATTCGCGGGCACCGGCAAGCATATCGGCTACCCGTTGCTCCGGGACCAGGGCAATTCGGCCTATCTGCGGGATACCGGCGACCCGGCCACGCCCGAGGGGGGCCAGATCGAATGGGGCTATTACGAGGAGAAGGACCCCAGGCTGCTGCACCCGAAGGACCTGCCGGAAAAAGGCGAGACCCGCTGGTCGCCTTCCCAGCGGGACCTCGAGATGGAAGATATCCTGGAGCCCCTTGAAAGGGCCATTGAACTGACACCCGTTCTCGGTGAACTGGGCTACAAGGATGACCATTCCTTCAACGGCCTCCTGCAGGTCACCGCGGACGGCGGGCCCTCCATCGGGGAATCCCCGGATGTGCGCGGCTTGTGGTATGCCGAGGCGGTGTGGGTGAAGGACGCCCCCGGAATCGGCAAGGTGCTGGCGGACCTGATGACCGACGGGCTGACCGACGTGGACGTCCACGGGATTGACGTGGCCCGCTACTACCCGGTCCAGAAGACCCCCGTCTACATCCATGAACGCTGCTACGAGACCGCGTTCAAGATCTACAACCCCGCGGTACACAACCGGGAACCCTACACCAAGGGGCGGAGTCTCAGGCGCAGCCCGTTCTGGTCCCGGGAACAGGAACTGGGCGGTTACTTCATGGAACTGGCGGGCTGGGAACGGGCACACGGTTATGCCGCAAACGAGCACCTCCTGGAAAAGTATGCCGACCAGGTGCCGGCACGGGAACATGAATGGGACAGCCGTCATTTCTGGCGCGTATCCAATGCCGAGCACCTGGAGATGTCGGCAAACGCCGGCATGTTCAACCTGTCCCATTTCGCGGTCTACGATGTGAGCGGCCCGGACGCCGAATCGCTGATGGAATACGTCTGCGTGGCCAGGGTGGGCGGGGACGTGGCCGTCGGGCGGGGCATCTACACCCACTTCCTGGACGCCCGCGGCGGCGTGCGCGCCGACCTGACCGTGGTCCGCATGGCGGCGGACAAGTACCGGGTGATCGACGGCGCGGACGCGGGCCACCGGGATTACGTGTACCTGAAGCGCATGGCCGAGGACCGCGGGTGGAGGGTATCCATCGAGGACCGGAGCGACCACATCGCCTGCCTTGGACTCTGGGGGCCCAATGCACGCAGGATGCTCCGGGCCGTGGCCGATCATCCCGGGGAACTGGAGGCCGACACCTTCGGATTCGCCACCACGAAGGAACTGACCCTGCGCGGCATTCCGGTGATGGCCTTCCGGATCTCCTATGTGGGCGAACAGGGCTGGGAGCTGCACGTGCCTTTCAGCTACGGGCTGTCGCTCTGGGATCTGATCCATGAACAGGGCGCGACGCCGGTGGGCGTTGAGACCTATGCCAATTCCCGCCGCCTTGAAAAGAGCCTGCGCCTGCAGAACGCCGACCTGCTTACCGAGTACAACCTGGTCGAGGCGGACCTGGCCCGGCCCAGGGTGAAGGACGCCGACTTTCATGGCAGGGAGGCCTATCTCGAACAGCGCGCCAGGGAACGCCAGCCGGCCTACCTTTGCACCATGACCATGACCGACAACGTCGACAGCAACGGGATGGCGCGCTACCCCGTGGGGACCTGCCCGATCCTGGACCCGGACCGCCGGGAAGTGCTTGTGGACGCACTCGGCCGGCGATCCTATACCACCAGCATCGCCTATGGGCCCTCGGTGGGCAAGAACATCATGCTGGGCTACCTGCCAAGGGAATACGCCGTGGAGGGGCGGGAACTGGTCATGGAATATTTCGACGAGCCGTACCCCATCAGGGTGGAAGCGGTGGGCTGCAAGGCACTGTACGACCCCGGGAACCTGCTGCCGCGCAGTTGAGCGGCGCGGCCTGCGGACACCCGGTCAGTCCGCACCTGGATTGTCCCGCCCAAGCCCCGGGAGGCAGTGCTCGGCGACGTGTCTGTCGATGGGCAGGGTGACCTCGCCGGGACCGACTTCTTCCAGGGGCAGCCAGCGGAATCGAAGGATCTGTTCATGGGGGCGATGACGCTCGAACGGGATCTCGAAGTGCTCATCCGTCAGCCGGCTGACCGGCTCGACACGGTAATAGATGCTGATGATCTGGTCTTCGGGACTGAAGGCGGACTGCTGGAAGAACCCGGTGGTGTATACATGTTCCCTGACGCGGACGTCGATCCCGGTTTCCTCGTGGAACTCCCGTACGAGGCACTCGATCGGTCCCTCGCCGAGTTCAAGGCCGCCCCCCGGGAACTTCGTGATTTCCCGGTCCCGCACCTGCTCGTCGGCCAGCAGCAGCCTTCCCCGGTGGAGAAGAAGGCCATAAACGCGAAGATTGAACCGTTTCAGCATCCGGATCCGCCCGCACCGAAATCATGCGCGGGTCGCGGGACCCCCAAGATTGATTGGCTGCCACGCACGTCCGGTTACTGACCGTTGGCCGTATATCCGCCCTTTCGGAAATCCGGGGTCCGGACCAGAAGTCAACGAATCACAGGGTCTTGTGCGTGCCGTCGCAATGGGGTGTTTTCCCGCTTGCCTTGCACTGGCACAGAAAGGCGAGGCCGGTCTTTTCCGCGGTAAAACGCAAGGGGGTGAATTCCGTTCCCTTGTGGGAGCCGTCGCAGAACGGCTGGGACTGTGAACGACCGCAGCGGCACCAGAAATAGGTTTCACCTTCGGTCAGTTCCACCCGGGCAGGTTCCCTGGCGGCGATGATGGGAGATTCTGACATGGTTATGGGAAATTGACTTGCTGGCCGGAAGTCTGCGTGAACATCTCGCTTCCCGCAACCCTTGATTCCGTCAGATAGCCGGACATTGACGTACTTGTCAGGGGATTGGCGGCCGATCGTCACGTGAGAGTGCTTTGACAAAGCGGAAAAATACGGTTTCAATGGGTTCTGTAACATGCGGATTCCGGTCTCAGCCGGTTATTCGCCAACCACAGACAATTTCAGGAGCGAACCAAATGTCAGACTATTATGACGTGGCCGTGATCGGTCTGGGCGCCATGGGCTGGGGGAGCGCGATGACGCTGATTCGCGAGGGCTACAATGTGCATGGTGTGGATGTGCGGACCGACGTGCTGGAACGGTTCGAGACCGAGAAGGGAAAGCCCCACGCAACGGCGGCGGAGGCGGCGGCGGAGGCGCCCGTGATACTGACCTTCGTACTCAACGATGCACAGACCGAGGAGGTCCTGTTCGGCCCCAATGGTGCCGTGGAGGCAGCCAAACCCGATGCCCTGTTCATTCTTTCCAGCACCATTGCGCCATCGACGGTGGAGAGTATTGCGGGAAGGCTTGCGAAAGCTGGCATGCAGATCATGGATGCCCCGGTCGCCGGAGGCGCCGCGCGGGCGCTGCGCGGGGACCTGGCGATCATGGCATCCGGCAGTGCCGAGGCATTCAGAATGGCGGAACCGGTGTTCGATGCCATTGCCGCCAGGGTCTTTCCCCTCGGAGCCCGGCCGGGAATGGCCTCCAGGATGAAGATGCTGAACCAGCTCCTTTCCGACGTTCACCTTGCCACGACGGCGGAAGCCATGACCCTGGCAGCCAAGATCGGGGTGGACCTGCAGACCATGTACGACGTCATCACCAGCACGACGGGGAGCTCCTGGATGTTCGAGGAGCGGGGCACGCATATCGTCAACGGCGATTACGCCGTCAGATCCACCATGGACACCATTGTCAAGGACCTCGGCATAGTCAGCCACGAAGCGCAAGCGGCCGGCGCCGTGACGCCGCTGACCAATGCCGCGCTGACGCTGTTTGCGGAAGCGGCCGGTGCCGGATTCGGGAAAGAGGATGGCTCCGCCGTGGCACGGTATCTGGCGTCCGAGACGGATACCGAGATGCCGGGATAGGCTCCCAATCCACTGGCAACGGCTGGATCCGGGCCTGCCCGGCCGACGCCGGTCGGGAAGCAACCGGGCCTGGCTAGGGCAATTCTCTTTCACCCGCATCCACGACCCGCGCCATCCCCTACAATACACATCGAATCCCAAGGGAGTAGTTTGCCTGTGAATTTCCAGTACTCCGGTAGCGTCGAAGACCTTCGGAACCGGCTGAATTCCTTCATGTCCCGCCATGTCCACCCCGCAGAGGCGGGCATGAACGCCTGGAAGCGGGATACGGAAAACCCCTGGACGACGCCACCCATCATCCGGGACCTCAAGGAGAAGGCGCGCGCCGAGGGTCTCTGGAACCTCTTTCTTCCCAAAGCCCATTACCGGCCGGCGCCGGGGGAAACCGAACCGCTCAGCAATCTCGAGTATGCCCCGCTCGCCGAAATCATGGGGCGCGTGATCTGGGCACCGGAGGTGTTCAACTGCAATGCTCCGGATACCGGCAATATGGAAACCCTGATACTGTACGGAACCGGATCCCAGAAGGAACGTTGGCTGAAGCCGTTGCTGGACGGTGAGATCCGCTCCGGCTTCGCCATGACCGAACCCCACACCGCCTCGTCGGACGCCACCAATATCTCCTGTTCCATCATCCGTGATGGCGGCGAATACGTCATCAACGGGCGCAAATGGTTCACCACCGGCGCCATGCGGGACAACTGCGAGTTGCTCATCGTCATGGGCAAGACGGATCCGGACAACCCGGACCGGCACCGGCAGCAGTCCATGATCCTGGTGCCGCGCGACACGCCGGGTGTGCGTATTGTCCGTACCCTGACGACGCTCGGATACAACGATGCGCCATTCGGTGAACCGGAAATCGAATTCCGGGATGTGCGCGTGCCCGCCGGTAACATACTGCTGGATGAGGGGCGGGGATTCGAGATCGCACAGGGCCGGCTGGGTCCGGGACGGATCCATCACTGCATGCGCCTCGTGGGGTGCGCCCAGAGGGCCCTGGAGCTGGCCTGCAGGCGGGTTGAGGAGCGCGCCACGTTCGGGCGTCTCCTCAGCCAGCACCAGTCCGTCAGGGAGGCGATTGCCCAGGCCTATTGCGATATTGAACAGGCCCGGCTTCTGACGCTCATGGCCGCGGACCGCATGGACCGGCACGGCAACAGGGTGGCCAGGGATCTCATCGCCGCCATCAAGATCGTGGCCCCCGCCATGGCCTGCCAGGTGATCGACAACGCCATGCAGATGCACGGTGCGGCGGGATTGACCGATGACTTCTTCATGGCGGAGGCCTACAACTATGCCCGGCAGATCCGCCTTGCGGACGGGCCGGACCAGGTGCACATGATGCAGCTTGGTCGCGACATCATCCGCCATCATGCCGGAACCGGCGCATGAACGACCCGTCCATCGGCTGCCTGCCGATCGATACACTTGGGCCGTATCTTGAAGCACGTATTCCGGGATTCCGCGGGTTGCGGGCGGCGGAGAAATTCAGCGGCGGCCAGTCCAATCCCACCTACCTGCTGTCCGCGGACACGGGCACCTTCGTCCTGCGCCGCAAGCCTCCCGGAGAACTGCTCAAGTCCGCCCATGCGGTGGACCGTGAGTTCCGCGTCATCCGGGCCCTGGACGGTACCGGGGTGCCCGTGGCAAGGGCGCTGCACCTGTGTGAAGACGATGCGGTCATCGGCAGCATGTTCTATGTCATGAGCCACGTTCCAGGAGAGATCTACTGGGATCCCGCGCTTCCGGAGTTGGATCCAGGCCGCAGGAGGGCGGTCTTCGACGGGATGAACCGGGTACTGGCAACACTGCATGATGTCGACATCGAGGCGGCCGGGCTTGGGGATTTCGGCCGGCCGGGGGATTATTTCGCCCGCCAGATCAGCAGGTGGAGCCGCCAGTACGCCGCATCGGAAACCGAGGCCATTGCGGACATGGACGCCCTGATCCGCTGGCTGCCCGGGAACATTCCGCCCGATAACGGCATGGTCAGCCTGATCCACGGTGACTATCGCATCGACAACCTGGTTTTCGACCCGCGGGAAGATGTCGCCCTGGCCCTGCTTGACTGGGAACTGTCCACGCTCGGTCATCCCTATGCCGACCTGGCCTACCAGTGCATGCAGTGGCGTCTCGGCCGGGAGGAGGTGATGCCGGGCCTGGGAGATCTCGACCGCGGCGCGCTGGGCATCCCCACGGAAGAAGAGTATGTTGCCCGGTACTGCGAGAGCCGCGGGATCGGCGGGATACCGAACTGGCCGTTCTACCTCGCATTCAGTTTCTTCCGCTTCGCCGCCATCATGCAGGGCGTGTACCGACGCAGCCTGGATGGCAACGCCTCCAGCGACCGGGCGTCGGAGTACGGATCCCTGGTCAGGCCGCTGGCGCGGCTGGGTGTCCTGCAAACGAACTGACCCGGGGTACTTCAGATGAATGCCATACAAAAAGTGACTCCCACTGCTGAACACTAGTGTTGTTCGATCAATCGATGCTACCTGAGCGAATTTTTTGCATGAGGGACCATGTGAATTAATTACGCTCGCAGTGTTCTGTGAGGGACGGGGTTCGGCAAGGAACCCGTCTTCTCGGACCCGACGAACAAGATCCCAAATATTAAAGCCTTGTTTATTCTGTCGTATTTTCCACTCCTGAATTACTCATCGCCAGGTCCTCGACAAAATCGCCCGCTTCACTCGTCCTAATCTCGTCTCCGGTCCTGCTTGGCTTACTACTGACGAAGCCGTATCCCGATGGTGCATCGGTGTGCCTTGGCAGGCCGTGGAGAGTACGAACAAGTGGGTATAGCCGGACCGGGCGATCAGTTCGTGCTCTTCCTCCGGCGCAACGCCTCGTTCTCCCGCCTTGCGTCGTAGTTCTGCGTCGCGGCTCCCACCAGCGGATCAGCATTCCCGGTGGATATCGACATCGTACCCGGACGCAGGGACTACAGTCCATCGGCGACAAATCGGCGCACGGCGCTTGCCACGAGGAGGTATATATTGTTGAATTTATGAAAATAACATCATATATCCGAAGATCCACACACATATTTAATACATTCAATTGTAGAATTTTGGAAGGTGCAGCATACGTGTCAAGGGAAGGATGCCTTAACTTTGGCACTGTTCTATTTGTGGGGCTGTATCTTCGTTCCTGAAACCTGAGGAGGGTAATAATCATGAAACATACAATAACTGCTATGGCGCGACAAACAGGATGAGAGTTCCGCGACAATCTGGATGAGAAAGTGTCGCGACAGTTGAGATGATGCCCTGAAGGAGGTGGTCGTGGCAATGGCCATCGTAGGGGCGGATTTGCCCGCATGGTCCGGCGTATTCTCACTGTACTTTTTCCGGTTCCTGATCAGGCGTTGGCAGGACATCCGCCGCTGGATTGACCTTGGTGTTGACCGGCGTTGCCCTTGATGCTTCCCGTCCGCGGCGGCGCTTGCTCTCGACGGCGGCCCGACGTCGGTAGCTTTCGACATTGAGCTCGAAGATGGTTGCGCGATGCACCAGGCGGTCGATGGCGGCGAGGGTCATGGCCTGCTCGGGGAAGATGGAATCCCATTGTCCGAACGGCTGGTTGGCGGTGATGAGCAGTGACCGGTACTCATAGCGTGCGCTGATGAGTTCGAACAGGGCGCTGGTTTCGGTCTGGTCCTTGCGGACATAGGCCAGGTCGTCGAGGATCAGGAGGTGGTACTTGTCGAGTTTGCGGATGGCGGCTTCGAGTGCCAGTTCGCGGCGAGCGACCTGCAGTCGCTGGACGAGGTCGGTGGTACGGGTGTACAGGACGCGGAATCCGTTTTCGATGAGGGCCAGGCCGATGGCGGACGCCAAGTGGCTTTTGCCGCCGCCCGGGGGTCCGACCAGGATCAGGTTGGCGCCCTGGTCGATCCATCGGTCGCCGGCCACCAGGGCGTTGACATGGGGCCTTGAGACCATGGGCACGGCGTCGAAGTCGAAGTTGTCGAGGGTTTTCCCCGGCGGCAGTTTGGCTTCGGCGAGATGGCGTTCGAACCGGCGCCGGGCCCGCTCGGCGATCTCGTGTTCGGCCAGGGCGCCGAGGAGCCTTGCCGCGGGCCATCCCTCGGTGTCCGCCCGCTCGGTGAGGGCGGGCCACAGGGCCTTGAAGGTGGGCAGGCGCAGTTCGTTCAGCATGAGGCCGAGCTGGGCGGCATCCACGGTATTGGGATTGCTCATGGCCGGTCTCCGGTGAGTTCTTCGGGGGCGCCTGGCAGGGTGGAGGCCAGCAGGACGTCATAGTCGGCGAGGGAGCCCAGGGTCACCCGGACCTCGGGCAGGGGACGCTCCGCGGGGGTGAAGCGGCCGGTCAGTTCGCCGGGATCGGGCAGTCCGCCGGCATCCAGGCAGGCATCGATGGCGCCGGCGAGTTCGGCTTCGCAGGCGTGTTCGTGGGCCAGCGCGAGCAGTGCGACGGTATCGCGACATGCGGACCGCTCCCCCTTGGCCTGCAGCAGCGCATCGAAGGCGCGGCGGTAGGCCTGTCGGGGGAACAGGGAATCGCGGTAGACGAGGTTGCGCAGGGCCATGGGCTTGCGCCGCAGCGAGTGGATGAGATGGCGGTAATCGATGACATGCCCGTTCCGTCCGTCGTCCCGGGGGCGGCCGCGGGTCAGCTGCATCATCGGCGTGGAGCCGAGGAACAGTTCGAGCCGGTCATCGTAGAGGCGCACCGTGAGCCGGTGACCGATGAGGCGGGAGGGGACGGAGTAGAACACCCTGCGCAGGACGAATCCGCCGGCGGAGGTGACCTGCACGCGGACCGTGTCGTAATCCTCGGTGCGCCGTTGCGGCAATGGGCGCAGGACGGCCCGCTCGGTGTCGATGCGCGCATGGCGCCGGGCGTTCTGCCGCCCGACCACCTCGTCGACGAAGGCACGGTACCGGTCGAGGGTGTCGAAGTTCCGGGCCCCGCGCAGCAGCAGCGCATCGTCGAGGGCACGCTTGAGATGGCCATGGGCGGCTTCCACGGCGCCATTCTCGTGGGATTCCCCCCGGTTGTTGCGGGTGGCGACCATGCCGTAGTGCGCACACAGGTCCGCGTAGCGCGCGGTGGCATCCTCGCGCTGTTCCGGTTCGAGATTGCGGTACGCCGCCGAGAGGCTGTCGCTGCGGTGTTCGAGGGGTACGCCGCCAAGGCTCCACAGGGCGTTCTGCAGCCCCTCGGCCAGGGCGGTGAAGCTCTCCCCGCCCAATACCACGTGGGCGTGGGAGAAGCCGGAGTACGCCAGGCGGAAATGGTACAGGCGGTGCGCCAGCGGCGTGCCGGCCACGGTCACCGCAAGGCCGCTGGCGTCGGTGAAGTCGGACAGCCCGAGCTGGCCCGGCGGATGCGCCTGGCGGAACATGATCTCCTGCTCCGGACCGTGCAGCGCGCGCCACTGGCGTACCCGCCGCTCCAGGGTCCGGCGGATGCCGGGATCGAGTTCGGGATGGCGCCGCATGAGTTCCTCGAACAGCGCCACCGTACGCACCCCGGGGGATGCCTCGAGCAGGGGCACGATCTCCTCGTCGAAGATGCCGGCGAGCGGATCCGGCCGGCGCCGGCCCCGGGGGTTCCTGCGGGCGGAGGGGAGCCTTGGATCCGCCTCGATCCGGTAGGCCGTGGACTGGCTGAATCCGGCCTTCGCGGCTGCCGTCTGCAGGGAGTTCTTTTGTCTGAATTGCATGTAAAGCCTCATTTGGTGATCAGTGATATGACTGCCTGGCATCGGTGTCCGTCTTCGGAAAACGGCACAGACTACCAGCCCTGTCGCGATCACCCGGCGGGCCTGCCGGCCCGGCCGCCGCGCACC
>JAJDTE010000178.1:0-7843 GCA_022827325.1 Gammaproteobacteria bacterium | reverse complement strand
GCGGCGTTTGACGGGTGAAAACCGGATGGGATTGGGGTAACATTCTGTCACGGCAAGGTCTCTTTCGATTTCAGCGTAAGTAACTGAATTATATCGAATTTATGGAGACCTTGCCGTCTCCTTACGAAATATCCGGGCTAGCGCGGCATCACTTACAGCTTGCGGGGCTTGTCCCTTGCTTTCGCACCAGTCAAGTGGCAGGAGGGTTCCGGGCGGCCACAGCCAGCCTGCACGTCCCTGGATTTTCCAGGCACCGTAGTCGCCGGGACCGTACTGGCACTATTCGTGGTCGCAGTCACCGCCCTGGGGCTAATTCCAGACGCCGCAGATGAAATGGCCGTGGAATTGCGTCGGAATTTCCTTCAAGTCTCTCATCTTCCGATCAAGGCGATAACCGCTCTTCCAGGAGATCGATGGAAGTACTCAGCCGCTCCATCAGGATATCGATTTCCGGTTCCGTGATGACCAGAGGCGGGGCCAGCACGATGGTGTCCTCCACAGCGCGGACGAAAAGGAGATTCTCTTCGGCTAGATCCATGAGGACGCTGCCGGCAGCAAGGGAGGAATCGAAGTGCTCCCGGTGTCCCGGATCCCGGTAGATATCGAAGCCGCCCATGAGACCGATGCTCCTCGTGTCGCCGACAATGGCCGAACTCTCGAGCGAGCGAAGTCGATCGTGAAAGTAATCCCCCACCTGCCGCACATGCCCCGGGATGTCGCGCTCCTCGATGATGGCGATGGCCTCGAGGGCCACCGCGGCGCCCACCGGGTGCCCCGAGTAGGTAAATCCATGGCTGAAGCTGCCGTTTTCCCGGCTTGCCCTTACCAGTGCATCGTAGATCTCCCCGGTGACGACAGCGGCAGACATCGGGAAATACGCCGATGTGATCCCCTTTGCCAGCGTCAGAATGTCCGGCTCGATGGCATAGGTCTGCGAACCGAACAGGCGTCCTGTCCGGCCGAAGCCGCAGACCACCTCGTCGACGATCAGCAGGATGTCGTGGCGGCGAAGGATCTCCCGGATCTTCGGGAAATACCCCTCGGGGGGCAGGATCACGCCGCCGACCCCCATGACCGGCTCTGCGATGAACGCGGCGATGGTATCCGCTCCATGATCCAGGATCTGGGCCTCCAGCTGACTTGCGAGGCGGTCCGAAAACGCCTCTTCGGTTTCTCCGTCCCGGGCCTCCCGGAAGAAGCAGGGCAGGTCGGTGGAAACCACTTCTTCGAAGTGCGCATTCAGGTACTCGTGCATGTCCGGCATTCCGCACAGGCGCGTGGCGAAAACCGTGGATCCGTGGTAGGCGCCGCGCCGCGCCATGATCTTGCGCTTGGCGGGCTTGCCCAGGATCTTGTGATAGCTCCAGGCCATCTTGATGGCCGATTCGTTGGCCTCGGACCCCGAGCCGGCGAAAAACACCTTCTGCAGAGGCCGCGGGGTGATCTCGACCAGCTTCTCCGCCAGTTCGATCAACTTGTGGTGGCTGCGTCCCCGAAAGGTATGGCTGTAGGGCAGGTGCTGTAACTGCCGCCGGGCGGCGTCCACCAGGCGCTGTTCGCTATAGCCCAGATTGGCGCACCACAGGCTGGACATGGCGTCCAGGTACTTCCTCCCCTGGGCATCCACCAGGTAGACGCCCTCGCCATGTTCGATCACCAGGGAATCCTGCTCCTGGTGCCGGTGCAGATTGGTAAACGAATGCAGGTGCGTGGCACGGTCCCTGGCGCTGTAGTTGCTTGCGCTGTCGTTCATGGTCGATTCCGGAAGATTGCGGTCGGTTCTCGGCAGGGCCTCAGCCGTTTTCGGAGAGCACCGAGTCGAGCGCGGTCGCCTCGCTGCGGCAGAGGTATTCCACCAGCGGCCGGCGGAACGAGTGGACATGTTCGCTGGTGGCCGCTTCGACCCCATTGATGTCCTGATCCTCGATGGCTTGCACCAGGCTGCGGTGCTCCTCGAGGCTCCGCTCGATGCTCCGGTCCAGCCCCTCGTCGAAGGGGCGATCGTACCAGAAGCCGTCCAGGCGGAGCGCCTTGACGAGGAGGTCGGCGATCAGGCGCACCATGTGACCGTTGTGCCCGGCGCGGGCGATCGCAAGGTGAAACTCCTCGTTGGTGTCGATGAGTTCCTTGACGTCCCGGGCCCGGGCGGCTGCCTCGTAGGCGTCGCGCTGGCGGCGGATTTCCTCGAGGTCCTGCTCGTTCCGCCTCTTGCAGGCCAGGCGAGCGGTCGCCAGTTGCATGAACTCGAATGCCTCGAGAAACGAGCGTACCTCCTCGAGATCGAGCGGTGGCACCCGGGCGCCGTGGTTGGGCAGAAGCTCGATGAGCCCCTCCGCGGCCATCCACATGAAGGCCTGGCGGACAGGTGTGCGGGACAGCCCGAGATCCTCCACCACCGTGCGCTCCTCGATCCGCCTGCCGGCGACGAGGTCCATGCCGAGAATCCTCTCGCGCAGGTACTCGTAGACGATATGGGGCCCGTCGCCGCGGCGCTTGGCCGCTCCTCCCGGGGATTTTCTTTGCCGCAGTTGTATCGGTGTTGTCATTGGTTTTTCGATTCCGCCTCCCGGCAACATTCAGGATGCCGGGAGGCGGTCAGCCTCATGAAGTTGAACTATTGTCCGAGCCAGCCCTTGACCACGTCCGGGTTGGCCGTCACCCACTCGCGCGCGTACTCGGCCGGATCCCGCTCCTCCACCGCGATAGCGAAGGACCAGTCATTGACCAGCTGCTGGCCGTACTCGATGCCGTTCAGGAGCCTGACCATGTCCGGGGCGTCCTTTTCCAGTCTCTTCGAGTAGGCGATCTGGGAGCTCACGGGCGGGAAGGATGTAGCGACACTGGAGTTCTCGTACCAGTTGGCGTCGTCGTTGAGATCGGCGAGAACCCACTTGGCCGGATCGTGCTCCGGCTCTTCCAGCACCACCAGCTCGTGCATTCCGAAGATGTGGTGCGGCAGGTAGCAGGCCCATACCACGACCTTGCCGGCCTTGGCGTCGGCGTCGATCTGCGCCAGGATCACCGTCTCCTCGCTGATCTGCAGTTCATACAGGTCGGCGAAGCCGTAGTCCCGGGCCCGGACCTGGTGGATCTTGGTGGATTTCCAGCCGGGGGCCCCGACCCAGATCTCGCCCTTGCCGTCACCGTTCCTGTCTGTCAGCTCGACGATCTCGGGACGGGTGAGGTCGTAGACCGACTTGAGGCCGTACTTGTCCATGGCCTCCCTGGTGGAGCAGAAGGCGTCCATCGCCGGGAAGGTCTGGCCGGTCAGGGCCACGGTGCCCTTCCCGTTCACGTACTCGTCCACCAGCCCCTGGTTGTTCGGCAGCCAGAGGTCCGGGTGGATGTCGACCTCGCCCTTGCCCTGGTCCATGGCCTTGAAGAAGACCGCGTGGTTGCCCGGCACGATGTCGACCTCGAAGCCGTAGTTCTCCTCGGCCACGATCTTGATGACGTTGGTCATGACCTTGGCGTATCCCCAGTTGGGTTCCCCGATCACGATCTTGTCCGCGGCCTGGGCGGCACCCGCCCAGAAGATGCCCAAAAAGGCGGTCGTCAGTAGTTTTTTCAGCATTTTCATTTCACTTTCTCTCCGGTTGGTTGAATAACAGGTTAAGGACCCTCAGGTCCGGTTGCTCCGGCCGGACCGCTGCCTGCCCTGCACGATCCGGTCGAGGATCATGGCGCAGAACAGGATGGCGATTCCGGCCAGTACCCCCTTGCCCTCGTTGGCATAGGTCAGGGCATCCAGCACGGCTTCACCGAGCCCCTTGGCGCCGATCAGCGAGGCGATCACCACCATGGACAGGCACATCAGGATCGTCTGGTTCACGCCGGTCATGATCGACGGCTTGGCCAGGGGCAAATCCACGCGGAACAGAAGGTACTGCTTCGAGGCCCCGAAGGCCTCGGCGGCCTCGCGCACGTAGGGGGAAACCCCCTGCAGGCCAAGCACTGTCAGGCGCACCACGGGCGGCATGCCGAACACGATCGTCGCGATGATCCCCGGAGGCTTGCCGATTCCGAAGAACGCAATGACCGGAATCAGGTAGACAAAGGACGGCATGGTCTGCATGAGATCGAGGACCGGCCAGACAATGTTCCGTACCCGCCGGCGGCGGGCGCAGACGATCCCGAGCGGTATTCCCAGGACCAGGCAGACCAGGCAGGCCGATCCGAGAAGCGCGATCGTAAGCATGCTCTGTTCCCAGAATCCGAGGATGCCGAGGTAGGCCAGCGCCACGGCGGTGAAGAGCGCGACCCGGAAACCGGCCAGACGATGGGCCAGAAAGACAATGGCGATCATCATGATCGGCCAGGGCGTGCCGACCATGATCACCTCCATGCCGTCAAGCAGAAGGCGGATCATCCGGGTGATGCCGCCGAAGAACCCGGAAAAGGATTCGGTCAGCCACTGGAAGCCGTCGTCGACCCAGGTCTCGGCATTCCTCCGCCACTGCGGGTCCACCGGGACGCCGCGGAGCCAGCCGGGAACCTCGGTGACCGTGAACCGGTAGGCGCAGGAGGCCGCGGCCAGCAGCGCGAAGCATCCCATCAGGGTTCCCTGCAGGTAGTCGACGCCGCATTCAAGTCCCTGGTCGGCACGCCACTCCTGGAACCGCGCCTTGAGTGCGCGGTTCGCAAGGAGTCCCCCGGCAAGCTTGACCGCGATCAGCATGGCGATCCCGATCACCACCAGGAAAGGCCCCTGTGCGGCGAGTTCCTCGGCCTGCGCAAGGGCCTTTTCGCTGGCCGCGGCAAGCGCCTTGGCCGACTCCATCAGGACATCCGCGTTGTCCGCCCCCTGGCTTGCGGCTTCCCTGGCCTCCTCAAGGCGTGCCGCGGCATGCCCGGAAAGACGGTCGGCCCGTGCGAACCGCTCGGCCCCCAGGTCGGCGAGCAGGCCGCGGCTGACCTGGACGACCGCCAGGGTCTCCAGGAAGAGGAACACCCAGAACTGCATCCAGAGGTGCCGGAACCCCCACCAGAGGGGGCCGAGCATCGCCGCCGGCAGGTTGAACGAGAGCGCAAAGCCGACGTGCTCGTCAAGACGGTGAAAGACGCGCCGGTAATACTGCGGACTCAACCCGACGAACCGGTCGATGGCCCGGGTCCGGGACTCGTCGGAATCGATTCGAAGGGAATCACGTGCGTTCATGTATCGGTCTCCTTCGCGCCCTGGATGCCGCGCAGCAGGATTTCGCGGTCGACAACACCGGCGTCCCGCCCCTCCCCGTCGACGATCAGCATCGGACCCGGATTGGCAATGGAAAATTCGATCAGGCTGTCGAGGTCCATGCTCTCCGGCAACCTGGGGGCCCGCTCAAGCTCGGCGGCCGGCAGGGAACAGGATTCCAGCGGCTGCATGATGCTGTGGGCGGAGACCAGCTTCAGTTTCGAAATCCCGGCGACGAACTCCGCGACATAGTCGTCCGCCGGATGGCTGACGATCTCCTCGGGGGTGCCGATCTGCACCAGGACCCCGTCCTTCATGATGGCGATGCGATCGCCGATGCGGATGGCTTCGTGAAGGTCGTGGGTGATGAAGATGGTGGTCTTGCCGGTCTTCTCGGAAAGACGGATGAACTCACCCTGCAACTGGCGCCGGATGAGGGGGTCGAGGGCACTGAACGGCTCGTCCATGAGGAGGATGTCCGGGTCCGCAGCCATGGCCCTGGCAAGACCGACCCGCTGCTGCATGCCACCCGATAGTTCATGGGCGTAGTGGTACTCCCATCCACTCAGTTCCACCAGTGCCAGGGCCTCCTCGGCAATGGCGCGGCGCCGGTTTCGCGACATACCCTTGACATCGAGCGGCAGGGCGACGTTGTCAAGCACGGTGCGGTGCGGCAGGAGCGCGATGTTCTGGAACACCATCCCGATCTTCTCGGCCCGCATCAGGCGGAGTTGCCTGCCGTTCTTGTGCAGGACGTCCTCACCGTGAATGAGGATCTGCCCGGATGTAGGCTCCAGCAGCCGGTTGATGTGGCGCACCAGGGTGGATTTGCCGCTGCCGGAAAGGCCCATGATGCAGAACACCTCACCCTCGCCGACGGTGAAGCTGGCGTCCTGGACGCCGACCACACAGCCGAAACGTGCCAGAACCTCGTTCTTGGAAATTCCCTCGTCCAGGACCGCCTGCATGGACTCGGCGGAGCGCTCGCCGAAGATCTTCCAGACATGGCGAAGTTCCACCGGTGCAGGATCGCCGGACGGACTCTTCTGGAGGTTTGCCGGACTAGTGCTCAAAGGGAATTCAGCCTCCGGTTAATTTTGTATTTTATTTGAACACAATTTTTTCGAGACTGTCAAACCTGCCGTTCCTGCGTGTGGCGGGCACATGAATTGTCCGGCCGAGTAGCACGTAATCCGGTTTCAGCGGCATTGCCTGGAGGCGCCATGGGACGGGGCGGAGTGACTGCAGGAGACCAGACTGATGAGATTTGAAGATGCGTATCCGGGTCGGACGCGAAGTCGCCTGACACGGGGATGCTGAAGCACTGCGGCACATCTCTCCGGGTGATCCCGGCAATGTGCATGCCGCATACGCGGACGGGGTCCGGCGGCGCAGGCGGTAGCGCGCTTACGCACCCCCATCAAGAGGCATGGAATCGGCTTGGAATGCCGCAGGCAGACCCTTAAGGGACAAGGACATTGACTCCGGCCTCGGAAAAGGCGATTTTTGGCATGTGACTTCTCCTGTTCGCAGTTGCATCCGGGGCACAAGATCGTTGCAAAGTTGTTCCCCGGGTTATGAATAACAGGAATTAAAGATGTTATTAATCAATCTATTAAGAAAGATATTTCGATCAAGGGCGTGAATTGGTCACGACCTCCTCAATCTCAAGGGTACCGCCCACGTTATTCCAAGCATGTATCAGTCCGCCCTAGAAGCGATCGGGCACACCCCCCTGGTACGCCTCGACCGCTTCACCCGCAACCGTGATCTCCGAGGCACCATCCTTGCCAAGCTGGACTATCTGAACCCCGGCTTCTCAAAAAAGGACCGGGCCGCCCTCGGTGCCATCGAACATGCGGAAGCAGCGGGCATGCTGTCCCCCGGCCAGACGGTGGTCGAACTGACATCGGGCAACATGGGCACCGGTCTTGCCATCGTGTGCAGCATCAGGGGATACCCGTTCATTGCGGTGATGTCGAGGGGCAATTCCCCGGAGCGGGCCCGGATGATGCGCGCACTCGGTGCCGAGGTCGTGCTTGTCGACCAGACCCCAGGTTCCATCCCTGGCCAGGTTTCGGGAGAGGATCTGGAACTCGTCGAACTGGAGGCGCGGCGGCTGACCGAAAAACACGGCGGGTTTCGCGTGGACCAGTTCCGGCGCGAGGGGGCACTGCTTGCCCACTACCGGACCACCGGACCGGAAATCTGGAGCCAGGCGGACGGGCACCTCGACGGGTTCTGCGATTTTCTCGGCAGCGGTGGAACCTACGCCGGCGTCACGAGGTTTCTGAAAGAGAAGAACGAAGCCATCCGGTGCTACGCCATTGAGCCGGAGGGAGCCGCGGCCGTTTCCGGCGAGGATGTGACTAGTCCGGATCATCCGATCCAGGGCGGCGGTTACGCCATCCCGGACCTGGCGTTCCTGCGTGACGTTCCGGTGGATGGATATCTCACAGTCTCCGGCGAGGAGGCACGCCTGGCGGCCCGGGCCCTTGCCAGTGAGGAGGGAATATTCGGCGGTTACTCCGCAGGTGCGAATCTGGCCGCCGCAGCCCGGCTTCTGGCGGGAGAGATGCGCGGAAGAACGATTGCCATCATGATCTGCGATTCAGGACTCAAATACCTTTCGACGGATCTTTTTGAGTGATTCCTTGAGTAACGATG
>JAJDTE010000053.1:0-2875 GCA_022827325.1 Gammaproteobacteria bacterium | reverse complement strand
GGTGAGGTGGGTGGCGTGAAGCTGCCGCGTCTTGCCGCTGAAGAACCGCTCGGTCAGGTCATGGGCGTTCCACAGGTTGAGATCGCCCACCTGGGGACCCTCCACGATGCTGAGGCGGAAGAAATGTCCCGCCGGCACATCGAATGCCCTGCCGTCCCGGGGCGGCACCAGCAGTTCACCGGTCTTTTCCGCCCCCTCCCGGGCGCGGTCATAGAAGCCCTGGTCGTAGGGCGGGAGCTGGTCCACGTCGTAGCAGACCAGGGGCTTGGCCCGGCGGCGCTCCTCCGCGTCCGCGGGAGCAGGTTGCTGGTTGGGGTCAGTCATGGTGGATCGATGGTTCGGGGTTGGCCTTGATCGGCGGTTTTGCATTACGATAGCAGTCTTCTCCAGCCGCATACAACTCCCGCCCCTGTGTCCGGCAGCAGCATGATTGATCACGCAAGCTACGTCATCGAAGACCTGGTCTCCGCCACGGCAATCGACGCCCGGGTGAAGGAAATGGCCGTTGAAATCACGCAGCATTTCCGGGACACGGACAAGCTGGTGGTGATCGGGCTCCTGCGCGGATCATTCATGTTCATCGCCGACCTCGTGCGGCTACTGGACCTGCCCGTCGAGGTGGACTTCATCGAAACCTCGTCCTACAACGACACCATGGAGTCATCCCGTGAAGTGCGGATCACGAAGGACCTGCGCGGGGAAATAGAGGGCCAGGACGTGCTGGTCGTGGAAGACATCGTCGATACCGGCCACACGCTGAAGCATGTCCTGACGCTGCTGGAAAGCCGCCGGCCGGCGCGCATGCTGGTCTGCGCCCTCCTGGACAAGCCGTTACGCCGGGAGACGGATGTCAGGGCCGACCTGGTGGGATTCGAGATCCCGGACAAGTTCGTCGTCGGCTACGGCATCGACTACGCCCAGCGCAACCGGAACCTGCCGCATATCGGCGCGGTGCGGTTCCTGGAACCCGACGGGCAATGAAGCCTTCGCCCCGGTAGATTCCCGAAAGTACGCGGCGCCTTCCACCCGGCAGGCCGCGGGCATCGAGGAACCACCGCATCCCGGCCCGTTCCGCCGGAATGCGCAATCAGTCCAGTGCCAGGCGGACCGCCTCGTCGGCGTGAATGGCGGTGGTGTCGAAGAGCGGCATGTCGGTATGCCGCTCATCCACCAGCATCACGATCTCGGTGCAGCCCTCGATCACGCCCTCGGCGCCCCGTTCGCCCAGCGCGTCGATGATACGCAGGTATTCGGCGCGCGAACCCTCCTTCACCCTGCCCTGGCACAGTTCCTCGTAAATCACGCGGTGCACGACGGCGCGGTCGGCGGCGCCGGGCACCAGCACCTCGATACCCCTTTTCTCCAGGCGCCCGCGGTAGAAATCCTGCTCCATGGTAAACGCCGTGCCCAGCAGCCCCACCGTGCGCATGCCCCGGGCAAGGATGCGTTCCGCGGTGGCATCCGCAAGGTTCAGCAGGGGTATGGAGGTCGCCGAATCCACCTGCTCCGCCACCCGGTGCATGGTATTGGTGCAGATCAGGAGGAAATCGGCGCCCGCCGCCTCCACGGCCCACCCCGCGGCGGCCAGAGCCTCGCCGGCCCGGTCCCAATCACCGGCATGCTGCAACGCCTCGATTTCCTGGAAATCCACGCTGTACAGCACGATCTTCGCCGAGTGCAGCCCGCCAAGGCGTTTCTTCACCCCTTCGTTGATCAGGCGGTAGTAAAGAGCCGTACTCTCCCAGCTCATGCCGCCGACAAGGCCGATGGTTTTCATGTCAGAACTCTGGACCGTCGTGACCGTTCCCGGCCGTCTTCCCGAACCGGGGCGGCATCGGGCGCACGGCCGGGCCCCGGTTCATTCCCCGTCGGCGGCCTCCTCGTCCAGCTGCGGCAGCGCATTGGTGACGGAGGCCGAAAGCAGGCCGTGATTCGCGTACCCCGCAAGCTTTTCCCGGCTGTCGGCGATGTCCAGGTTGCGCATGGTGAGCTGGCCGATCCGGTCATTGGCGCTGAACACGGAATCGCCCTTTTCCATGGTCAGCCGTTCCGGCTTGTAGGTCAGCCGGTCGGATTCCGTGCCGAGAATGGAGTAGTCGTTGCCCCGGCGCAGTTCCATGGCGACTTCACCGGAAACGGCGCTGGCCACCCAGCGCTGGGCGGTTTCACGCAGCATCAGGGCCTGGGAATCGAACCAGCGCCCCTGGTACAGCAGCCGGCCGAGACGGATGCCGTTGATGCGGTACTGTTCGATGGTGTCCTCGTTGTGAATGCCGGTGACCAGGCGATCGTAGCCGATGTAGAGGAGCGCCATGCCCGGCGCCTCGTAGATTCCCCGGCTCTTGGCTTCGATGATCCGGTTCTCGATCTGGTCGCTCATGCCGAGGCCGTGACGCCCGCCGATGCGGTTGGCCTCCAGCATCAGGTCGACCTCGTTGTCGAAGGTCTGCCCGTTGAGCGCCACCGGGCGGCCCTCGTGGTAGCGGACCGTGACCTCCTCCGCCGGAATCTCCACCGCCGGGTCCCAGAACCGGACTCCCATGATCGGCTCGACGATCCGGACGTTGGTGCCGAGATACTCGAGATCCTTGGCCTCGTGGGTGGCGCCGAGCATGTTCGAGTCGGTGGAATAGGCCTTCTCCGCCGACATCCGGTAGGTGAACCCCGACGCCTGCATGAAGGCGGACATCTCCGCGCGGCCGCCCAGTTCGCCGATGAACGCCTCGTCCAGCCAGGGCTTGTAGATTTTCAGGCCCGGGTTCGCCAGCAGTCCGTAGCGATAGAAACGCTCGATGTCGTTGCCCTTGTAGGTGCTGCCGTCGCCCCAGATGTTGACGCCGTCCTCGCGCATCGCGGTCACCAGCATGGTGCCGGT
>JAJDTE010000017.1:0-43959 GCA_022827325.1 Gammaproteobacteria bacterium | reverse complement strand
TGACCCCATCCGGACCGGCGTGCAGGGATTCGCCTACGATATCCGAACGGCCCTGCTGCCGTTCCTGTTCATCTTCAACACCGAGCTGCTGCTCATCGATGTCTCGCCCATGAAGGCGGTTTTCATCTTTGTCGTCGCGGTCATCGCAATGATGCTGTTCGCTTCGGCCACCCAGGGGTGGTTCGTTACCCGCAACCGTCTGTGGGAGTCCTTTTTCCTCCTTCTGGTTGCGTTCACCCTGTTTCGGCCGGGGTTCTGGCTTGACCGTGTTGACCCGCCCTACGAGGACATCGAACCCACCCGGATCTACGAGGTCGTGGAGGCCACTCCCACGGATGGCATCCTGACAATGGTCGTGGAGGGACCGGATTTCGACACCGGCGAGAAGGCCAGCACCACGATCCTGGTGCCCACGGGGAACCGGCAGGAGGCCACCAAGCGGCTCGAGTCCGCGGGCCTGACGGTGGTGGTGGAGGACGGACTTGCAAGAATCGAGGAGCCGTTCCCCGGCACTCCGTATTTTGAATCCATCGGCAAGTCCTTCGACTATTACGTGGATGAACCGGTCCGGGTGGCGACCATCCGCAAGGAGAAGGACCGCCTGCCGAAGGAAGTGTTCTATATCCCGGCCCTGCTGGTGCTGGGACTGGTTTATCTGGTGCAGCGCCGCCGGAAAAACGCAGGATAAACGCCGGCTGGATCGCTGCAGGATCCGGCGGGAGCCGGATGTCAGCGGATGATGGCGGAGGCGAAAGGGGCCGGCTCCGCCCCAGAACCGGCCGCAAGGGCGAGGGTTCTCAGATTCGCGCGGCCGCCATCGTCACCTGTGCAAGCTGTCTTTCGATCTCCCTCACGGAAACCGTCACGGCCTGCCCGATCAGGTCCATGTTCCTGACCTGCTCGATCCGCTCCGCGACGCCCTTCAGCTCCCGTTCGGAAAGCAGATACTTGAACAGGCCGCCTGCGTCCATCAGGCCGACGATCGCGATATCACGGGGGTCGGGGATTTCATCGCTGAACAGGATCGACATGATGCGAAGCTTCACCTCCCGTTCGGCCTGTCCGTCCACTACCGGGTAGCGGCGGGACTTGAAAACCCAGAGGAACCGGTCATCCTCCTGGCTCAGTATTCCCCTTTCACACAATCGGGCAAGCGCCTTCTCGCGGATTTCTCCGGAAAGACTCTGGCAATGCTCGACCCAGTACTGGGCATCATGGTCTTCCCCCTCTTTCGTGAGGCGTTCGAGAATTGGATCCAGAAGGTCGTCGCCGGTCGGCTCCGGGTCGATGATGACCAGGGTATCCAGGTCCGTGTCGATCTTGCCTTTCAGTGCAAGATCCATCAGAACAGCGCCGGACAGCACACATCTCAGGTAATGGTCCGGAGCATGCACAAATCTCCCGTCCTCATCTTCGAGGAGCAGGAGCATGATCTCTTCGGCAAAACTCAGCACAGGCACCTCACTTTGATTTGATCGTCACGGCAGACGATTATATCAATCGTCGTAACAGGCGTCCCCCCCGATATGGAACATCCGCAGCAGATTCGCCAGCAATATACGCCGACAGATATACTGTAGCAGATCGGGAGACAGGCGCAATCCACGACCCCCCCCCAATCCCCTGATAAAGGGGTCCGAGAGCGATTTTCGCCCAACTGATCCGGCGTGGATGGACCGGCAATCCCTTCAGGGTTCGATCGGTCACTGGACAGGCGTGCTCAATGTACAGTTCGCCCCTCGAACTGTACATTCGGCCTTCCCGGGGATGTCGGATTCCATGGCGCAGGCGAGCCAATCCCCGCCGTCTTGCAGCGTTCATCAATCCGTGGTCGACTCAGGCCGTATCAGGCCCCGGCCCGCAGGGGCGGCGCGCGGGAACGGGAAGGAATCGGTGCCTCCAGCGTCACCATGGCATGGTACAGCCAGTCCAGCCGGAAGTTGTTCTTGGCGAAGCGCACACAGGATTGGCGCGCCGACCGGACCATGTGCGCCGCCGTGCGCATCACATAGCGAATGATCGGCCGGATGCCATGACGGCGGGCCTTCTTCGGCAGCACCGTGTACTGCACCGCCCGCAGCAGCACCTGGGCGATGTGGCCAAGGGCGTAGAATGCCTGGTTGGCACGGTACCCCCGGCAGGGCGGGTGATGCAGGTCCATCCGGTCGGGTTTCGAGGAGATTCCGGACCCGAAGTGGACCCGCAAGTTTCCCTTGTCGGATGTCATGATGTCGGCTCTGGCGATGTTCAGTCTGAAATATCCATCGCTGCTGCAGTTCGAGCGGTCGCAGTCCGAGGAAGTGGTGCGGCACAATCTGAAGCATCTGTACGGGGTGTCGAAGGCGCCGAGCGACACGTACATGAGGGAGCGGCTGGACGAGGTGGACCCGGAGGTGTTCGAGCCGGTATACAAGAGGCTGTTTGCGCTGCTGCAGCGGGGCAAGGGACTGGAGGGATTCGAGGTGCTGGACGGCCGCTATGTGCTGTCGGTGGACGGCACGGGGCTGTTTTCCTCGCAGAAGGTGCATTGCGCGCACTGCTGCAGCAAGCATCATCGTGACGGTCGGGTGACGTACTATCACCAGTTGCTCGGTGCGGTGCTGGTGCATCCGGAGTGCCGCGAGGTGATTCCCCTGATGCCGGAGCCGATTCTGAAGGGTGACGGTTCCGGCAAGAACGACTGTGAGCGCAATGCCGCAAGGCGACTGCTGCAGCGTGTACGTCGCAACCATCCGCATTTGCGGTTGCTGGTGGTTGAAGATGGCCTGGCCTCGAACGGTCCGCCCATCCGGCTGCTGGAGTCACTGGACATGCGCTATGTGCTGGGTGCGAAGGAAGGGGACCACCGGTTTCTGTACGACTGGGTGGCGAAGACCCGGGGCGTTCCGGAACATGAGTGCCGGGACGAGCGGGGGGTGGTGCATCGGTTCCGGTATCTGAACGGGGGCCGTTGAACGACGACAACTTTGATCTGGAGGTGAACTTCCTTGAGTACCGGGAGGACCGTCCCGGGGGCAAGGTGCAGCGCTTTTGCTGGGTCACCGACATCCCGATCGATGAATCGAACCTGATGGAGTTGATGCGGGCCGGCCGGGCCCGCTGGAAGATAGAGAACGAGACCTTCAACACGCTGAAGAGCCAGGGCCACGGCCTGGAACACAATGATGGTCACGGCCACAAGCACCTGTCGACGGTGCTGATGCACCTGATGATGCTGGCGTTTCTGGTGGACCAGATCCAGTTGCGCTGCTGTGCCGTATTCAATGCGGCCACCAGGCCATGTACAGCCGCGCCGCGCTGTGGCGCAAGATGAGGGGCCTGTTCAGCCTGTTCCTGATAGACAGTTGGGAGAAACTGTACCGGGTCATTGCGCGGGGATACAGAAACAATCCCGCGCTGCCTGAGCCGCCCTGAATGACGCCGTGACCGGCTGGTGTTCAGGTCGATTCTTCAGCGTTTACCGGCCCGATCCGTTCTGCAGCCCCGGCGGCTGTACCGATCACTGCGCCCTGGTCACTCTGAAACCACGACTTCCTGATGATCACACCCCCTGACACAATACAGCTGACCCTTAGCGGGAATTGCTGATACTTGTTCGGCTGGCTTGATTAATACCAGGCATCCTTCATAGAATTCTTACGACGAGTAACGAAATCCCTTAGCGCTTCATCGACGGCCGGGTCGATCGGCGGCATCTCGTAATCGCGCAGCATTTGCTTGTAAAGTGCAGATGCGCGCTGCTGCATATCCATGCCGCCATTCTCCATCCACGTCTCGTACGGCTGCGCATCGCAGAGACCGGCGCGATAATTCGCTGTCTTGTAATGGCGCATTGTGTGACCGACACCGAGAAAATTGGTGCCAGCGCCAGCTTCGCAATAGGCGTCGGCTGCAAGTTGACCGTCATCGATTATGAGTCCCTGCACCATGCGCGCCAGCGCACCACATTGCTCGGCATCTATTACAAACTTTTCATAACCGATACTGAGCCCACTCTCAAGCCAGCCGGCGGCCTGGAATATGAAGTTAGCACCCGCCATGACGCCGGCAAGAATCGCGTTGGTCGACTCCTGCAGCGCCTGTGCATCGACGATCTTGGATGCCGTCAAGTGGCCGCCACAGCGCACCGGCACCCCAAGGCGACGACCGAGTTGCGCAATCGCATAATTTGCCAGCATCGACTCCGGAGTACCAAAGGTCGGCGCGCCGGACTTCAGATCCATCGTGGTCAGGAAACTGCCGTAAACCACCGGCGCTCCGTGCTTGACCAACTGGGTCAAGGCAATACCGACCATCAGTTCGGCGTGCGCCTGCGCAATGATTGCCGGCTGCGTCACCGGGCTCATCGCGCCACCCATGATGAACGGCGATATCACGTTGCCCTGGTTGGCCGAGGCGTAGGTACGTAGTGCCGCGGTCATGGTGGCGTCGTAGACCAGCGGCGAGTTGACGTTGATGTTGCCCTGGATGACCAGGTGGTCGCGCATGAACTCGTCACCGAACGCGATGCGTGCCATCGCCAGCGAATCCGCGGCGCGTTCGGGTGCGGTCACCGAGCCCATGAACGGTTTATCCGAATAGCGCAGGTGTGAATAAACCATGTCGAGATGACGCTTGTTGACGGGAACATCCACCGGCTCGCAAATGGTGCCACTCTGGTGGTGCAGCCATGGCGACAGGTAGGTCAGCTTGATGAAGTTCTGAAAATCCTCCAGCGTGCCGTAGCGACGGCCGCGTTCAATATCAGTCACGAACGGCGAGCCGTAAGCGGAACCGAACACCAGGTGATCGCCGCCGAATTCAATGCTGCGCGCCGGATTGCGCGCGTGCATCGTGTAGGTCGACGGCGCCGTTTCACACAGCTTGCGCGCGTGACCGCGATCGAATCGGATCAACTCGCCATCGACACTGGCACCGGCCTCGCGAAACAAATCGAGCGCAATCGGATCGTTGCGAATCTCGATACCGATTTCGGCAAGCAGCCACTCGGCATGATTCTCGAGTCGAACCAGCGCCTCCTCATCGAGCAGCTCGTATGCCGGGATTTTGCGCGTCAGGTATGCCGGCGCATCGATCACGGCAGCGGTAAGCATACCGCGAGCGCGTTGGTGCCGGCGCTTGGTCATCACCGTCATAACCCGGTGCTCAGGCGTGGGTACGGGTCTTGTCAGGATCGAAAAACGGAATCGCCTCGACCACTGCCGAGCCCGTAAACTCGTCGCCGCTCACCTCTAGCAGGGTACCGGGAACAGCGGTATCTGGTCGCAGATGCACCAGCGCTAGCGACCTGCCCAGGCGATGCGACCAGCAAGGGCTGTTCAGCGTTCCCACGACATTGCCGTCGAGTTTCAATTCCTCACCGCCGGCCCAGGGCTCTTCGCCCGCGGACGAGATACCCGCCGCGACGAAGCGTTCCCGGCCCTCGGATTCGAGCGCCGCCTGCCTGCCACGAAAGTCGCCTTTGTCGCGATGCACGGTGAAACCGAGACCGACTTCCCACGGCGTGTGCTCGGCGGTCATGTCGTAACCGAAAAACAGCAGCGCGGCCTCGATGCGCGCCTTGTCGAGCGAGGCGAACGAGCACGGCATGACACCGAGCGGCTCACCATGGCCAAGGATCTGGTCCCAGATATCGCCAACCACGGCCGCGCTGGCGAAGATTTCGTAACCGCGCTCCCCCGAGTAACCGGTGCGCGATATCCGGCACCGATGACCGAAGAGTTCGGTCGCCTGGTGATGAAAATATCGCACCGAACCGAGATCTATCGGTGTATGCGCGTCGAGTAACTGCAAGGCCTTCGGTCCCTGCAGCGAAATGTTATGTAGATCATCATCGAGTTCGAGATCGACATCGAGACCCTCGGCTGATTCCTGCAGGCGATCCATGCTCTCACCCGAACCATGGCAATGCATCCATTCGCCGTCACCATTGTTGGCGATGATCGCATCGTCACAGACGGTACCCTGTTCGGCCAGGATGGCGCCATAGGCAGAATTACCGGGGTCAATCCTCGTCATGTCGCGAGTGATGACATGATCGACCACCCTGGCGGCATCGGGACCGCGCACGAAAACTTTTTTCAGCGGCGACATATCGAACATGCCCGCGGCCTCTCGAATCGCGTCGTGCTCGTCCCTGGAATCCGTATGGTAGCTCCAGGCGGTCCCCATGCCGTTCCAGTCCTCGAGACCGGAACCCAGTTCGATATGCCGCGACGCCAGCGCCGAGGTGCGTGTCGATTCAATCATGATGTTTCTCCTCCCAACAGTATTTCGATCAGATAAATTTACCACTCGCATCGATACTGCGCCGATATGACTGAGCGCAGTCATAATATTATTTGTCATATGTAACGAATCGCAACGAAAAATATTTGACCTTTGTGTTTAATTTAATTAAACATCCCGGATGCGTTTACGAAACTACGACAATTTGCGCAATTTTTGTCTGGTGGCGCGCTGTGACAGTTTTACCAAGGCCGCGGAAAAGCTTAATCTGACCAAGGGAGCGGTCAGCCAGCAGATCGACCGACTCGAGGAAGAACTCGGTTTCAGACTGTTCGAGCGCAGCAGGAGGGGGATCGAGCTGACGCTGAACGGGCACAAGCTGCTACAGATTGCCGAGCTGGCATTCGAATCGGTAGAGCAGGAACTCGGATACCTCCGACGACGCAACCAGCACAGTCTCACCATCGGCATGGCAACCTACTTTGCATCACGCTGGCTGTCGCCTCGCTTGATGCGCTTTATCACGCATCATCCGGGTATCGGACTGCGCATACAGCCATCGATCGATTTATTGAACTTGCGCGCCAACGATCTCGATATGGCAATTCGCTGGGGCAAGGGAGACTGGATGGACCGCGGCATGGCGGTAGAACTGATATTCCATGCACCGGCAACACTGACCGCGAATCCCGCGCTCGACCGGCGAGTCGAGTCTCAGGGTATTACCGAGCTCATGAGCGAATTAAACTTGCTTCACGATAGTGATGATAGCCGGGCATGGTCCGAATGGCATGACACAGCCGGGCTCACAATGCAGCCGGGGCCGAACGACCTGGTCATACCCGATCCCAATGTGCGCCTGCAGGCCGTCATCGACGGTCAGGGTGTTGGCCTATACGACTCACTGATCGATAGTGAAGTCGAGGCTGGGAATTTATACCGTTATCGGCAGATCGAACTTGCCGATTATGGTTACTACCTGGTCTATCCCGAAGATGCCGCCCCCGACTCACCGATCCGGATTTTTCGTGACTGGATCATGACTGAAGCAAAACAATGACAGGGTAGCAGTGAAAAAGACAAGTCATGTACGATTCGAAATGCTGCCTATAACAGCTTCGACAAATCAACCCGGAACCGAGTGCGTGGCCGTTGCGCGGCCGGTTTCAGAAACTCAGACTGGATATATGAGCGCCGTTATTGCTTGAATTTTCTGACATAGAAATTAAGTCTTGTAACGATGCACGCATTTGCAAGGCCTGAAAAGTCTCGAGCACTTGAAATCAGTTCTGGCACCTGATCCAGTCTACAAAGGTCGTGACGACCGCCGCACGCTCGCCGGCAGACGCCGTATATACCAGGTAATATCCGGCATCGTCGAGCGTTACATCCGACAGGTATCGCAACTCGCCAGAATTCAGTTCGTTCTGCACCAATGCATCCCACAGGGCAATGCCCTGGCCGTCGATAACGGCCTGTACACGGTCGCTCGAATCGGGGATCACCAGGCGATCGTGCCCCGGCCGATATTCGAGCCCTGCACGACGATGCCACTCGCGCCATCCCGTGCCGCCGGAACTGTCGGCCAGCAGCGGGATTTCGATCAATGCTCGTTCCAATCCCATTTCCTGGACCCTGGCGGCAACCGCTGCATTCGCGGTCGGGCGGGCCGGGCATTGGAACAGGAGATCGTGCTCGAATTCGATCCATTCGCCAATGCCCCAAAAGATCGCGACATCGGCATCTGATTGTCCGAAATCCGCAATACCGGTCATCGGCTCCACCCGCACGGCGATACTGGGATTGGCTTCCATGAAGGTCATCAACCGCGACGACAGCCAACGTGAAAAGAAATAGGTCAGCGCGCCGATCGTGATGCGGTCGGATTCTTCCCGTTGCAGTTCACGAATGTCGCGATCGAGCTGACCGAGCGCCGACTGCGAACTGTGCCACAGCTTCTCACCCCTGGCTGTGATGCTGAGGCGCTGGCGTTGCCGTTCGAACAGGCTAAACCCTAGATCGTCTTCCAGTTTGCGGATCTGGTAACTGACCGACCCCTTGGAAAGATTCAGTTCGTCGGCAGCCGCCGTCACGCTTTGGTGGCGGGCCACGGCGGCGAAAACTCGCAATGCGTCATAGGAACGAAAAGGCATAAAGTTGATTAAATAATTTGAACAAATTGTCGCAGAAATTGAAATATGCACATTTAAAGCACTGTGATCAAATAGATTTCTCAAATCCTCTATTTCAGTGTATTAACAAACCGAACAACCGATGACTCCCGAACAACTGCAGATCGCGGTCACCGTCAGGCAAACCGCCATTGAACGACCCAATGAACTCGCACGGACGATGGCGCCGCACCCGTTGATCCACCAGGAACTGCCTTACGATCCGACCTATTTCGTCTATAACCGCCGGCTCGCCACCGCGAGTCTGAATAATCTGACCGCGGACGAGGTCTACTGGCGGGTCAGAACCAGCGTGATTCTGCGACACACCGGCGAATTGCCGCTCGAAATCCGCGGGCCGGATGCCGAAAAGCTGCTAAACCGTGTGTTCACTCGAGACATCGGCAAAAACCGTATCGGCCGCTGCAGTTACCAGTTCGCCTGTTACGACCACGGCGGCATGATTGCCGATGGCGTGCTGGTGCGCCTCGCCTCGGACCGCTTCTGGTACGGGCAGGCCGACGGCGACCTGTATTCATGGCTGCTTGCCAACGCACGCGGTCTCGACGTCGAGGTGCTGGACCCGGGCGTCTGGGTCAGCCAGGTGCAGGGACCCAGATCGCTCGACGTGCTCGCAGCGGCAATCGATGGCGATCTGCCCGAGCCGTTCAACTATTTCGATATGGCCGAGGTGCAGATCGCCGGACAACCCGTGGTACTGACCCGTTCAGGTTTCACCAATGAACTCGGCTGGGAGTTCTACCTGCTGGCCGAAACCGACATCGACGCAGTCGGCGCGCGCATACTCGAGGCCGGGAATCCGTTTGGCATGACGCCAACCTCGGCGGACGCGTTTCGTACCCGGCGCATCGAGGCCGGATTGCTGAACGCCGGTTCAGACTTCGACGAAACCACTACGCCTTTCGCCGCCGGACTCGGTCACATGGTCGACTTCGACAAGGGCGATTTCTGCGGCCGCGAAGCGCTGCTCGAGGCCGACCAGCGCTGCCGCACCTGGGGCCTGCGCACCGACGGCGGCGTCGCGCAGATCGGACGCACGCTCAAGCTTAACGGCATCGACGCCGGAATCGTCTGTTCGAGTGCGTGGTCGCCGTTCCAGCTCTGCGGCGTGGCGCTGGTCAGGCTGGACGATCCTGATATCCGGTCCGGTACGGTGCTCGAGGTCTATTGCACCGACGGCGAGATTCGCCCTGCGCGAACCTGCACTACGCCGATGTATGACGAAGAACGGGAAATCCCGCGCGGCCTCAAGGTCGACATTCCACGGGTCGCCTGACGGCGTAGCGCTATGTACGACATCGAGCTCACCGAATCGCTGTTCCCGCTGCAGCCCGACGGGGAGCTGCGCGATATCACCATCGGGGAATTGCTGCGCGAAACCGCGGAAAAAATGCCCGATTCTATCGCGATGGCCGACATCGCAATCGACGGTAGCCCGGGCCAGCAGTGGAGCTATGGAGACTTGCTTGCGATCAGCGAGAAACTCGCGCTAGCGCTCGTTTCCCGTTTCGAACCTGGTGAAAAAATCGTGGTCTGGGCACCCAACATTCCCGCCTGGATGTTCATGGAATACGCCTGCGCACTGGCGGGACTGGTGCTGGTGACCGCCAATCCTTCGTTCCAGGCAAGAGAATTACGATACGTGCTCGAGCAATCCGGCGCGGTTGCCCTGTTCCGGGTCGACGATTTCCGTGGCAACCCGATGGAGGAGATTGCATCCGAGGCGGTGGACGGCAACGACGTCGTCCGCGAAGTGGTCGATCTGGACGACGAGGAAGCGTTGTTCGCTATCGGAAGCCGCACCGCGGGTTTGCCCGATGTTGCGCCCGGCGACGTCGCGCAAATTCAATACACCTCGGGCACCACCGGTTTTCCCAAGGGCGCGGTGCTGTCGCACCATAACCTGCTCAACAATGCTCGATTGTTTGCAGCGCGCAAAAAGGTCCATCGGCAAACTATCTGGGCCAACTTCATGCCGATGTTCCATACCGCCGGTTGCGCCACCACCGCGCTCGGCTGCCTGCAAGCCGGCTGTAAGATGCTGATGATCAAGCTGTTCGACGCCGCGATACTGGCGCGATTGATCGAAAGCGAGGGCGTTACGACGTTTTTCGCGGTGCCGACAATGCTGGTCGGGCTGCTCGAGGCGCTGGAGCGGCAACACCATGATATGACGTCGATGGAAGTCATCACCACCGGCGGCGCGCCGGTCGCGCCGGAGCTGGTGCGCCAGGTGCGCGAGCGTCTCGGCTGCAACCTGCAGTCCGCCTTTGGACAGACCGAGGCATCGCCGATGATCTGCCTCAACCACGACGACGTCACCCTCGACGACATTTGCTTCTCCGCCGGGCAGCCGCTGCCGCATACCAGCGTTTCGATACGCGACCCCGAAACCGGTACGGTACTGCCGATCGGCGAGGTCGGTGAAATCTGCGCGCGCGGTTACAACGTCATGCTTGGTTACCACGACAATGAAACGGCAACCCGCGCGGCGATCAACGACGACGGTTGGCTGCACACCGGCGACCTCGGGAAGCTAGATTCGCGCGGCTTCATTCGCATCACCGGCCGCGTCAAGGACATGATCATCCGCGGCGGCGAGAACCATTTTCCCGCCGAAATCGAAAACCTGTTGATCGAGCATCCTGATGTGGCCGAGGTGTCGGTCGTGGGCATTCCCGACGACAAGTGGGGGGAAGTGATCGGCGCATTCATCCGCACCGAAAATAACTTGCCACTGGACATCGATGACCTCAAGTCCTGGTGCCGCGAGCACCTGTCGCCGCAGAAAACGCCGACTATCTGGCGACGTATCGAGAATTTTCCGCTGACCGGGTCGGGCAAGATTCAGAAATTCAGGATTCGCGACAACTTCATCGCCGGTGATTATGATTAGAGGTCTTTCGATTTTTGGAAACTCGCCATGAGCGTCAGCATCGACAAGAACGGTCCCGTGTGGACGATGATCCTGTCCCGCCCCGAAGCCCGCAACGCGATCGACCCGACAATCGCCGACGCGCTTTACCGGGCCTTTACCGATTTCGATCGTGACGCGTCCGCCGCGGTCGCCGTGTTCTGGGGCGAAGGCGGCACCTTTTGTTCGGGCTGGGACCTGAAGCGGGCAGCCGCGCTCGACGATGCCGATTTCTTTGAAGCGCACAATATGCCGATCGACAATGCCGACGTACCGCCTGCGTTACTCGGCCCGTCGCGGCTCGCACTCGATAAGCCCGTAATCGCCGCGGTTGCTGGTCCGGCCGTGGCTGGCGGCATGGAACTCGCACTGTGGTGCGATTTTCGGGTCATGGAAGAAAGCGCCTATTTCGGTGTGTACTGCCGCCGCTGGGGTATCCCGTTGATCGACGGCGGCACCGTGCGCCTGCCACGCCTGGTCGGCGAGGGGCGCGCACGTGAAATCATCCTGACCGGGCGCAAGGTCACGGCCTCTGAAAGCCTGCAAATCGGGCTTGCCGAATACGTCGTCGCGGATGGCGAGAGTCGCGCCAAAGCAGAAGCACTGGCGCATGAAATAGCCGCCCATCCGCAAATCTGCGTGTGCGCCGACCGGCGCTCGCTCAACCACCAGCACGGCAAATCCGTGCACGAAGCCATGACCTACGAGTGGTATAACGGCCGCAAGGCCCTGTTTGCCGAGGGCATAGAAGGCGCGGGCCGCTTCGGTAAGCCATCAGGCACAGACTAGACGGAGGCCAGGTATGCAAATCGGCGATCTCGAGTATGAAGTCAGCGAGAGGGTTGCGACAATTAAGCTCAACCGCCCGGATCAATTCAATGCGATTACCGGGCGCATGCCCGGCAACCTGGTGGATGCGGTCGAGCGCGCGAGCAATGACAATTCCGTGCACGTGATCGTGCTGACCGGCGCTGGACGCGGCTTTTGCGGTGGTTACGACCTGAAAGAATTTGCCGAAGGTGACAGCCCGGCGATCCAGGAGATGCCCTGGGATGCGATGCTCGACTACCAGTTCATGCGCCGCTGCACCGACAGTTTCATGTCGCTGTGGCGTTGCCCGAAGCCGGTGATCGCCAGGGTCAACGGTGATGCGGTCGCCGGCGGCAGCGACATCGCGCTGTGCGCCGACCTCGTCGTCATGAACGAAAGCGCCCGCATCGGTTATCCGCCGGCACGCGTCTGGGGCTGCCCGACGACGGCGATGTGGGTTTACCGTCTCGGCACCGAGCGTGCCAAGCGCATGCTGTTTACCGGCGATCTCGTCAGTGGCGCCGAAGCCGAGAAGATGGGGCTGATCCTGCAGGCAGTGCCCGAAGACCAGCTCGACGACACCGTCAAGACGCTGGTCGAGCGTATCAAGGGTGTTCCGAAAAACCAGCTGGCGATGATGAAGACGTTAATCAACCAGGCCTACGACAATATGGGATTGAACAGCACGCAGACTCTTGCGACCCTGTTCGACGGGATCGCCCGTCACAGCCCCGAGGGTGTCGCCTTCAAATCACGCGCCGAGGAAGCCGGGTTCAAGCAGGCCGTCGCCGAACGCGATTCGGGCGACCCGATTCCTGGCAGCAAAAAATGAGCTACGCGGTCGAACTGACCGAATCGTATTTCCCGGCGCAGGCGGAAGGCATCGTACGTGACATAACTCTCGGTGATCAGTTGCGCGAGACCGCCGAACGATTGCCGGATAAAACCGGGCTGGTCGAGGTCGACATCGATGGTCGTGTCGGCCGCAGTTGGACTTACGCCGAGCTGCTCGTGGAGAGTGAAGAACTGGCCCTGATACTGGCCGGGCGCTTTCAACCAGGCGAATCTGTGGTCGTCTGGTCGCCGAACACGCCGGAGTGGGTGCTGATGGAGTTCGCCTGCGCGCTCGCCGGCATTGTCATCGTCACCGCCAACCCGGCGCTGCAAGCGAGCGAGCTGCGTTACATCATCGAGCAATCGGGCTCGGTCGCGCTGTTCGTGGTCGACGAATACCGCGGTAATCCGATGCGCGACATTGCCGTCGAGGCCTGCACGGGATTCGATGCCGTACGCGAAGTGATCGACCTGGAAAATATCCAGGCGATGCAGGGCAACACCAAACCCGCCGCAGCGCTGCCGGCCGTGGATTGCCGCGACGCGGCCATGATCCAGTACACCTCCGGTACGACGGGATTTCCGAAGGGCGCGGTGCTCTCCCATCGCAGCCTGCTCAACAATGCGCGTTTCTACGCCGGGCGCCTCGGCGTGACCGCGGATACCGTTTGGGCCAACATCATGCCGATGTTTCATACCAGCGGTTGCGGCATGGTCACGCTCGGCTGTGTGCAGGCTGGCTGCAAGATGCTGATCGTCAAGCTGTTCGACCCACCTGCAATTTGCCGCATCATCGAACAGGAGAAAGTCAGTACGATTCTCGGCGTGCCGACAATGCTGGTCGCGCTGCTCGAAGCGTTGGAAAAGGAAACATACGATGTTTCCTCGGTAGGGACGTTTTCCTCCGGCGGGGCAATGGTCACGCCGGAGCTGGTGCACAATATCCAGCGCGTTTTCGGCTGTGGCTTCGGCACGCTGTATGGCCAGACCGAAACCTCGCCGGTGATTACCCAGCACTTTAGCGACGATTCAATCGACGATATATGCAATACCATCGGTCAGCCTTTGCCGCACACCGAAGTGTCGATTCGAAGCGTCGACGGCAACAAATCCGTGCCCATCGGCAGCGCCGGTGAAATCTGCGTACGCGCCTACTGCAACATGATCGAATACCACGGCAACCCGGAAGCGACACACGAAACCATCAATGACGACGGCTGGCTGCACACGGGCGATCTGGGCACCATGGACGCGCGCGGCTACATAAGCATCACCGGTCGGGTCAAGGACATGATCATCCGCGGCGGCGAAAACATGTTCCCGGTGGAGATCGAAAACGCGCTGCTGGAACATCCGCAGATTGCCGAGGTTGCCGTGGTCGGCATCCCCGACGACAAGTGGGGCGAAGTGATCGGGTGTTTTTTCCGTACCGACAACGATCTGCAGGTTACGGCGCGCGTACTACACGAATTTTGCCGCGAGCGCCTGTCGCCACAGAAAACCCCGACCATCTGGTGCCGACTCGAGGAATTCCCGATGACCGGCTCGCGCAAAATTCAGAAGTTCGTCATTCGCGATCGATTTCTCGAAGGTGCCTACGAAAGCCTGCCATTGGAGTAAGGTATAACAAACTTAATGACAGGAATGGCCTCATCCAAATGCGGAATTCGACGAATCAGCCACACCGTTCGATACCAGGCTTGGGCGATCCGCGCAAATGGAGCAGCGCGGCTTCGTGGGTCGTGCCGCTATCGAAGAGTGGCATATTTTTAAATGGTCTCCCGCTCGATCAAATGTTTAACCGGCACCATCCGTTTGTGTAGTACACCGAATACCACTAATTGCTGTTCGTGCACTACATAGTAAATGACATGACTGGCATGAGGAAAACTCATTACATTGACTCCAACCTCAGGCCTGGATTTTCCCAAGGTAGGTTTTTCAGCAAGCAGTCGAATCGTTTGGCGTAGCTCAGACAAGTATTTTTTTGACTGGGCGCCGCCCCATTGCTTCAGCGTGTAACGGCGAATTTCGATGAGATCAGACTGCCCATCGGGTGTTAAACGGTACTTTGACACTGAAATCCAGGCTAATGGGCTGATCAGCTTTTATACGCCTAGTCGTGCTGAACCGACTCCAATTCACTAAAAAAAGCTTCACCATCGATCAGATTGCCCGCTGCAATTTCGGCTTTGGCCTGAGCGGCTCTTGATTGCAATAACTGTAACTTGAGCGCTTCGATACTCTCGTATTCTTCTGCGGAGATCACAACGGCAACCGGCTTTCCGTTCTTGTTAATTTGAATCGGAGCGCGCTGTGCTTTTAGAAGCATGTCACCAAAATGGGTTTTTGCTTCATTGGCTGAAAGTGCATCCATCAAGGCCACCCTTTAATATCGTTCGATTCGTTCAGTATAGTCGTTTCGATCTAAATTTGCGACCCCCTTTCCCACACACATCTAAAAATAATCACATTGATCAAATTTCATTCGAACACAAAAATTAATAAATTGCCCTCATCGGCCCAGATATGCTGTCGTCACCTGCTCTCGTTCATGCCCCAGCTCGCGGCTGACGGTGAGCCGGGCCTCGCGATCACGCTCGCGCTGTTCGGGGATCAGTTGCCTTGCCACCGGTCCACCGGCAGCCGGACTTGACCATCCGGTCAGTTCTTCGTACCGATCCCGGGCATAAGCGTGGCGCAAGCCGTGCATATGGTGCAGGCCTGCCCTTCGTGTGTTGCCCTCGTAGACACGCATCTGCTGCACGTAGTTGCGGTTGGCCGGGATCAGCGATCCGCGGCCGGCGAGCCGATGGGCACGGTCGAGAACCTCTCGCTGCTGCTCGGTGCGGATCGGCACGATTCGCTCTCTGCCGCCCTTGGTCCAGCTGGCCTGCAGAAACAGGTGATCGCCGCGGCCGGCAATACAGGGCCGAATCTTCATCGACTCTTCGCGGCGAAGGCCGAAGGCCTGCTGCAGTTCCAGGCTCATGCGCACATGCTCGTCTTTGATCTTTTCCAGTTGCTCACTAGAAGCCATCTCACAAATATTTCCTGGCCAGGATCATGAAGGTAGCGAGCTGGAGGAAAGCGAGGAAGTTTTCGAATTGACGCTCATAGCGGGTGACGATACGGCGGTAGTTCTGCAACCATGCGAACAGGCGCTCGACCTTCCACCGACGCCGGTACCGGCGCAGCACCCGCCCATCCTGAGTCTTCGGCTTCCTGCGGTTGGCCCGGTGCGGCGCAATCATTGCCACCCCCAGCCTTGCGCACTGTTCGTCCAGTGGGTCGCTGTCGTAGGCCTTGTCGCCAATGAGCCGCTCGGGCCTGGCCGCCGTCAGACATCCGTCGATCAGTCCGAGTACATACGTGGTTTCGTGCGGCGAGGCGCTACCCGCACACACCGATACCGGCAGCCCCGAGCGATCCGCAATCACCATCACCTTGCAGCCCTTGCCCCGCTTGGTCTTGCCTATTGCGGCGCCCCCTTTTTGGCCGCGCTGAAGCTGCCGTCCACGAAACACTCGTCAAGGTCGATCTCACCGCCCTTCTCCAGGTCTTCCGCCAAGGCCCGAAGCAGCCGGTCCATGACCCCCGCTTGGCGCCATTGCTGAAACCGGCGATGGCACGTCTGGTAGGGCGGATAGCGGTCCGGCAACTCCGACCAGTGTGCGCCGGTCCGCAAGATCCACAGGACTCCGTTCAGGACCTCCCGCGAATCCCTCCAGGGACGGCCGCGGCCTTCCGCCCGCCGGGGGCAATGGGGGAAGCAGCGGTTCGATGAACGCCCTTTGGGCGCCGGTCAGGTCGTGCGGCATGGGAATCTCCGATCATCTTCATAATCGGGATCAGGATATTATCATAGGGTGATGATTTATGAGATGGCTTCTACCCAGAGTCGCCAGGCGACAACGGCTCCCGGTAATACCGGATCAGGCCCGCAGCTTTTCACCTCTTGGGTCGAACAGGGGCCTTTCCAGCAATGTTGCCCTGGTGGGAATACCAAGCACCCCCACCGTGAAATCATCCCCGGGCACGGCATCGTCCCGGTCCACGTAACCGATGGCGACGGAAGTGTTGAACGTGAAGCTGTAGGATCCCGATGTCACGCGGCCGACATACCTGCCGTTGCGGAATATAGCTTCACCGCCCCATGCATCCGCACCCTCCTTGCCGGACCCGGTATCAATCCGGAAGCAGCACATCAGTTGCCTGGGCGGGACATCCTTGATGTCCATGAAGGCCTCGCGGCCGTGAAACTCCGGCTTTTCCGTTTTTATAAGAAAGTCCATGCGGGATTCAGTGGGCCACCATTCCGGCGAATACTCCCTGCCCCAACTGCCATAGCCTTTCTCGATGCGCATGGAGCCAAGCGCCCGTGACCCGACAGGACGGGCATCAAGGGGCTCCCCGTGGGCAAGTATCTTGCGGTAGAGATCGAGCTGGTTCTCCTCTGCCACATACATCTCGTAGCCGAGGTCTCCCGTGAAGGAAACCCGGATGACGATAACCTCGTAACCGTCCAGGCTGATCACGCGGTTACGCATGAAGCGAAGGTCGTCGTTGCCCCATGAAAGGCCGGTCATGCTTTCCATCAGGGTGCGGGCATTGGGGCCCGCTACGTTGAACCCGCATATCGCATCGGTCACGCACTCGAAGCTGACCCCGTCCGCTGGCAGATAGCTGTTGAACAGGCGGCGGTGGTAATCCTCGGCGATGCCCGACCCGATCATGAACAGCTTCTCGTCTTCCAGCCGTGCCACGGTGAAATCCCCGGCCAGCCCGCCTCGCAGGCTCAGCAGGGGCGTCAGGCAGGTCCGGCCATTCTCCTTCGGCACATGGTTGGCAACGATCCGGTCCAGCCACTGCCTGGCGTTCGGGCCCGTAATCATGTACTTGGCGAAATTCGAAGTGTCCACCACACCAACGGCATTGCGCACGGTGGCGGCCTCCTGTCCCATGACGTCGAACCACCGGGGCCGTTCGAATGTGAATTCATCCTCCTGCGGCACACCTTCCGGCGCGTACCAGTGCGGATGCTCGTAGCCGAAGGAAAATCCGAACACCGCGCCCATGGATTTCTGCAGCTCGTAGACAGGACGTTTCCTGATCGGCCGGCCTGCGGGACGCTCTTCGTTGGGGAAGTGGATACTGAAACGCGTGCCGTAGGTCTCCAGCGCCTTGGCCTTCGCATAATTCGCATCCGCCCAGGAGCCATAGCGGGTCACGTCCCAGGGGAACATGTCAAGCTCCGGCTCTCCCTCCACGATCCACTGTGCCAGGGTCAGACCCAGACCCGCGCTCTGGCTGAACCCGGGAACGATGCCGTTGCAGCACCAGTAGTTCCTGAGGTCCCGGACGGGGCCGAGCAGCGCGGAGGAATCGGGCGTCCAGATCATGGGACCGTTGATCACCTGCTTGACGCCCGCCTCGGCCAATACCGGCACCCGGTCACAGGCACGCATGAAGTTCTCGGCGATCCGCTCCAGATCCTCCGGCAGCAGATCATGGCCGAAGTCCATGGGCGTACCCTCCTCGGCCCAGAAGCGGCCGTCCTTCTCATAGGCACCCACCAGCAGGCCCTTGCCCTCCTGGCGCATGTAGTATTCCATGTCCCGGTCCGCCACCGACGGAAGCTCTCGGTCGATGGCCGCAATCTCCGGAATGGTCTCGGTGACCAGGTACTGGTGCTCCATGGTCATGAGCGGCAGGTGGACACCGGCCAGGGCGGCCACTTCCCTGCCCCAGAGTCCCGCGGCATTGACCACATGTTCCGCATGGATGGTGCCTTTGGGGGTAACCACGTCCCAGGTATGGTCGGGCCGCTGGTTGGTTTCCACCACCGGCGTGAACCGAAGGATCTGCGCGCCCAGTTTGCGCGCACCCTGGGCATATGCGTGGGTTACGCCGGAGGGATCCACGTGTCCGGCCAGGGGCTCGAACATGGCGCAGCGCACGTCGTCCAGGTTCAGCAGGGGGTGCAGTTCCAGGGCTTCGTTCCTGGAAATCTCATAGAACTCGGCATCGAAGGCATGGGCCTTGGATGCCTGTATGCGAAGCTGGTGTTCGCGGTCCCGCGAGCAGGCCAGGTAGATGGATCCGGCATGGTGCAATCCGCAGGACTGCCCGGTCTCCGCCTCCAGCTCCTGGTAGACGTTCATGGTGTAGTACTGCAGGCGGGAGATATTGTTGTTGTCATGCAGGCCGTGGGTGTTCGCCGCGGCATGCCAGGTGGATCCGGACGTCAGTTCATCGCGCTCCAGCAATACGACATCGGTCCAGCCGAGTTTCGTCAGGTGGTAAAGGATGCTGCAACCGGCCAGACCGCCGCCGATGACCACTACCCGGGCATGGGTTTGCATGATGGGATACTCCAGTGAGCGCCGTTGGGGGGGAATTGAGGCGTATGCCGAGAATGGTCAATTCTTATCAACCCCCTCCCGCAAGGATTCCACGTATTCGACTATCCGTTCTGCTGCAACGACCAGCTTTTCCTCCGACGCGCAAAGGCTGATGCGAAGCAACCCGCTCCCGCTCGGGCCGAAGCCGTCACAGGGCAGGATCGCCACCCGGTGACGATCCAGCAACTCGTCCGCGAACCGGAACCCGCTGACGGGCAGGCTGCGGATGTCCAGAACCACGAACATGCCCCCCTGGGCGTTGAAGATCCGGATTCCCGGCACATCCTTCAGGACATCCTGCATCAGGCGGTACCGCCGGTCCATGGCGTCGCGCACGACTCCGGCGGTGACATGGTCTTCCTCGAGGGCGGTGACCGCGGCATCCTGTATGAACGGAGGCAGGCCATAGGACATGCACATCGAGAGGTTGTACAGATGCTGGATCAGTTCCAGGGGAGCCACCGCCCAGCCCAGGCGCCAGCCGGTCATCCGGTGGGATTTCGACAGGCTGGACACCGTGACACACACCGGTGCGGCCCGCTCCAGCGAGGCAGGGCTGAAGCGATCCTCCGGCGGCAGTATTTCCTGGTACACCTCGTCGCTGATCAGCCAGATGTCGTTGGCCAGGCAAATATCCACAACGGCCTCGAACTGTTCCCGGGTATACACCGCCCCTGTGGGGTTGTTGGGCGAGTTGAGCAGGATCGCCCGGGTTCTTGGCGTGATCGCCGCCTCGATCCGGTCCGGGGCAATCTGGAATCCGTCGTCCGGCTGCACCGGAACACGAACAAGGGTAGCCCCGGAAGCCGTGACAGTAGCCGGATACGTGGTGTAGTAGGGCTCCGACAGGACAATCTCGTCACCGGCCTCCAGGACGCACTGGCAAACCGCGAACAGGGCGTTTTGCGCACCACTCGTCACGATACAGTTCTCGGCAGAGACGGATTGCCCGGTCAGCCACCGGTGTCGCCGGGCGATCGCGGCGCGCAAGGGCTCGATCCCGGCGACGGCGGAATAATGGTGGCGGCCAGCGTGCAGGCTTTCCGTGGCGGCGGAAACGATGGGCGCCGGGGTCTGTTCCTCCGTTTCCTGGCCCACGCTCAGCAGAATGATGTCCTCACCGGCTTCCAGCTTGGCCATTCCACGATAATGGACGTCCCAGACATCCACGCTGTCTCCGGAAATTCGTTCGGTCAGGCTGGAAAACTTCATCGGGGTAACCACATTGCTGTAATGAAAAGTAAGGCGGCTGCGCCAGAGCCGGATTCCACCACAAACAGGCCCGGACGGCTGAAGCAGAACCGGCAGGAAATGTCATGCCTAAACCATATCTACCGGAGGGCGGATAGTACCCGAATCGGCGGCACGGATATCCCTGGTGGGTTACCCGATCAGGATAATCTGTTCAGGATCGACACCCGACTTCCGGGGCTGGGTGGACGGCGATCACGCCCGGTTCGGTCGGCGGGGTGAATCCCGGGGCTGCCCGGTGTGTTGATCTGCAGGACCGGTAACCGATTTTCCGTCACACTGTCACAGGTTTAACGTGCCATCCACCGGGTGTCATGGAGTATGGTAGCGTGCATGACCGATACGATGTCCCAAACGTCCAGCCGGCTGCCCCGGGAGCATTCCAGGATCTGACACCTGGCAGGGAATATCTTGTCTCGTCCAGCTGGCGGCAATGGTTTATATATATGGAACCGGCCCCGGGTGAGTTAACATTCGGTTGCCGGTAACTTGCAGAAGTCCCGACAAGCGATCAGTGCTGGGCCGGGTAATCATTCGAGATGCCCATGAGTTAGTCGAGAGAATCAGTTGCACAAGAAAAACCCCGGGCGCATACCAAGAAGGCAGAGGCGGATCCGGGGTGTACGGGGGAAATATGGCAAACAGAGATCAAGGTGTCAACCTGTAAAGTGTTGATAAGTAATTATAATCATTCACCATAATCCCAAGTCGGGCCAGTAGAAGTGTCCAGCGATACACAAATACACTGCGAAGTCGACCTGGACCGTGACGGCTGTCAAGGCGGATTCCTGCGGGTGCCCCATTCCGTTCACCGCTCCGCCTACGGCTGGGTCCCGGTACCGGTAGTGTCGATTCGAAACGGCGACGGGCCGGTGGTGCTGCTGCTTGGCGGAAATCACGGCGACGAGTACGAAGGCCAGGTGGCCCTCTCCCGGCTGGCTGGAGAGCTGGAAGCCGACCGGCTTTCCGGACAGGTGATCATCCTTCCCATGGCAAACTACCCCGCTGCTCGGGCCGGGACCCGGACGTCTCCCCTGGATGGGGGGAACCTGAACCGGAGCTTTCCGGGAAGCCCCATGGGAGGCCCCACGGCCATGATTGCGCATTTCATCGAGTCCGAACTCATGCCACGCGCGGATTTCCTGCTTGACATCCACTCCGGCGGCAGTTCAATGCAGTACAGGAAACCGACCCTGCTCGTGGCGAAGCCTGATGATCCCGCCCACCAGGAGCGGTTGATGGAGTTGGTGGCGGCGCTGGATTTTCCCCAGGCGGTGCTGTACACGGAATCGCGCGGCGCGAGTTATTCCACCTCGGCGGCGAGGCGGAATGGGGTACTGGGGATGACGGCGGAAATGGCCGGTGGCGGCGGTGTGAGCCGGGCGGCGATGTCGCTGCTGGATGTCGCACTGCCGCGCTACCTTGCCGACTGCGGCGTATTCAGCGAGCCTGTCGCGACGACCCCTGCCACGGCCGCCACCGAGCTGTTCGCCGACTGCGGATACCTGTACGCCCGCAACGAGGGTGTCTTCGAACCGGTAGAGGTGACCGACGACCGGGTGGAACCGGGAGATAGTGCCGGATGGATTCACTATCCGGATGTCCCCTTCACGGAACCCGTTGAACTTCAATTCGAGGTTTCGGGGAAAGTGTTGTCCGTGCGGATGCCGGCCAGGGTGGAGCGTGGGGACTGCCTCTACGAACTCGGTATGCCGATCAGCAGCCAGCCCGGAATCTGAGCCGATTTTTTCTCCAGATCACTGATTGACGGGACGCAGCCCGTCGTTTTTCCGCCTATGGAGGTCTGCGGTACCGGGCATGGCGGTCATCATGCCCGGGTTGCAGACATGGATGGTGTCAGAGCAGTTCCGCCGCGAGGTTGGCGATTTCAGAGCGTTCACCCTGGGTCAGGTTGACACAGGCGAATATGTCATGCCCGCGCATCTTGCCGATGACATGGGTCAGGCCGCAGGACCGCCGGCTGAGGAACCGGTTGTCGATCTGGTCCGGATCCCCGGTGATGAAGATCCGGGTGTTCCGCCCGGCACGGGTCAGCAGTGTCTTCATCTGGTGGGGAGTGAAATTCTGTGCCTCGTCGATGATGACCAGCGAGTTGTGAAGGGTGCTGCCGCGAATGAAGTTGATCGGTAGTACGGGCATCCGGCCGCCGCTTTGTTCATTGGTCAGGGAATCGAAATCAACGAGCCTCTTGCCCTTCTTCGAGCCCTTGACGGCATCCTGAATGATCTCGAAGGCATCGCGAATGGGCCGCTTGTAGGGGCTGAACTTCTCGTCCAGCCGGCCGGGCAGGAAGCCGATGTCATCCGCGAGCTGATCATTGGGACGGAAAACATAGACCTTGCCGGGCGAGGTGCCGAGCAGTTTCTGTTCCACGGCCGCTGCCAGGGCCAGGATGGTCTTTCCGGTGCCGGCCTGCCCCACCAGTGCCGCCACCCTGACCTGCTGGTCATACAGCACCTGCAGCGCCAGTTCCTGCTGATGGTTGAGGGGCTGCACCAAGGTACCCGCAAGGCTGCCATATTGGTGAACCGCTCCGTTCCGGAAATAGCCTGCATGGACATGACCTCCATTCACACGCACCAGTACCGGCTCGTCATGTCCGTTTGCATGTTCCCCGGAAACCGTCACGGGCTTCCCGCCATGCCAGCGCATGGCTTCCTCGTCAGACAGCTCAAACGTTGTGGGATCGCGGTACAGTTCATCCAGGCGGCTGCGGTAGTTGACCGCCTCGTACTCCTCGGAGGCCAGTCCAAGCGAGTGCGCCTTGATGCGGACCGCCGCATCATTGGTGACGATGACCACCCGGTCGGGATAGGCCGGGTCCTTCTTGAAGCGCATGGCCAGAGCCAGGAGGCGGTTATCGGGCTTTTCCAGGGTAAGGTCGTATCCACGGATGTCCCTGCCGCCCAGTTCAGCGGCGTCCAGAATGAATGTGCCTCCGGAGCGCAACCTGATGGGTTCGCCGGGACGGTGCCTGGTGGTGAGATACAGGATACGGTTGATCGCCTGACGGGCCTCGTATTCCGTCGAAGACCTGCGTTTCAACCCATCCAGCTCTTCCATCACCATCATGGAAACCACCACGACGTGCTCCTTGAAATTGTCCACCGCGGACGGATCCACCAGCAGAACATTGGTGTCCAGGATGAAAACCCTGCGTTGTCCGTTCCGCGTCCGGGATGGATCGGGTTCCTCGACGGGACCGTCTCGGGAATCGGTCAGTGGCAGCAGGTTCGGGGACAAATGACAGACGGGGCCCGGAAAGGATCAGGAGGATAGCCCCGGTATGTTACAACCGTAGGTATCTGGTTGGATCGATCATATCCAATCAGTACGCCCATCGCCAGAAGAGCCTTGTCCGATGGCGCAGGAAACTGGAAGGCGAGGCGTCATTCCAGGGGCAAATGAGCCCGGTGGATTGGGCGTATAATGAATATCGTGAATCGTCGGAAATTTCTGCGCGCCACCGGAAGTGCGGCGGCCCTGAGCCTGGGTGGCGGGGTGGGCCAGGCACAGACCCTTCCCGAGGTCGGTGCCCTGCATCGCCTCATGGAAGAGACGCCCCGCGAACGTGTCGCGGCAGAGCTTGCATCCCTGATCCGGAACGGCCTAGATCACCGCAGAGCCCTGGCCGCCCTGGCCGTCGCGACTTCGCGCAGCGTACAGCCCTTCCCCCATGTCGGTTTCAAGTATCACACGGTGCTTGCGCTGCAGTCCGTCCACATGACGGCGCTGAACCTGCCGGACGAAGAGCGTTGGCTGCCGGTATTCTGGGCGCTCGACTATTTCAAGCGCGCCCAGGGACAGGAGCGCCGTGCGAGCGGCTGGACGATGGGGCCGCAGCCGGAACCCGTGGCCGGAACGGTCGGACAGGCCCGGAGAAATCTGATCGACGCGTTGGATCGCTGGGACCTCGAGGCTGTGGATCCTGCCATCTGCGATTTCGCCAGGCTCGCGCCCCCGGGGCAGCTCTACGAACTCCTGTTCAGATACGGCGTCCGGGATCTTCGTGCGATCGGCCACAAGGTCATCGCGGTGCAGAATGTGCATCGCCTCTCGCCGGTCATCGGCCCCGAAAACGCGCCTGCCGTGCTTCGTTCCCTGGCCGCGGCGCTGCAGAATCACGGCTACGACGCGAATCCCGCCACTCGCGACCTGCCCGCCGATCGAACCTGGCGGGAATTCCGGACGATGCTTGGAGAGATTCCGAACACCTGGCAACAGGGCCGCCGGGATGACGCCGGACGCAATGAACTCGTCCGTACCCTCCGCGAGGTTTCGGAGCTCGACGCGGGCCGGGCGGTGATCGACCTCCTGAAGCACGGGGTGTCCACTGACTCGATCTGGGAGGCCCTGTTCGCCACGGCCGCGGAATTGGTGATGCGCCAACCGAGGGTGGTGCCGGTGCATGCCCAGACGTCCGCCAACGCGTTTCACTATGTGTTCCGGCATGCGCGGACCGAGGAGACGAAGCTTCTGGCGCTCCTGCAGTCCGCGGCCTTCATGCCGGGGTTCCAACGCCGTGTAGGCAGCGCGCAACCCGGTCTGCGGATTGAAGACCTGGAACCCCTCCCGGTCTCCGATGACAGCGGGGAAGCGTTGCAGGACGCATTTTCCGAGTTGCCGCGCGATCACATCTCCAGCGCCCGCAAGGCATTGCACTACCTGCGACATGGTGGCTCCGCGTACCGGCTTGTCGCTACTGCACGTCGTCTGCTCGCCCGCAACGGCCGGCAGTCCCACGACTACAAGTTCACCGAGGCAGCCCTGGAGAACTACAGGGAAATGGCGCCCACCATGTGGCGTGACCGGATCCTGTCCGCCTCGATGGCATATTTCACCGGGCCCGCAACGGCACCGAGCCGCGTTTCCCGAAAAGCGCTGCAGTTGCTTGGCTAGCGACGATCTGGACATTCGGGCGCCTGGCCCGGAAGACCGTGGAGGACCGACACGGGCTTCGTGTACCGCCAGCAGGCGAAGGCGGCCGATCGCACGCCGTACCCGTCGCCGCATCCGCAGACCGGTCCGCGCCGGGCAGGAAGTCGCAGGGCGATCGGGGTCGAGTGGTTGCTGCCGCCGCAGCGGAGAAATTGATCCCCGCCGAGCGCAAGGTTACAATCGCGCCGCCGATGAACTGGTGAACGCCGCCGATTCCGAATCCAGACCATGACCGCCGCCCCCGAGTCCTTGGAAATTGCCGGGGAGGACGGCATCCGCTTCGCCCAGGTCACCGATTGTCACCTCATGGACGAGCCGGATGGACGGCTGCGCGGTATCAATACCCGGGCGACGCTGGAGGCCGTACTGGAGTCCATCGGAAACAACCACCCGCAACTTGATTTCCTGCTGTTCACCGGGGACATTTCCCAGACCGGCAGCCGTGCCAGCTACGGGATATTCGCCTCGGCCCTGGCTTCCCTGAACTGTCCGGTCTACTGCATTCCCGGGAACCATGACGACCCGGCCGGGCTGAATGACATCATCCCGACCAGCCCGGTGTCGGAATTGCAGACGATACCTCTCGGCGCCAATCGCCTGCAGTTGCTGACCAGCTGGATCGCCGGAAAACACCATGGCCGGATTCCCGATGCCTGCCTGCACCGCCTTGGCAGGCAACTGGCGAGGCCGCCCGGGGGCATGGACATCATCGCGCTCCACCATCCGCCGGTCGCGACCGGCTGCTGGCTTGACGGGATGGGACTTGTCAACCGTGCCGACCTGCACGGTGAACTCGCCAAGGTCTCCCAACCCACCTTGCTGCTCTGCGGGCATATTCACCAGACCATTGACCGGCAATTCGGCAATACCCGGTTGCTGACGGCTCCGTCGACCTGCTACCAGTTCAAGCCGGGCGCGGCCACAATGACGGTGGATGAGACCCGGACGCCCGGCTACCGGTATTTCCACATCGAGTCGCCGCACCGGGTACACACCCGGGTCTACCACCTGGCGCACTGAATGCGCCGCAATGTCCGCTCAGACGAGCCGTGACAGGTAGGTGTAGTAATTGCAGGAGGCAAAGAACCGCCCCCCGGCGATCAGTTCGGACTGCCCATCAACCCAGCGCTCCACTTCGCCAGCGCCCATCATGTCCCCGCTTGCCACCATGGGCGCGTAGGTGTCGGCAAAGGACTTGAAATAGCTGGCCTTGCCGATTTCGGAGACGATATCGGCAAGGGTGTCCTCGATCTCAAATCCACATGCGGGTAACAGCCCGATCAGGTCCCGCATGACCAGCGGATTGTGGAAGGTGGTTTCGGCCAGCGCGCGGTCCATACGCCGGCCGAGTTCTGGGTCCTCGGGAAACCCGTAGGTCAGGGACGAGTAGTCGCCGTCGAAAACCGCAAGCAACCCCCCGGGGCGCAGAACACGGGCGCACTCGTTGATCGCCGATTCCGGGTCCACCACATGGCTGATCACCGTGTGGGCGATCACCAGTCCGAATTCCCCGGACGCACATGCCAGGTCGTGTGCGTCCCCGACCCGGAACTCGACCCGGTCCGAGATACCCGCCCGGTCCGCAAAATCCGTCGCCGCATTGATGAAGGCCGGGCTCTGGTCGACGCCGACAATGCGGCCGCGGAAATTCGGTTTGTTCACCAGGGCGCGAATCATGGCACCGGTTCCGCACCCCACTTCCAGCGTCACCGAGTCGTCGGAAAATTCCAGGGCATCGGCATAGCGGTCGAACAGGCGGGTGAACACGGCATCCTGCGCCCGGCTTTCAAGCCGGCTGATCAGCCGCCCCGCGGTTTCGTCATCAAGTGAATGGGATCGGCAGTGGGGATCAACACTGGTCATCATGATGGTCTCTGTTATGGACGGTCCACTCTATCGCAACGGGTCGCCGACCGCCAGTTGGGCCCCGCCGGTCAGGCATCCAGCATCTCGCCCTGCAATACCTCATACACGCAGCCGCCAACCTGCACGTCAATGCCGTCGGCGAGACGCTTCCCGCGCAGACGGATCAGCGAAGGACGCCGCAACCCGTGGCCCTGCTCGATGGAGAAATCGAATCCAGCCGCAACATCGGGTCGGTGTTCCAGCAGGTAGGCACCGAAGAAGGCGGCCCCGTTGCCTGTTGCCGGGTCCTCCCGGACACCGTCGGCCTCGAAGAAAAACCGCACCTGGAAATCATGCGCCGCCAACCGCGTTTCCCGGCAGAACAGGTAGACCAGTTTCGGAATGCCCTGATCGGCCAGGGCGGCATGCTGCGCCAGGTCGAGACGGGCACGAAAAAGCGCATCGGCAGACTTGAGCGGCACCATCAGGGCGGCAGTGCCCGCCGAGACGACCTGAACCGGTAAGGCCGAATCCAGATCGTCCACCGTGAGACCGAGTGATTCGCAGACAAGCTCATGGGGAAGGACCTTGCCGAGCTGCATGGCCGGCCCCTGCATCCACGCGATCTCGGCACCGTCCGCGTCCCTCTCGAAGCGTACGCGTATGGATCCGATCGCGGTCTGAAGGAAGATTTCATCCCGGTCCCGCGCTCCCAGGAACCGCCGTATGACATAGGCAGTGCCGATCAGGGGGTGGCCGGTGAATTCGATTTCACGCACCGGCGTGAAAATCCGTACGGCGTATTTCCCGTCCCTCGCGGGAAGCCTGACGAAGGTCGTTTCGGAGAAGTTCATTTCCGCGGCGATCCCCTGCATGCGCTGCCGCCCGGGAAATTCGTCACCGCAAATGACCGCGAGGGGGTTTCCGGCCAGCGCCTCGCTGGCGAAAACATCGACGATGAACGCCCGGTACGTCATCCGGTGGGGCCGGCCGATCGACTGCTAGTGCTCACCGGGATACCAGAGCGTTTCACCCGTCTCGGCATCAACGAGCAGGATGATGTAGTCAGGGTCGAAGGTATTGGGCTCAATCTTGCAATGGAAGGTCACGGAATAGAATTTTCCGAACAGACCCACCATCGTGAGTTCCTCGTCCTCGTCCTTGAGTTCAACATCACGGCCCGTGACGGTCAGGGACAGCCCCGATGCCTGGTACTCCTCGTGCAGGTACCGGGTGGCGATTTCCAATGCTTCGGTTTCACTAATCATGGTTTACCTGGATTGTCATTGTTGTTTACCTGGAGTCGACAGGCCTGGGTGTACCGCCGAATCCGCAACCGGATACCGCCGGACACCACGTCCGCCCGGCGCACCGAAATCTTCACTGGATTGCCCCCGAGGGCAGATATCCCGACCCATCGGCGTTACATGGGACGGTAACCCGGCAGGGTCTCGATATTCCCAAACCACTCCATGATTGCCGGATAGGCTTCCAGCGAAAGGCCTGCATCAGGAGCAAGCAGGCTGTATGGATAGCACGCGACATCGGCGATCGTGGGATGGTCATTTCCGACAAGCCAGGTCGTTTGCGACAGCTGGGCCTCAAGCTGGTCGAGCGCATCGGTGCCGATCCGGTGGCACTCGTCGAGGCTGCCGGTCCCGGCGAGCCTGATCGGGTTGTTAAGCGAGATTGACCGGCCCCGGGCCAGTCCGTAACGCATCATGCCCTGCTCGAAGACCAGCCAACGGGTCACCATCGCAGCCGTCAATGCTTCCTTCGGCAACCAGTTCCCATCGGCATACTTCTCCGCCAGGTATACCAGGATGGCGGCCGAATCATGCAGCACTGTCCCGTCATCGTCAATCACCGGCACAAAGGCCTCTGGGTTGATCGCGAGAAACCAGGGCTCACGATGCTCCCCCCTGGACAGGTCGACCGTCACGGTCTCGTGCGACAGGCCGATCAGCGAGAGGAAAAGCCGGATCTTGTAACAGTTGCCCGAACGGCCGAAGTCGTACAGTTTCATTGGCTGGCTCCGGAACAGGATTCCCGGGAAGCATGGGGAGGGCTTCCCTCGAGTCGGCGCCGCGCCTCGTCCAGCATCTGCGCCGCCTCCCGGGGAAGATGCGCGCAATCCGGCCCATAGCATCCGACAAATTCGTCGTACCGGTCCTGTTCAAAAAGGTTCCGCGAGGCCTCAATGCCCTGGTCGCGAATCCGCAGTATCTCCTCCCGTCGCTGTGCCTCCCGATCAAGGGTGCCCGGACCGAAATCCATCTTGATTTCCATGCCGGTCAACAGGGTGAACAGCAGCCTCGTCTCCGCCCAGTGACTGGAGAAGTCGTCCCTTGCGAACTGATGGACCTCGAGGGTGCCGTCGGCGTGTTGCGCCTCGATGAACGGGGCGCGGAGCAACGGCCTGCTGACGCGTATCGAGCGCAGCGGAGAACGGCGGTCCGTATCCAGCATCAGGGCACTGACGATCGGGTTGTCACCGTAGAATTCGAACACGTGAATCATGACCCCCGCGGCGCCCGCTATGATCTGCGGCTCCCGGTGCAACCGGGCTTCGACAGGGTCCGGTAAAGCGGATCTCCTCCCCGTCCGGAACTTCCGGACGATCCGGCACCAGGTACCTGGAACCCGCCGGTGCTGTCAGGAACCCTTGCCTGGGGACATGAAACCATGGGTGTGCTCACTTGAATCTGTTCTTGGCAGCCTTGGCCCGTGGCGGTGCCGGCCATAAGGGCAGGAATTCCGGTAACGTCGCACTGAGGCGTTTGTCTACTGTCGCAGAATGAAATTCAAGGCTGACCTGCTGCCCGTCGCACCGGGAGTGACCGCCATCATGCTGCCTTCCCCCGGCCAACCCGCCGGCAGGCTATTTACGAAGGCTCTCCCCCAGGTTCCTGCCCAGTATGGCGAGAATACGCAGCCCCTCCTGTGTATCCGGATCATTCATTTGCTTGACCAGGTTACCAAGGCCTCCCTTCGCCGGAGGTGAAGACGACATTTCGATGCTGGTCTTGCTGAGCGCCTCCGAAAGACCCTGCAGCAAAGCCTTGTTCTCCGGCCGGTCAAGATTCTGCAGCAGCCGGACGAGCTCCTGGTTCCGTGTCAGGCGATCAAGCAGCGTGACGCCCTCGGAAAGCGCCGAAGCCATTCTGGCGACCATGTCATCGTTGAGCGCGTCCTTGGCCGCCGAGATGACGGTGCCGATCTCTGCCAGTCCCTCCAGGCTCTTTTCCAGGCTCTTGTTGTCCTCTTCTTCTGATCCGGATGTCATCGGTGTCTGCCTTACAGTAGTCCGCGAACGCTGCTCCAGTACATCTTGTTGTAGCTGACCTTGAACCAGTGCATGGATTTGTTCGGTTCTTTCAGATCGGGCGGGAAGTCATAGTTGAACATCGCATAGGTCGCCCTGTCGAAGCCGGCCTCGATGAAGCAGTACACCTTGCCGTTGTATTCAGTGACCGGTGCGCCGATCTTGATCACCGAGGCGATGTTCTCCGCGATGACCTCGGCCTGGAAATGGGCCGCCGATCCTGTCTTGCTGACCGGAAGGTCGGTGGTGTCGCCAACGACATAGACATTGTCATGGCCCGTCATCATCAGGGTGTGCCGGTCGGTCGGAATCCAGCCGTCCTGTCCCAGTTCGTTGTTGATAATGGCCTCAGCACCGTTGTGCTCCGGAATCGAAATCAGGAGATCGTACTGGTATTCGGTACCTTCGAGGCTCTTGACAATCTTGTTCTCGACGTCGACCTCATCGACGTTGAACAGGGTCTCGTACTCCACGCCCATGCGCCGGAACTCGGGTTCCGCCCAGGCGGCCACGTTTTCGATACTGTGAATCCGGTTGATCGGATAGTGGTACTTGATCTCGACCTTGTCGCGAATGCCGCGGGACTTGAAATAGTCGTGCAGGGAAAAGGTGACCTCCACCGGCGCGATCGGACACTTGTGGGGCACCCCGACGACGATGGCAACCCTGCCGCCCTCGAATTCCCGCAGGGCCTTGAACATCTTGATCGCCCCTTCCTCGGTATAGAAGGTTTCGGAACCCTCGTTCAGGCCGGGTATGTTCTTCGGCATGATGCGCGAGCCGGTTGCGATCACGAGGATGTCGTAGTCATGGGTCCGGCCGCTCGCTGTCGTCACCCGGTTGTTGTCGAGATCGAATTTCTCAGCCGGGTCGACATGAAAGTCGATGGAACTCTCGAGCAGGCTCGCCTGGTCGCGATACAGTTCATCGGGCATCATCTGTCCGAAGGCGACATACATCAGGCCCGGCTGATACATGTGGCGGTCGGAATCCGACAGCATGGTGATTCCCGCCTTGCCCGCACTGATTTCCGACGCCAGGCGCCGGGCCACATTGTTGGCGATGATCGTACCGCCGGTACCACCGCCCACCACCAGAATTTTCATGTCTACCTCCCGTCTATCTCCGCGGCATCCCGGACAGGGTGTTACTTCACCTTTTTCACCGTGACGTGCCAGACGTCATCGATCTGTTCCGAACTCACGAGTTCATGACCGATCTTGGCGACCCACTCGGGAACGTCGTTGGCGGTACCGCTGTCGGTTGACAGCAGTTCGAGCGTGTCGCCAACCTCCGCCTGTTTCATGCACCGGATCAGTTCCATCAGCGGTCCCGGGCAATAGGTATTCTTCGCGTCAACAATCTTGTGTTCACTCATGTCATCCCTCCTGGCATAGATTCTCTGCCATCAGAAAGTTAAGATCTGCGATCCCTCGGCATCGCTCAGGAACTTGGTCAACCCGGTCGACGGGCCGAACTCGCCCATCAGGTCGCCGTCCTTCAGTTCCAGCAGGTCCATCGCCATCGAACAGGGCAGCAGGGCCGCATCTCCGAGCTCCGCCGCCTGCTGGAACAGTTCCCTAAAAGGGGGTACGCCTTCACGGCCAAGCACGCTGGTACCGAACTCACCCTCGGCCGGGGCGGCGTCCTCGTTGCCCTTGACGAAGTACTTCATCGCGTTCATGGAAAAAAATACAGTGACGTCGTCGCCCGATGCGGCTCCGACCGAGGCGACCATGGCCGCCATCTGCAGCTTTTCATGCTCTCCCGACAGGCAGATGATGCTGATCTTGTTGGTCACTTCGAATCCCTCGGTCAGGCCGGTGCGGAACTGTACGCGGTCTGGGGGCATCTCATGTTGATCCCTACGCGCACCTGCCGGTTCGGCACGCAGTGCCGGACTCGCCGGTTATGGTAGGGCGCCGTCGCCATTTGGCCGGGAAATGCTGCCAGGATGCGTATGCCTGCGTGCCAACTACCCGTTCTCAGCGATTCACCGTACGGATGCATCCTAGTCCGCAGCTGCCATGCTCTGGTTGATCCGGACACTAGACCAGATGACCAGCGTACCCAGTATCGCCCGGAAAACGGCGTTCGAGTTGGCCGTGGCATAGACAAAGATGAATGGAAAATTGACGCATTGTCAGGCTTCATCGCCCCGGTGCCAGCTGAACCGCTTGATCGCCAGTGCACAGGAACTGTCCAGAATGTAGCCGATGATACCGATCGTCAACACCATTGCGGTCAGATGGTCGTAGGACAGGGTTTCTCGCGCATCCGCGATGGAATAGCCGAGACCCGAGGTAACGCCGAGAAACTCCGCCGGAACCAATACGATCCAGGCGACGCCGAGAGCGGCGCGGATGCCCGTCAGCATATCGAACGTGATCGCCGGAATAATGATCTGCGTCAGACGGTGCCAGGAACTGGCGCCGAGGTTCCTGGCAACCTTGAACCAGGCCGGGTCCACCTTCGCGAGGCCGGCGGCGGTTGCGAAGGCAACCGGCCAGACCGAGGCCACCGCGATCAGGAAGATGATCGCCTGGTTCCAGGTCACGAAAACGATGACGGCGATCGGCTCCCAGGACAGCGGGCTGATCATCCGCAGCAGCTGGAACGGCGAATTGCTCAGTTCACGGAATGTGCGGCTGCGTCCCAGCAGGATCCCGATCGGAATACCGCAGCCGATGGCGATCAGAAGCCCGATGCCGAGCCGGTAGCCACTGGACTTGATCGCATTCGGGATCGTTCCGTCTTCCCAGAGCAGCGGAAAGGCCTGGAAAGTCGGGATCGGCCCGAAATCCGAAAAATGCGTCGTGTCGGGGTTGAGGAAGATCAGGTAGCCACCCAACAACCAAAGCAGGAACAGGATCAGCAGTCCGGCCACCCAGTTGAACAACTTGAGGCCGAACTTTCTGATCCAGACCTGAGACTGGCTCGACTCTGCCATATCCGGATTCCGGTTTTATGCCGTTGCGATCCGTGAGCGCCTACAGCTGGACGACTTCCACCCGCGTGTAGGGATCATCCCCTTTCGGCACGCTGACATCGTCGCGCCACTTCGGATTGGCTTCGAGTGAATTCTTGATGAACTCGTAATTCACCAGATCGTCGGCCACCATTTCCGGCGACAGGCCGTCCAGGAACGCATCGTCACCGGTAACGACCGTCTTCTTCAGGTCATTGACCACGAGTTCGGTCGCCGAACGGTACGGCCAGGCCTGGAAGTTGATCCGGTCCATGCCCCACTCGGGATGCTTGATGGCAAGCGGATTGTTGTAGTAGGCGGGATCGTAGAACATCATTGCGCGCTCGATAACCTCCTTCGGGAACGGCAGGTACTTCTGGCCGTCCCGTGACAGCATCACCGCCATTTCCTGGCGGTTTTCGGCCAGCGTGATCTGCGCTCTGACCACGGCATTGTGGATGCCCTGCGCCCAAGCGGCCCGGTCCGGATCCATCGTGTTCTCCTCGTGCATGACGACCACGCAGCAGGGATGGCCTTTCCAGACGTCGCCGGTGAACCGCAGTACCTTGCCGCCCGCCTTGAGCTCACCCAGGGCGTTGAAGGGCTCGGCAACGCAGTAGCCGTCGATCGTGCCGGCGGCCAGTGCCGGCGGCATGGACGGCGGCGGCAGCACCAGGAAATTGCACTCGTTCGGTCCGAGTTCTGCATCCTGGGGACGGATCACCGGCGTGATACCGGCATCGCGCAACAGACGCTGCGACACGATGTTGTGGATGGAATACCAGTACGGCATCGCGAACTGCTTGCCGCCGAAATCCGCCGGAGAATTGATGCCGGTATTCTTGCCCACCACGATTGCGGAACCGTTGGTGTGGTCCCAGGCGGTGATCTTGACCGGGTAATTGTTGTTGTACCTCATCCAGATCGGAATCGGAATCAGCATGTGGGTCAGGTTGAAGCGGTAGGAGGCGAAGGCTTCCACCAGCGGCGACCATCCCCGGATCAGCGTCGGGCGTACCGAATCGATACCCTCTTCCTTCAGGTATCCGAGTTCGTGGGCAACCAGCAGTGCGGCCGAGTCCGTAATCGGGATGTATCCGATCTTGACCACCGGATCCCAGTTGTCCTGCTGCGCCAGGCTGGGCCTGGGCAGGGTGAATCCGGCCGCGGCCGCGGCCGCACCCAGCTGCAGCACTTCCCGGCGATTGACCGCCGACCCCAGGATCCCCTTGAAGGTGGGGTCGCACTCGATGCAGAGATTCGGGTCATTGATGCCATCGCCGTATTTCGTATAGATTTTTTTCATGTCAGTCATTCTCGTTCCTCCCGTAGTGTCAAATTCGGCGGCCGGAAGCCGCCCGGGTCCAGCTAGGCTAGGCTGGGCTGTACTCGCGGCCTGAAAATTCAAGTTTTGTCGAGTCGTTCACAATTGTTTCATCCTCTTCTGACGGTTCGTCGCCTTCATCCTCGCCATCATGGGGCGCGCCCGCTGCATCGCGGAACACCTTCATCAGCTTGGCACGCATTTCCTGCACCTTCGGGTCGCCGCGCTCGCGCGGGTCCGGAAGGTCCACCTTGTAGTCATGCACGATCCTGCCCGGAGATCCGGCCATCACCATGGCACGGTCCGCCATCAGGATTGCCTCGTCGATATCGTGGGTGACCAGGAGCAGGTTGATGCCGAGTTGCTTGGCGATCTGACGCACATCGCGCTGGAGAGAGGCACGGGTGAAGGCATCAAGCGCTGAAAAGGGCTCATCCAGGAGCAGCATTTCCGGTTCCATGACCAGCGAGCGCGCCAGGGCAACACGTTGCTGCTGGCCGCCCGAGAGATCCTGGGTGTTCTTGCCGGCAAACTCTTCCAGGTGGACCAGTTCAAGCGCCTCGTCGACGCGGTCCCTGATCCTGTCCTTCGGCCAGTTCGCGAAGCGCAGGCCGACACCCACGTTCTGGCGGACGTTCATCCAGGGAAACAGGTGGGGGGCCTGGAACATCATGACCCACCGCGAGGAGGGTTCAACGACATGTTCGTCGTTGATCCTTACCCTGCCGATCGAACCGGGCATCAATCCCGCGATCACCTGGAGCAGCGTTGACTTCCCGCACCCGGAGCGGCCGATGATGGTCAGGGCCTCACCCGGCACCGCCTCGAAGCTGACCTCCTCGAAGGTCAGGGGCAATTTGGGCGTGTATCGATGCGAAAGCTCTTCGACACTGACGTGGACACCACTGGTGCTTGCGGAATTATTCACTGTTTATGTCATCGCGAAGAGTGTGCAGCCTCTCAGGTTCTCTAGTCCGCCATGTGCAGGCGTTTTTCCACGATCTTCGCGCGAGCCGCCAGTTCCTTCTCGTCGATCAGTCCGCGCCGGATCATCGAGTGCGCCAGGGCCAGCAACTGCCGTTCCGGAAATGGCACATCCTTGTACAGCTCCTCGCTGAGATCGTCTTCCTCCCACCGGCGTTCCAGCGCCGGCAGGGCGCAATCCCGGTCTGCCAGGACTTCGCAGGTAGCCTCCAGCCAGATCTTCCAGGGCGGCTCCGGGTTGTCCACCCCCCATTTCGGTGCCAGATCCTCCCAACACCGGCCTTCCTGCCTGATCTGTTCCAGCAGGTCGATCGGTGAGTTGTCAAGATTCCGCGCCTGCATTTCCTCGTCAAGCGCGATCTTGTCGGGATTGATTGAAGTCATGACGGCGTTGCGTGGCGTGTCGTCTAGTGGTCGTAAGGCTTCAGCGCCTTGCGGACCGGACGCGGATCGTTCGCGGTCTTGCCGGGCTTCGGCACGGCGACACCGATCAGGCAGTCACGCGTGACGATCTCGGTCAGTTGATCCTCGTTCCAGCCCTCGGTGCCTTCCGGACGGACCGGCAGCACGATGAAGCGGGACTTCTGGTTGGAATCAACCACCCGGACCTCCACATCCTCCGGCAACTGCAGACCGAACTCAGACAGCACCTGGCGCGGCCAGCGCACCAGCCGCCGGCGGTAATTCGGCGTACGATACCACTCGGGGGATTGGCCGAGGATCGGGCGCGGATAGCAGGAGCAAAGGGTGCAGACGACGACATGCTTCAGGGTCGGCGTATCTTCCATGACGCGGAAGCTGCAGTAGTCGCTGGGCGTGCCGAACTGTGTCGGCATGGTCCTGATCCAGTCGATCCCCACCTCGAGGCTGGCCTTTACGCCATCCTCGACGGCGAGTTTCTTGAATTCGGGATCAAGCCAGGCCTTGGCTACAAGGCGCGCCGCCGGTAACGGCCCGAGCGTATGCATGTACTCGGTCCACTTGTTGTGATCCTCTTGGGTAAACAGGCCTTTTTCGATGGCAAGTTCGCGAACCGCAATTTCGAGGATTTCGAATTCGCTCACTTCATCGACCATCGGCGCATGCTTGTGATCGTCAGACATTTATCTTTCCTCTAACAGTGATTTCGTCAATTCTGGCAAGTGCGGGATTCGGCGTGGACTTAGGCCGATTCCAGCCAACGTTCCGGTAATTCCGTCTCCAGCGTGTCGCTGCCGAAGGCCGAGGGATAGTCGGGCCACAGATCGCTCTGCTTGAAGACGAGGCTGTAGAACCATTCGACCTTGTCGGTATTGTCCCAGGATTCGTCCTCGGCGGCCGGGCTTTCATAGACCACCGCGGAAACGGTGCACTCCGTACCCCGCAGATAGGTCTGGGTCCGGGTGTAGAACAGATCCGGCAGGTCACGGACCCGGAGCTGGTCACCAACCTTGAACTTGGCCGCCGGCGCTTCACCGGCGAAACACTGGGGATCGCCGATTCCCGTGGCCTTCTTGACGTGATGTTCGCGATCGTAAACCGGTTTGTTACTCATAACGTTGCCTCACCTCGTGAATCTTGTCCTGAAGCTCGCTCAGGGTGACATATTGCTTGTCGACCAGGATCAGGGCCGCGGTCATGAGCCAGCGGCCGTAATACGGCAGGCCGAGATAGATGGTCTGGCCGACGTCAACGTTTTGACGCCGCCGCCTTTCCTCGGCGTTCCAGACACCCCGCCAGGCCAAAACCTCGCAGGTGACAAAAGTATTGTGCTCCCAGATCTCCTCTTCCTTTTCCTCCCAGGTAATCGGGATATCCGGCTCGCCGCCGAGGTCATGGGAGGAGCGGGTATAGGCACGATAGTGGTCGTCATCGACCATATCAGGAGAGGGTGCGTGGGTTTCAGTATGCAGGGCAGGCTGGAATTGCTTGACAATATCCAGATGCCGCATGATTCGATCTCGGGTTGATGAAGGCATGTCTGGAAAATCTCCTCAACAGTGCTGGTTTAGTACGCCCGGCGATGCATGATTTCCAGCGAAGCGGCACTCTTGTTTTTGTTCCTGTCACTGCGCGGAAAACATCGCCATCGAATTAAAAAATCTGACATGGCAAAAGCAATTCTAAAGAGTAACAAACTATCAAATCAAGTCACTTTATCCTATCGGGCCTATAGGATAAAATTATAACTTCAGAATCGGCCCCGAACTGGAGTTTTATAAGTTATTTCGAATTGTTTTTAACTTGCTATAGAAATATATCATAGCAAGGCAGACTATGATCCCCCGCCGTCTCCCGGATATCCGCGGCATGCCTGGAACGTCTCCTTCCAGACCGCATTAGGATTCCCGGACCCGGCGGGAAAATATCACGGCCATGTACCGAAAAATCGTATTTCCGCGAGCGCTTGAGTATTTCCTCACCATCGTCGAGCATGGCAGTTTCTCACGGGCGGCGGAAGTCCTGCATGTTTCCCAGCCCTCGCTGTCGCAACAGATCAAGCAGCTCGAGGAGTTGCTCGAGACCCGGCTGCTGATCCGTCCCGGGCGCACTGTCCGGCTGACCGACGCGGGCGAGGTCTATCTCGGGTTCGCCAAGCGGGCGCGTGCCGAACTGGAGGCGGGAGCGCGCGCGGTCAATGACGTCCAGGACTTGAGCCGGGGCACCCTGCGGCTTGGCTGGACGCCGATCACCGATCACCTGACCTATGACCTGATCGACAACTTTCACCACCAGTATCCCGGAATCATCCTGTCGACCTTCGAGATGTCCCAGGAATTCCTCGAACAGGCCGTGACCGATGACACGATCGACATCGGCATCGCGTTCACCAAGCCCGATGCGAACAACAGGCATGTGCAGGAATTCGAAACCCGCATCATGTTCAACGAGTCGCTGTTCATCGCCGTGGGGGACAAGCATCCGCTTGCGAAGTTTCAACGGAGCAGAACCCGGCACGACCACTCACCCGTTTCCATGGTGCTGCTCAACCGGGACTTCGCCCTGCGCCAGCACATTGACGAATTTTGCCAGAAGCATTCGCTCAACCCGCAAATCGCGATGGAGACCAACTCGGTCAGCGTCATTCTCGAACTGGTCGAGTCCGGCAGGCTGGCGACCATCCTGCCGAAGAGCATTATCGACAACCGCAGCAATCTGCACTCGATCAAACTGGAGATCGATCTGCCGCAACATGCCGTCAGCCTGATCTGGCACCGCAACGGCTATATCAACCCGGCCTGTGCGGCGTTCATCGAACTGGCCTCGAATTGGCATCCCGTGGCGCACAATGGTGGTACAGATCCGTCCGGCCGGACCGCCGAAAAAAGGATTTCCGTGCTTCCCGCCTCCTTTCTTCGCTGATCCCGAGCGCCGGCAATGTGCCGGAATGCGTATCCCGATGAGGGAGACCGGCCGGCCGATACGGGAATCCTTCAGCCGGGTCGCGGGCCACTGACTCCGACGCCAAGGCCGGTTACAGCCTGTCCGGGGGTTCCCGCTCGTACCTGGCGTTTTCCAGGAACCGGAAAATCCGGAATGCGACACCGAAACCGATCAGCAGGGACACCGCGATCAGCATGACATTCGCGAATACGATTTCACCGCCGATATCGGTTTCGATATTCAGCAGCCAGGCGAGCAGAAGCATCACCAGCCAGGCAAGGAAAATACCGCCGAATATCAGTATCCGCAAAGGCCGCGTACCCTGCATCAGGAAGACAATGAACCGCTCTTTCATGGCACTTTCCGGTTGATGCGCCAAGGATAGCGCAGTGGGTCCGTTTACAAAAGTCCGGCCGGGCTGCCCCGACTCCGGGCACCGTACATATGCGGCGGGACCGGCAACAGGTGCCGGACCGGCCCAGGTCTGCCCGGGAGGAATCCGGCATTCCGGTTGTATACCCTGCGGGCTGCAGTACCGGTAAAATCCCCCTGAACCGTCTCCGGGCATACCACGATCACGTCCTTGCAATCCACGATCAGCATACCGGCGGTTTCTCCGGCACGGGACTGTCCCGGGCCCGGAAACCATGCCATCACCATGCCGAAGGGTCCTGGAACCGGCCGGAATATCGCGCCTCCCCCGCTCGAAGCGGGGAATCCTGTTGGACGGGGGGGAAGATGTTTTGGTATACAATATACCAGATAACGCCAAGCAGAAATCACACACCACCATCAATGCAATGCACCTTCCCCTGCTAGGCGCGGGTTTGTTCGTATTCTGGCTGCTGCTGTCCGGATACTGGAGCAATCCGCTGATCGTCGCCCTCGGCATCGCATCCTGTGGCCTGGCTGTCATCCTGTCGGCCCGCATCCGGCGAAAGTACCGGCTGGCATCGCCCTGGACCATTGTCCGGCGACTGCCGCGGTATCTTGCCTGGCTGCTGTTCGAGATCCTCAAGGCAAACATCGCGGTGGTGCGGAATATCTGGCTGCCGGAGCGATACCCGATCTCGCCGACCGTGAAGCGGTTTCCGATCCATTCCCGCTCGCGTCTTTGCCAGACCATCTACGCCAATTCCATCACCCTGACGCCGGGCACGGTTTCCTTCGATGTCTCCGACGACCAGATCACCGTCCATGCCATCGAGGAGGGTGCCATTGCCGAGCTCATGGACGGTGAGATGAACGACCGGGTTGCGGCCCTGGAGGATTCCCGGTGAGCATGGTACTGGCCATCACGATCGGGGCCCTGCTCGCCATCATGCTGCTGGCACTGGCCAGAGCGCTCGCCGGTCCGAAAGTCTACGACCGCATACTGGCGATGAACATGTTCGGTACCAAGACCGTGCTGCTGATCGCGGTCTACGGCGTGTTCACCGACAGCCCGAGCCTCGTCGACCTGTCCATCTTCTACGCCCTGATCAATTTCATCGGCGTGATCGCGGTGCTCAAGTTCATCGAGCGGGTGGAGGAGTACGACGAGGTGGTGGAGCGCTGACATGATCGTGGACATCATCAGCACCGCGCTCCTCATGATCGGCTGCCTGCTCGGCCTGACCGGGGCTTGGGGCCTGCTGAGTTTCCCTGATTTCTACACCCGGGTTCACGCCGCAAGCATTACCGATACGTTGTGCGCGGCCTGTTTCGTGTCCGGACTGATGCTCCAGACAGGATGGTCACTGGTGACCGTCAAGCTGCTGATGGTGCTGTTGCTGCTCTGGCTCACCAGTCCCGCCTCGAGCCACGCCCTGGTCAGGGCGGCGCACCATGCAGGGCTGCGCGCCATGACCTGGAGCTTCCTGGGAGGCCGGTCATAGAACTCCTCATCAACGTCGCCCTCCTGACCATGCTGTGCATGACGGCCCTGGTCGTGGTGTATGTCCGGCACCTGTTCAGCGTGGTCATGCTGTTCGGGATCTACAGCCTCCTGAGCGCACTGATCTTCGTGGTGCTCGATGCGGCGGACGTGGCATTCACCGAAGCCGCCGTCGGCGCAGGCGTGTCCACGGTGTTCATGCTTGCGACCCTGGTAACCACCGGGCGGCAGGAAAAGGCGCCTGCACACAGCCCGCTGCTGCCCCTGGCGGTGGTCACCGTCACCGGGGCCGCTTTGATCTGGGGGACGCTGGACATGCCGCATTTCGGTGACCCCGGCAATCCGGTTCACGTGCATGTCGCCGACCGGTACATCCTGGAGTCACCGGCCGAAATCGGCATTCCCAACATGGTCACCTCGGTGCTTGCCAGCTACCGGGGCTATGACACCATGGGGGAAGTGATCGTCATCTTCACCGCGCTGGTCGGAGTCCTTTCCCTGCTCGGGGTGCGGGAGCGCCGGGAAAATCCGGTTCATCGCACCGGTGAAAGGCATTCCCGGCCCTATCCCGTGCTGCAGGTGATGGCACTCCTGCTGATTCCGTTCATCCTCGTGTTCGCGCTGTACGTGCAGTTCCACGGGGATTTCGGCCCCGGCGGCGGATTCCAGGCCGGGGTGATCTTCGCTGCGGCCATCATTCTCTATACCCTGACGTTCGGCCTTGACGATGCCACGGCCCTGTTGCCGGTGAAGCTGATCCGCATGCTCGCCGCCGCCGGCGTGCTGCTCTACGGCGGCACCGGCGTGGTCTCCATGCTGCTCGGCGGCAACTATCTCGATTACAACGTGCTCGCCCATGATCCGGTCCACGGCCAGCACTACGGCATCCTGCTGATCGAACTCGGGGTGGGCATCACCGTTTCCACGGTCATGATTGCGATCTTCCTGGCCCTTGTCAGCCGCGCGGAGAGGCCGCGCTGATGGGATTCAGCCTGTTCAACTACTGGGTGGTGATCCTGCTGATGATGGCAGGATTCTACACCGTCATCGCCAGCGGCAACCTGGTGAAGAAAATCGTCGGGCTGAACATCTTCCAGACCTCGGTTTTCATCATGTACATCAGCCTCGGCAAGGTTTTCGGCGGATCGGTGCCCATCCTGGCCGCCAACACCGATCTGTACTCCAATCCACTGCCGCACGTGCTGATCCTGACCGCCATTGTCGTGGGAGTGGCGACCACCTCCCTCGCGCTGTCGCTGGCCATCCGCATCCGCGAGGCCTACGGCACCGTGGAGGAAAACGACATCCTCGAGATCAGTCGCCGGGAGGACGACGAGGAATGACGATGGACCATCTGCCAGCGTTGCAGGTGGTCATTCCCCTGCTCGCCGCACCGGTCTGTTTTCTGCTGGGCCGGTGGCCGCGCCTGGCGTGGCTGCTCGCCTCTGCGGTCGCCTGGACGACGCTCGTCATCGCAACCGGGCTGTGGCTGCAGGTTCGGGAAGGCGGCACCATCAGCTATGCGTTCGGCGGCTGGGCTCCGCCCTGGGGAATCGAATATGCCGTGGACCGGCTCAATGTCCTGGTTCTTCTCATCGTATCCGGTATCGCGGCGGTGATCTTTTCCGGGTCATGGGAAAGCGTGCGGCAGGAAATTCCGGAATCCCGCCAGGCGCTGCTGTTCACCAATCTCCTCCTCTGCCTGGCCGGCCTCCTCGGAATCACCATTACCGGCGATGCCTTCAACCTGTTCGTGCTGCTGGAGATATCCTCACTGTCCACCTATGCCCTGATCAGCCTCGGGCGCGACCGCCGGGCCCTGACGGCGGCCTTCCAGTACCTGATCATGGGCACCATCGGCGCCACCTTCATCCTGATCGGAGTGGGCATCCTCTACATGCTCACCGGCACCCTCAACATGGCGGATCTCGCCCACCGCCTGGGCGGATTGCAGGGCTCCCGGGCCATGCACACGGCATACGGCTTCCTCGTCATCGGCATCGGCCTGAAACTGGCGATGTTTCCCCTGCACCTGTGGCTGCCGAACGCCTATGCCTACGCACCGTCGGTGGTCTCCGCCTTCATCGCGGCCACCGCCACCAAGGTGGCGGTATATGTCATGGTGCGCTATCTGTACACCGTCTTCGGACCCGAATTCGCGTTTTCCGCGATGTATGTGCAATGGCTGTTCATCCCCGTGGGGATCATCGCGGTGCTGTTCACATCCATCGTGGCCCTGTTCCAGCACGACATCAAGCGCATGCTGGCCTATTCTTCCGTGGCCCAGATCGGCTACATGCTGGTGGGGATCGGCCTGGTCAACGTCACCGGCCTGACCGGCGCCCTGCTGCACGTGTTCAACCATGCCCTGATGAAAGGCGCCCTGTTCCTGGCCCTGGCCGCCATATGCTTCCGCATCGGCAATCCCAGGATCGAGAACATCCGGGGAATTGCCCGGCAGATGCCCTGGACCATGGCGGCCTTCGTCGGCGGTGGTCTCAGCCTGATCGGGGTGCCACTGACGGCCGGTTTCATTTCCAAGTGGTACCTGATCCTGGCGGCGGTGGAACGGGGCTGGTGGCCGGTGGTGGCGGTGGTGGTGATCGCCTCGCTGATCGCGGTGATCTATGTCTGGCGGGTGGTCGAGGCCGCCTACCTGCATCCACGGCCCGAAGACGCCGA
>JAJDTE010000051.1:0-13986 GCA_022827325.1 Gammaproteobacteria bacterium | reverse complement strand
TCTGCCGCCAGGGTTTCCGCGGCGATGTATTCGCCGTGCACGCGCAGCGCCTCCGGCACCGCCCCCGTTCCGCTGATGCCCAGGATGATCCGGTCCGACACGTCGAGGCCGGCGGACTTGCGCGCATCCTGGACGGACCGCACGATTTCCCGGGCAAGGCCTTCCAGGACCAGTTCGTCGTTCAGGCCGGTGTCGAGGGCGACCATGAAGCCGCCCCCGGCGGCGCAGGCATAGCCCTCGGCGGAGCCGGTCAGCACCTGACAGTCCCCGGGCCCGAAGGTGACATCCTGCCCCTCGATTCCGAGCGTGAACGGCCGGCCCGCGGCGACCTCCCCGGCGATCCAGACGCCGTCGGCTTCCGCAAGCGCTTTCTTGATGGCGGGCATCAGTTTGCCGTAGCGCTTGCCGAGGCTCGGAAAGTTGGGTTTCACCTGGTAGCTGACCAGGTTGCTGTCGCCGCTGATGAATTCCACCGCCTTGACGTTGAGTTCCTCCTCGACCTGCCTCGCGTGCCTTGAGACCGCCGCGCGGGCGCGCTCGTCCGGCGCGCTCACCAGCAGGCGGGAGAGCGGCTGGCGCACCCGGACGCGGCTCTCCTCCCGGGTGGTGCGGCCAAGGGCCACCGCCTGCTGCACCATGTCCATCTCGTAGACCAGCCGGTCGTCCAGGCAGTCCGGGTCCGCCTCCGGCCAGGCGGTCAGATGGACGCTCTCGGGACCGCCCGGGGCCTGGCCGGCCAGGTTCCGGTATACCGCCTCGCTCAGGAAGGGCATGAAGGGCGCCATCATCCGGTGGGTCATGTCGAGGCATTCGTACAGCGTCAGGTAGGCGGCCTGCTTGTCCGCGCCGGCCTCGCTTTTCCAGAAGCGCCTGCGGTTGCGGCGGACATACCAGTTGCTGAGCTGGTCCACCAGCTTTTCGATGGCCTCGCCGGCACCGCGGGCGTCGTAGGCATCCAGGCATTCCGTGACGGTCTTCAGCGTGCCGTGGGCGAGGGCCAGGACCCAGCGGTCGATTTCCGGGCGCTCGGCCACCGGGATGCGCTGCCCCGGGTCGAAGCCGTCCAGCCGGGCATAGAGCACGAAGAACGCGTAGGTGTTCCAGAAGGTGTTGACGAAGGACGCCGCCACCTCCCGCACGATGTCCACCGAAATCCGTTTCTGCGCATCCGGGGCGGTGCGGGCGAGAAACAGCCAGCGCAGGGCATCCACACCGATGGTGTCGAACACGTCGTAGGGGTCGACGATGTTGCCGAGGGACTTGGACATTTTCTTGCCGTTGGCGTCCACGATATGGCTCAGGCAGACGCAATTCCGGTAGGCCACGCTGTCGGACACCAGCGCGGCGATGGCGTGCAGGGTGTAGAACCAGCCCCGGGTCTGGTCGATGGCCTCGCAGATGTAGTCCGCGGGAAAGTGCGCCTCGAACGTCTCGTGGTTCTCGAAGGGGTAGTGCCACTGGGCATAGGTCATCGCGCCGGAATCGAACCAGCAGTCGATCACTTCCGGCACGCGGTTCCAGGTCCTGCCGTCCTTCTCGAATGTGACCCCGTCGATGCGGGGGCGGTGCAGGTCGACGTCCGCCATGGACTCGCCGCTCAACTCCTCGAGTTCCGCCAGGGAGCCGATGCAGTGGTAGTTGCCCTCGCCGTCCGTCCACACCGGCAGCGGCGTGCCCCAGAAACGCTCCCGCGAAAGCGCCCAGTCGACGTTGTTCTCGAGCCAGTTGCCGAACCGCCCCTCCCGGATGGTTTCGGGAACCCAGTTGATGGTGCGGTTGAGGGCCACCATCCGGTCCCGGATGGCCGTGGTGCGGATGTACCAGGCCTCCTTGGCGTAGTAGATCAGCGGGTCGCCGGTGCGCCAGCCGAACGGATAGTTGTGCCGGGCCTTCTCGTTGCGGAACATGAGACCCCTCTCCTCCAGCAGGGAACAGATCACCGGGTCCGCATCCTTGAAGAACAGGCCGGCCACCGGGGCGGCCTCCGGCCTGAAGCAGCCGTCGAGGCCGACGCCGTGTACTACCGGCAGACCCTCGCGCTCCCCCAGGGCAAGGTCGTCCACGCCGTAGGCGGGGGCGGCATGAACGATGCCGGTGCCGTCCTCCGTGCTGACGAAGTCCGCCGCCACCACGCGGAACGGGTCGCCCCGGGGCACGTCGAGGAAGTCGAACAGCCGCTCGTAGCGGGTGCCTACCAGGTCCCGGCCCTTCACCGTCTTCGCCACGCGGCAGTCCGCGTCGCCGAACAGGGCTTCCAGGCGGGCGGCTGCGACGATCAGCGTCTCGTCCCCGGTTTCCACGAACGCGTAGTCGACGTCGTCCCCGACCGCCAGGAGCAGGTTGGACGGCAGCGTCCAGGGGGTGGTGGTCCACACCAGGAAGCTGGTGTCGGCCATGCCGGACAGCCGGAAGCGCACCGTGATGGAGGGATCCTCCACCTCCTGGTAGCCCAGCGCTACCTCGTGGGATGACAGCGTGGCGCCGATGCGGGGGTCGTAGGGCACCACCTTGTAACCCTGGTAGATGAGTCCCTTGTCCCAGATCTGCCGGAGGAGGTTCCAGGCCGACTCGATGTACCGGTTGTCGAGGGTGTAGTAGGCCTCCTCGAGGTTGACCCAGTATCCCATGCGCCGGGTCATGGCCTCCCACTCGCCGATGTAGGTCATCACGGATTCGCGGCAGTGGCGGGTGAATTCGGCGACACCCACCTGCCGTTCGATTTCCTTCTTGTCGAAGATCCCGAGTTTCTTCTCGATCTCGTGCTCCACCGGCAGGCCATGGGTGTCCCATCCCCCCTTGCGGGGGGCGTGGTACCCGCGCATGGTCTTGTAGCGGGGGTAGATGTCCTTGAACGTCCGCGCCAGGACATGGTGGATGCCCGGCCTGCCGTTCGCGGTGGGGGGGCCCTCGTTGAAACTGAACCTTGGCCGGCCCTCGCTCTGCCTGAGGGATTTCTCGAAGATCGATTCGCGGTCCCAGAATTCGAGGACCTCCGCCTCCAGTGCGGGCCCGTCGTAGCGGCTGCTGACTTCGCTGAATGCCATGATCTTTGATTCCTGTGTCTTTGTAAAACGCCGGGACGAAAAAAACCCCGGCAGATCACGCAAGGGCCCGCCAATCGAAGACCGAACCTTGCATCACCTGCCGGGGCGACGGGATACGCATCGCGGTACCACCCGGCTTCGTGCCTCCCTCGCGGAATGCACCTCATCGGGTCACCATCATGACCCCGGCCCGTATCGGAGGCATCCGGCCCGGTCTACTCCGGCACACACCGTGCGCCGTTTCGGCGGGCTGCTCCGGGGTGATATTCACCCGGCATGCCGTCAGGGCTTGCACCATCCCCTGATCGCTGGAAGCGGAACCGGTGTTCCGCGTCCCGGCAGCGGCCGGACTACTCGTCCCCGTCAACGCATTGCGCGGAATGTACCCCAGCGCACTCGGCGGGATCAAGGCTGATTTCGGGGGCGGGTTCCGGAAATCGCGGATGTTCAGAGCGTGACTGAGCCGCTTTCGGGCGCGCCGGCAATGCGTTTTGGCAGGCGTGGAGCAGATTGCCGCCGATGCGGCGGCGCGTCAGGCTTCCGTGCCCCGGCCTGGCTCAGCTCAGCGGAACAGGCGCTGCCAGACGATCACGGCGAGGGATACCGCCAGGCCCGAGACCAGACCCGCGGTATGGGCCGTGTTCGCGACCCCGAGTCCGAACAGTCTTTCCAGGATCCCGGTCCAGCAGATGACGAACCAGCCGAGGAGCAGGTAGATCACCGGGGGATTGAGCCGGACCCCGAAGCGGGGATTGGCGAAGCCCTGGGTCCAGGTGTAGCCGAAGAGCGCGTAGATGACCCCGGACATTCCGCCGAAGGCGGGGCCGTCCACCTGGTACTGGGCGATGTTCGCCGCCAGGCTGCAGACCAGGAACAGGAGCAGCAGCATGAGACCGCCTTGGCGGCTCTCGATCAGACGGCCGAACTCCCAGGTCCACAGCAGGTTGAAGACGATATGGAAGAGCCCGAAATGCAGGAATGCCGGCGTAATCAGGCGCCAGACCTCGCCCCCGCGGATCTCGGGCAGAGACGGGTGGTAATACACCGAGATCAGCAGACCGCGCACCACCCATTCCTGGTTCCACATCATGAGCAGGTAGACCAGGATGCAGGTCCCGATCAGCGCCAGTGTCACGGGCACCGTGGGCAGCGGCGTTCTCAATAACCCAGCGTCTCCACGCGGTCCCCCGTCCCGAGGGTCACCTGGACGCCCTCCAGAGAGAGGAAGCTGCGCCCGCTGATATCCTTGTGGCGGGCCTGGTAGTTGACTACCTCGCCGGATTCCGTGGTGACCCGGATCTCGATGATGCGGTTGTCCTGCTGCCACTTGTGGACGAACACGCCGATGGACACCGCCACCATGAGGGCGAGCAGGATATAGACCACCGTCCGCGTGGAGGGTGCGGACTCCTCCCCGGATTCGGCCACCTCCCGTACCCTGGGGGGGTTCTTCTTGGTACGGAAAAACAGTGCAACGCCGATCACCACGATGATGGTGAAGAGGATCTTGGTCAGCATGGAATCACCGTCCGGCCCTGTCCTGTGCTGTCTCCCCGGGCGGCAGCTGGACGAAGTAGCCGTTGTCGTGCAGCCTGGAGCGCACCTCGCCGATATCCGCCCGGGCCAGTCTTTCGCGGGAGGACAGGTCCACCTCGAGGACATAGTCCAGCCGGCCCATGAGGTCCAGCAGGGAACTGGGCACCCGCGTGAAGTCGTCCTTGCGATCGATGTACAGGTAGGTGTCGGCCTTGCGCGCGCTCTTGTAGACCCAGGTCAGCATGGCCGGGGATTGTAATTCAAGGCAGAAGCCAGATATAGGGACGATTCAGGGAAACTGAACCAACAAGGCCCAAATCCCCCGTGAAGGACATCCTCTTGATACTGGTCGGACTCGGCGCCCTCGCCGGCGGCGGCGAGCTTCTGGTCCGCGCCGCGGTGACCCTGGGCCTTCGCGCCGGACTGTCCTCCCTGGTCACGGGCCTGACCATCGTTGCCCTGGGCACCAGCGCCCCGGAGCTGGCGGTCAGCATCGACGCGGCCCTGGTGGGGTCCCCGGGAATCGCCATCGGCAACGTGGTGGGATCGAACTTCGCCAACATCGCCCTGGTGCTCGCCGTCAGCGCGATCCTCCTGCCCATCGATATCGAACCGTTCGTGCTCCGGCGCGACCTGCCGGTGATGCTGCTGGGGTTCGCCGCCATCGCCGGCACGCTCCTGCCGGACGGCCGGATCGGCACCCTGGAGGGCCTGCTGCTGCTGTCCGCGTTGCTGGTGTACGTCGTCTGGGTGATCCGGGTGTCGCGGAGACGGCAGGCGGGCGGCATCAACATCGATGTCGGGGGGGACGTCGCCGCCCGGAAATCCCTGGCCGGTGTGCTGGCCGGGCTCGCCGGCGGAATCCTACTTCTGTCCCTCGGCGGGCACTGGCTGGTGGAAGGGGCGGTTCACATCGCCGCCAGGCTCGGCGTCTCCGAAGCCCTGATCGGGATGACCGTGGTGGCCGTGGGCACCAGCCTGCCGGAGATCACCGCCTCGGTGATCTCCATCCTGCGCGGACACGGGTCCATGGCCGTGGGCAATATCGTCGGCTCCAACATCTGGAACACGTTCTGCGTGCTCGGCGCCGCGGCGGCGATCACGCCCCTGCCCCGGGGCGACGTCAGCGTGGCCATGCTCGGAATCATGGCGGCTGCGGGCGTGGTGCTCTGGATCTTCTGCGCAACCAGCCGGCAGATCAACCGCCTGGAGGGCGCGGCGCTCCTCGCCGGCTACATCGGCTGCCAGGCCTGGCTGTTCAGCTGAGCGGGACCCGCGGGATCAGCGGCCGCCGCCCCACAGCCAGCTCCAGCTGGTCTTCTTTTCCGTGTGTCCGCGCTTGTCCATGGGATTGAATCTCCGCTCCGTCTCGCCGAGGTACAGCTGCCGCGGGCGGCCGATCCGGTGGTGGTCATCCATCAGCATTTCCTTCCAGTGGGATATCCATCCCACCGACCGGCCGATGGCGAACATCACCGTGAACATGGACGTGGGGAAACCAAGGGCGCTCATGATGATGCCGGAATAGAAATCCACGTTGGGGTACAGCTTCTTGTCGATGAAGTACGCGTCCTTGAGGGCGATCTGCTCGAGCTCCATGGCCAGTTCGAGCTGGGGATCGTTGATGCCGAGAACGTTCAGCACCTCGTGGCAGGATTCCCGCAGCACGGTGGCCCGCGGGTCATAGCTCTTGTAGACCCGGTGGCCGAAACCCATCAGGCGGAAGCTGTCATCGGGGTCCTGGGCCTTCTTGATGAATTTCGGGATGTTACTGGATGTGCCGATCTGTCCCAGCATCTTCAGGACCGCCTCGTTGGCGCCGCCGTGGGCGGGCCCCCACAGCGAGGCGATCCCGGACGCCACGCAGGCATAGGGGTTGGCTCCGGAGGAACCGGCAAGGCGGACCGTGGAGGTGGACGCGTTCTGCTCGTGGTCCGCGTGCAGGATCAGCAGGAGGTTGATGGCCTTGGCCAGGACAGGGTTGATGTCGTAGTCCTCCGCGGGATTGGAAAACATCAAGTGCAGGAGGTTTTCCGCGTAGGTGTACTTGTTGCGCGGCATGGGGAACGGCATGCCCAGGGAGTACTTGTAGGCATAGGCGCCGATGGTGGGCATCTTGGCGATGATGCGGTGGGCGGCGACCCGCTGCTCGTTGGGGTCGGTGATGTCCATCTTGTCGTGGTAGAACGCGGACAGCGCACCGACCACACCCACCATGACCGCCATGGGATGCGCGCTGCGCATGAAGCCGCTGTAGAACCGGATCAGCTGTTCGTGCAGCAGCGTGTGATGCTTGATGTCGGTGTCGAACTGCTCTTTCTGTTCGGGGGTCGGCAGCTGCCCGTACAGGAGGAGATAGCAGACCTCGATGTAGTCGCTGTGCTTCGCGAGCTGGTCGATGGGATAGCCGCGGTGCATGAGCACGCCCTTGTTTCCGTCGATGTAGGTGATGTCGGACTTGCAGGCGGCGGTGGACGAGAATCCCGGATCGTAGGTCAGGATGCCGGTCTGCGGATACAGCTTGCTGATGTCCACCAGGCGGTTGCCCATGCTGCCAGTGAGCGCGGGCAGCGTGTAGGACTTGCCGGTACTGTTGTCCGTGAGCGTGAAATCGTCTTTGGTACTGGACTTGGCCATGACTGTTTCCTCGAGGGTAATTATTGAAAAATCCAATAATTAATTACATGTTTAACCAATTCTTTGTATATACGATAATTCAATTCGTTCCGCAGTACAAACCTGGCAATCCTGATTTGCGACCAATGAATGGTGTAATCTGCCCGTCCGGCTGATCCGCCGTCCAATCCATCAGTCCGGTATCCGGATGCCGCAACCCCGTGACCGATTCCCCGATGCACAATTCCATTCAACTCGATCGTCCAGGCGGCCATCTTGCCGCACTTTGCCTCGGCGATGCGGACGGCGAGCCCGTGCTGGCGCTCCACGGTTGGCGGGACAATGCCGCCAGTTTCATTCCCCTGTCGGGGCACCTGCCCGGGTACCGCGTCGTTGTTCCGGATTTCCCCGGGCACGGCCATTCCGCCCACCGGCCGGCGGGCGACGGGTATCTCTTTGTCGACTACGTGGCCGATGTCGCCCATGCCGCGGACCGGCTCGGGTGGAGGCATTTCCATCTCGTCGGGCATTCGCTCGGGGCGAACGTCGCGCTGGCGTACAGCGCGGTCTTCCCGGAGCGGATCAGGTCACTGGTGCTGATCGAAGGCGTGGGGCCGACCAGCGGCGAGGCCGGGGACACGGTAAACCGGCTGCGCAGGTCCATCGAGGCGGAACTCGACCCGGAACCGCCGTGGCGAGGCGGTTATCCGGACTGGCAGACGCTGATCGACGCCCGGTGCAGGGCCAGTCCGGTCTCCCGGGACGGGGCGGAACTTCTGGTGCGCCGCAATGCCCGGGAGGAGGCCGGCGAAATCCGGCTCCATACCGACCGGCGGCTCAGGAATCCGTCAGCCATGTACCTGACCGAGGCGGCGGTCATGGAATTCGTCCGTGGCGTCGAGGCGCCGGCCCTGGTGATCCTGGCAGACCAGGGCACGATCATCGACCGCGATGTCACGCATCAACGCATCAACGCGCTTGGCAACGCCGAAAAGGTCGTCCTGCCGGGAAACCATCACCTGCACCTGGATGTCCCCGCGGAGGTCGCCGGAGCGATGCTGCCCTTCCTGGGATCGCGGACGCGGAAGGCCTGAGGCGCTAGGGCCGCCGGTAGATCCATTCCAGCACGGCATCCTGGATCCGGTTGCCGTTCCAGAAATTGATCTTCGGGGAATGGATGAACATGGTGACGGTATAGTGCCGACCATTGGCGGCGTGGACGTATCCTGCCATGCTGCGTACACCGTTGATCAGGCCGGTCTTGATCCGCGCCCTGCCGGCCAGGCCGGTTTCCTGCAGCCGGCGGCGCATCGTGCCGTCCATCGCCGACAGGGAAAGCGAGGCGAGAAACTCCGGCTGCCAGTTGCTGTGCCAGGCCACCGCCAGCAGCCTGGCGACCTGTGCCGCGGTGGTCCGGCTGGTGCGGGAAAGGCCGGCGCCGTTGTCGATCACAAGACCCCGGGTGTCCACCCCGGCCCGGTCCAGCCAGCCCATGACCGCCTCGATTCCGGCGGCCCGGGTGTCCGCCGCGGAATCCGGGTTCCGTTCCCTGCCGATGGTCAGCAGCAACTGCCGCGCCATGACGTTGTTGCTGTACTTGTTGATGCCGGCGACATTCTCGGCCAGGGACCGCGACGTCATGGTCACCAGTTGGGCCGCGGTCTCCGGCGTGCTCCCGGTGCGGTATCCGCCCCTGAGCGTTCCGCCCGCGGATTCCCAGAGATAGCGGAACAGGCGGTACGTGTACTCCTGGTTGCTGAAGTAGCTGCGGGAGAGCGAATGGGCGCCGCAGCGGGTCCGGTACTTGCCGGAAAACCGTGCCAGTATCCTGCCTTCCGCGCGTTCGAGCCGGAGCGACCACCCGGCGTTCCGGCTGGCGCACTTGCCCTTCGACGGCGTGAGCTGGTTGATGACCACCAGGTTCGCAAGGGGGGGGTCCGCGAAGACGTGGATGCGTCCGTCCAGGGGTTCGATGACGAAGCGGGTGGCGGAGAAATTGGTCAGCGCCGCGTCCGGCCCGACATTGTAGAGCCGCTGGGGCTTGCCATCGAAGGCGGCGCGGTCATGGCGCGGAATGTTGAACAGGGTGTTGTCGATGATCAGGTTGCCGTCGACATGGCGGATCCCCCGCTGGCGCAGGGCAAGAACATGGTGCCAGAACCGCTCCACGGTCAGGAAGGGGTCGCCGCCGCCCTGCATGATCAGGTTGCCCCGGAGCCTGCCCCCGGCATCCACCTTCCCGTCCACGAAATAACGGGTCTCCCACTGGTAGGCCGGACCGAGCAGCTCCAGGGCGGCGACGGTGGTCAGGAGCTTGATCACGGAGGCGGGATTGCGCGGCACATGGGGGTTCAGGGAGAGCACCTCCCTGTCCGGTCCCGCTTCCCGGACGACCAGGCTGACCGAGTTCTCGGGCACCCCGTATTTCGTCAGCAGGCGGGAAATCTCCCCGGGCAGCTCCCCGGCGGCGGGGGCGGAATGGAGCGTGATCGTGCAGAGGGCCAGGAGGATGCCTGCAAGGCGTCGGAGGGGAGTCACTTTGGCGGCGGTTCGTCGGGGTTCTGGTGGATACCTTGGCCCGGCACTGGCCCGGACGGCTACGATGATATAATTTTGGCACAACCGGCAACAGGATGTCGGTGAACGATTCCCAGACGCCACCCACCCGACATGCCCCGAAAAAAGAACATCTACAAAGTGCAGTTCGTGAACAACGGGCAGCTTTACGAGCTGTATGCCCACGAGGTTTCCCAGAGCAACCTGTACGCCTTCGTGGAAATCGCCGACATCATCTTCGGCGAACGCTCCAACCTGCTGGTGGACCCGTCGGAGGAAAAGCTCAAGGCGGAGTTCGGCCAGGTCAACCGGACCTATGTGCCGATCCAGTCGGTGATCCGCATTGACGAGGTGAAGAAGGAGGGGACGAACAAGATCCTGGACGCGAATGTGGCATCGGGGGGCAATGTGTCGTCCTTTCCGGTGCCTCCGTACAATCCGAAGCCCGACCGCTCTTAGGGGTTGTCCGTGGCTTGCCCACGGATGACGATCACGCGGTAACGGAAAGATCCGGCCAGGCATTGCCCACCGGGCAACCACCTGAAACCATTCCGGGGTTGACGGCGCTGCCCCGGACTTCCCGGATCAGTCGGATCCGCTTCAATGATCAGACGGCCAGTGCGTCGATCCTGCTTTCCCAGATCTGGAACGCCCGGTTGACCCGGTCGGAGGCGGGTTCAATGCCTTCGAGATGGACTCCCAGACGATGGCATAGAGACGCGAGCAGTTGCTCTGCAGCCCCCGCGGCGAGACCCATGGTCGTCGCGGCCCGGACAAGGTCGCCGGATGACAGATTATTCCGCTTGCCCGCCAGGGAGAGTGCAAGATAGTCGTTTTGAAGGCCGGGAAATACGCGGGTTGTGACCACATCATAGGCCGGTGAGATCCGGGCGGATGCAAAATTTTTTCCGCTGCCGGGAGCAACCCTGAGGACGGCCATGTTCTTCAGGTGAAAATCCCCGTCGGCGATGAGCCATGCGAATGCGGCCCGGGCAAACAACACCGCCGTGTCTGCATCCGGGTCACTCGAGACTCCCCGGAGCGCCCGATTGGCCTGCTCGATCGAACCCCGGTATTTTTCCGAAGGCTCCACTCCACGAACGGAGGCCATGTCTTCCACAGCGATCATCCGGCGGTCGTTACGGTCCTGCCTGATGTCGAAACGTTCGACCAGCAGTGCATCCGGCAAGCCGTTCGGCATCCGGACAATCGCGTGCGCCGCAGTCTCGAATCCACAGGCCTGTGCCGCGGCCAGGCACGCGGCTTCCACCAGGGGAAGATCCTCGAAACCCGCACCGGGCGACGGTTTGAAAACATGCGTGAAGGCCAGGTCCCTGGCCGGTCGCAACACCCCGTCCCGGGAAAGGTTCATCGGCGCCTTGATCTGGACACCGGAAAGGCGCGGAGTTGCCGCCGACTCATACAATTTGGCCATGCGGTCTTCGAGAGTCTCGTCAAATGAAGGTGACGGCCCGTCGTAGGCACCGACAAAGACGCCTTCGTCCGTATACGATTCGAGTCGTCCTTCGAGCACGTCAGCCGGGAGCGCATGAAAGTCGCCAGGATCCGGCGAGACGATGATGTTGGACGTGTACCGCTTCCCGGATGTTATTCGCTCCTGATCCGATCTTGGCTGCAGTACCCGCTCGAGCCAGCCCTCCGGCAACAGGCTTTCGATGAATGGCGGCAGGCTTCCCGGCGTACCGGTCCGAACCGGAGTTGCGCCGCCCGGCTCGCCTGGCTCCCATCGCCAGGTCGATCCGTCATGTGAAAGCACGCCGATCTCCTGCCCATGCCATCCCACATGGAGGACCGTCTTTGGAATCGACACCTCGCGCGGCGGTGTGGTGATGAACGCTTCCGCCCGGACCGCCACGTTCTGCCATCCATTGGTTTGCGCCAACCGCCAGCACTCGATGATGGCCGCTTCCTCGCTACCGGCGGTTTCCACCAGTCGCTCCGCGATGTCTGCCTGCATCTCCATCGTCATGGCGGCGCCGGCTTCGCTGCGCAGCCTGAAGGATTCCAGATAACGGAAGCGCAGTGTTGAGCGCAGTACGGTAAGAACGCCCATCGGGTCCGAGACTTGCACGGGCTCCGTCTCGGGAGCGGCGGGGGCGCGCGTCTGCACGATCTCAAGGTTGCCGAGCCGTGTGCGTGCGTTGCGCTTCCCGCTCAGGAACAGACGCCTGTCCGGGGTCGGCGCAAGCAACTGTGCACTGGCGCCGCAAAGATAGGTATTCGGATAGAGGTAGGCGGCGACCCTGAGTGCGTGATCGAACAGGACGGCGTCGGCATCGTCCTCCCTGCCAACATAGATTCCCCGCATGATCTGGACGAACTTGCCGGTATCCGCGCCATATTTAGCACTGTGTTTGTCGATGGTTTCGCCAACCAGATGCAACATTTGCTACTTTCTCGATCCTTTGGTCTTTAAAAGTAAGGATTCAGAGTATACCATGTCGTGAATTCCAACTTTCCCAAACTTTAGATTTGCAAAAGTAACAGAGGCGCAGCGCCAAGAGGCATCGCTGAATTTGCGGAGAATATCCTGCATAATCTCCGCATTAATTACGGAGATTATGCATGCCTTACCTATGGGAAAGGGACAAATGGCCGGATTTAAGATGGGACAAGGAGCGGCTTTCAAGGCTGCTTGCCACGGTATCCCATGAACAGGGGCGCTTGCAGGGCAAGATGGAGACCTTGGGCCTTGACCTGCGAAATGAAGCCCATCTCCGAACCCTTACGGAAGATGTCGTGAAGTCGAGCGAGATCGAAGGCGAACTGCTCGATCTGGACCAGGTCCGATCCGCCATAGCTCGTCGGCTTGGACTGAACATTGCTGGACTCGTACCAGCTGACAGGGACGTTGAAGGCGTCGTCGAGATGATGCTTGATGCGACCGGAAAATTTGATGAGCCGTTGACTGAGGAGCGGCTACACGGCTGGCACGCCGCCCTCTTCCCCACAGGCCGAAGCGGTATGGTCAGAATCATTGCCGGTGCCTGGCGCGATGACCGTAACGGACCGATGCAGGTTGTTTCAGGGCCAATGGGCCGGGAGCAGGTCCACTACGAGGCTCCGCCGGCTGAACGCGTCGCAGATGAAATGTCGCGGTTCCTGGCGTGGTTTGCCGACCCTGGAGACGAGCACCCGTTGTTTGTTGCCGCGTTGGCGCACTTGTGGTTTGTAACGATCCATCCGTTCGACGATGGAAATGGACGCATCGCCCGCGCGATAGCGGACATGGCTCTTGCACGGTCAGAGATGATCCGGCAACGTTTTTACAGCATGTCTTCACAAATAATGACCGAGCGTAAAGACTACTACCATGTACTCGAATGGACGCAGAAGGGCGACATGGATGTTACGCGCTGGCAGGAGTGGTTCCTTGGATGCCTGTACCGGGCAATCGGAGGCAGTGCGGTAACCCTCGACGCGGTCATGATCAAGGCAAGGTTCTGGGACCGGTTCGCCAAAGAGCCCCTCAATAGCCGGCAAATAAAAGTCATGAACAAGTTGCTCGATGGTTTCGAGGGCAAATTGACCAGCTCAAAATGGGCCAGAATCGCGAAATGCTCACAGGACACGGCGTCCCGTGACATCAAGGATCTGATTGAACGCGGCGCCCTCAAGAAGAACCTTGGTGGAGGACGCAGTACGAGTTACTCGATCGTAGAGCAGCAGGTTCCATGAGCCGTCACCTAGGCCCGAGTCCCCGGCTCATGGCTTGCACGCATCCATGAGGCAGGGGTCCCCAGGCTGGGGATAGGCTCTGTCCCCGGTATCGTGGAATACATGGTTGACATGCAGTGTCACCTGCAAAGCGATTGCGCGTCGAATTGCGGGGTGTTTGAAAAATGCCCATCGTGTGGGCGATATTCGCCCAAGCCATGAGCGTTTTTACCTGTACTCCACGATTCGCCAGCGGACTGCTCCGCTAGGAGGAATACTGGGATCGGATCGCCGGCGGTCAGTTGCTGCACAGCGGGGACGAGGTTCTGAAAATCTGCGAGGGAATTCTAGTCTTGCCTTGGTGGCGAGTCCTGTTACAGGCACCGGCCAAATCCCCATATTGGTGAATGCTGATTTATGTGGGTGGTGATTCCAGGCAACATGGATCCGGGTTACAGCAACGCCGCCACCCGGCGCGCCACTTCCGGAACCAGTTCCCGGTCGAACCAGGGATTTTGCTTCAGCCAGCCGTTGTTGCGGGGGCTGGGATGCGGCA
>JAJDTE010000186.1:0-5557 GCA_022827325.1 Gammaproteobacteria bacterium | reverse complement strand
GCCGAGCCGAGCCGAGCCGAGCCGAGCCGAGCCGAGCCGAGCCGAGCCGAGCCGAGCCGAGCCGAGCCGAGCCGAGCCGAGCCATCGTCAATCACCTCACCGCGCGGCTGACGCCATGGGCCGCGCCGGGAGCCGCCCGCGGGAGCGTGAGTCCCGCCGCCTGACCTCCGGCCGCCGCCGCCCGGCGGGGTCTGTTTCCTTTTTCCCGTTCTTCCCGCTTTCACCGCTTTCCCCAAGAACCGTTCCCTACGCCGGCTCACCTAGGTGTCCGCCTTGGGCGCGATGGTGGGCGGCGAAGTATCCGCTCACCCTGCAGTTGGGGCATCGAAAAAATCCCTTGTCAACATTTCCGGGACAACAAACAATGTTGCACCACGGGATATTGTTCTGTTTTGTTTTCTCGCTTGGCGGTCTTTTAATTGGCAATGCACAAGCCGCAGCGGTGTGCAGCAACACGCCAGGCACTGGGGACAGGATTTATTGCACTGAAGACAGCACGTCGACCGACGACATTGACATTGATGTGGATGGTGTGGCGATCAGTACCACAGGCACACTAGAGCGTGGCATCCATGCGGGGCATGACGGAGGTACCGAGACCATGTCCGCGGACATAATGATCGACGTCGAAGGCACTGCAACGAAGAACACCATATCGACTACGGGCCAGGGGGCGGAAGGAGTCTATGGTGCACATGCTGGCGTCGGCAATGTGGAAATCGAAGTGACGGGTGTCGGGATTTCGACGGCCGGCAGAAATTCGGAAGGAGTCTATGGTACACATACCGGTACCGGCAACATCGACATCGACATCGAAGGTACAACGACGGGAAGAATCATATCGACCACGAACTCCCAAGGACATGGTATCTATGGCAAGCACACCGGCACCGGTTATGTGGATTTCGATTTGGAGGACATCTCGATAACGACAACCGGTGGATCCTCCGGATCGGCGAAAGGTGTCTTTGTTGAACATACCGGCACCGGCAATGTGGATATCGACGCAACAGGTGTCAGCATATCGACTTCGGGGTCGAGTGCCAACACTTCAGAAGGAGTGTCAGTCATTCATTCCGGTGACGGCAACATCGACATCACCATGGAAGGTAAAACGTCAGGTACCACAACGACGCCTACAACCATCACGGCGACCACCCAGCATTCCCACGGCATATATGCCCAGCAAGAAAACCGGAGGGATATGAACGATATGGTGGTGTCGACGAGCGGTGACATTTCGATCACTCTGGGGGATACCGAAATCAACACTGGGATGGCTTTCGGAGTTCGTGCCCAGCATAAGAGCGGTAACAGTGGCATGCTCACGGCGACCCTGAATTCGGGCGTCACCATCACAAGTGAGTTAGGTGGTGTCTACCTGACCCATGAGAACAATAATAAAAATGCCGAGAACAACGACGTTATCCTTACTGCAAATGGGATTACCGTCAGGACAACAGGTGATAACAGCCCAGGTCTCCACGCCAGCCGGCAAAATGGACGTGGCGATGTCACGATAGATGTTGACGGCAGCACAATCACCACTGAGGGCAATGGGGCAACCGGTATTTTCGGATATCACACCGGCGACGATAATGATGGTGCCATCACCATTGAGGCCACGAACGGCAGCATCACGACGGGCAGCAGCGTCACTGAAAACGGTGTTACCACGCTGAAGGGTCATTTATCCTTCGGCATCTACGCGCATCATCAGAATTCGGATGCTACCAGGAGGAACGCCGCCGGCGATATTCGGATCACCACCCGAAACTTCGACGTCAGTACGACCGGCACAGCGATTCACCCAAACGTACCCGGCACCTACGCCTACGGCATTTACGGTGTGCATCGGAACTCCGGTGACACCGACATTAACTTGGGACAAGGCTCTTCTGTAACGACGGACGGGCAGAACTCTCATGGCGTCGTCACTTACCATTATGGTACTGCCGCCACGAGATCGATGGATATCACGCTTGATGGCCCGGTCACGGTGAAGGGCGCCGGTGCCCAGGGCGTTCGTGTGGGCACCATCAGTTCCGGCACCCCGGCGCGAATGGCCGCGCTGGATGACGAGGATTATCGCCGACACACGGTGACGGTGAACAGCAGCATCTCAAGCAAGGGTGAGGGGATATACCTCGTAAACGGTGGCAGGGTGGTTATCGGGCCCCAAGGCAGCATCAGTTCAGATACGGGAATCGCGATCCTGGCCACGGGCACCGTACCGGCGGTGCCGGAGGACAATACCGACCCCCAGAACATTATCCCGGCGGTTCCGGCCATCCCACCGAAGCTGCGGGTGGACCTGAACCTGGGCGGCCGCCAGGTGTCGCAGGCGCTCGGGGACGACTGGATCCTGAATGACGGCGGCGAGACCACCATTGCCATGAATGGCGTGGTGCTGCACGACGGGGCCACGGGCGCCACCGGGAGCACGGCCCGGAACGGCGCGTGGAATGTCCGTATGGCGGCAGATGGCGGCGTCACGGTCACGGATCGCTCCAATGCGGATTCCACGATGTGGACCGTGACTGAACGGGCCGAGGACGTCATCGTCATCGCCGACCGGGACTTCTCCGCCGCGGACTTCTCGGAGAGAAGAAGGCCTCCGCCGCCTCCACCACCTCCACCACCGCCACCGCCACCGCCCGAACCGGACCCCCCGGCCGTCGAAGCGGCGAAGTTCGAGGAACTGGTGGAAAGCGCGATTACGAACGCGTTCGGCGGCATACTTTCCGCGCTGCCGGGTATACAGGAAACCCCGGCATCTCCATCATCATCTCCCTTCATCGAGGAGTACGCCCCCCGCGCGGCAGTCTACGAGGCACTGCCCGCCGCCCTCCTCGGCCTGAACGATGCGGGGCAGGGAATGGGAGCTCCCCTTCCCCAGGGCACCTTCACCTTCGCCCGCACCCTGAAGGAGCACGGCGGCCTCCGCCCCGCGGACTCCACCGTCGGCCAGCGCCATGCACTCGGCTATGGCGGGGCGCAGTTCGGCAGACAACTCCAGCTGGGCGAGACCCTGGGGGCGTCGGTGGCCCTGCATCGCGTCTGGAGCACCGTCGACGTGGAAGCCGGGACCGGGGGAGGCGAGATCGGAGTCGAGGCGACCGGGCTGGTTCTGGATGGCGCATGGGACGGCCCGGACGGGTTCTATGCCAAGGCGGGCCTGTCGATGACGCATTACCGGCTCGGCACCTGGTCGGAAGACCGGGCCGTGGGGATGCTGGCGGGAGGCGTCGGGGCAAGGGGGTCGCTGGCGCGCATCGAGGCCGGCCGGGAAGTTTCCCTGAACGGTGTTCTGGACATTGCACCCCGCATATGGTTCAAGCGTTCGGCGCTCTCGGTGGACGATTTCACCGATGCCGTGGGCTCCCGGGTATCGATCCCCGGCACGTCACAAATGTCGGGGGGTGTCGGGCTGGCAGCCCGGGCGGAGCGCCGGGCGGGATCCGGGACGCTGTCCCTCAGTGGTTCCGCGGACCTTGTGCATGTGCTCGACGGCGGGGCGGCCGTCACCGAGGTTTCCGGGGCCCGGCTGACCTCGGAGGCCGAGAAGACGGAACTGCGGCTGGCGCTGTCCGGGGTCTACCGGCAGGGCCGTTTCTCGCTGGCGGCGGAGGCCTCGCTGAACGGTTCGGACCCGGGCAATGCCAGGGGCGCCGTCGGGCTGCGCCTGGCAGCGTCATTTTGAGCTGATTTGAATTGAAATCAAGTCGAATTCAAGCCGAAGAGAAATACCCATGAACTTCCGCATGCCGGCGGCGCTTGCCGCCGCTTTCATCCTCGCCTCCTGCGGCGGCGGCGGTCCGACGGGACCGCCCCCTCCGCCCGCCTCGGACCCGACGATCTTCGACACCCTCGTGGCCGGCGACGTGCTCCTGGGTGCCCAGGAACGGCTGTACCGGGCGGAGAGCCTCTGTTCCGGTTCCACCTGCACCGTGACGTACCAGGGCGAGAGTATCACGGTGGATCTGTCCGACATCGACCCGTCGGCGTCCACCACGGCCGTTACCGGACAGCAACTCCGCAACGGGGTGCAGACGGGCCGGCTGGCGTCCAGTGACGATGAGACCCGGTACGACGCTCTGGGGATATGGGGGGAATACAACGCCGCGACGACGGGTGCGGGATCCACGACCCTGGATGGCATCGCCATCCGGTTCATCGTGCCGGCGTCGGTGGGCTACGCCAGTGCCGCCAATCCCGTGTCCGGCAGCGTGTTGTGGTCCGGTGCGATGACGGGGGTGAAGTTCGGTGATTCCGGCCTGGGGGCGGAGGTGGCCGGGGATGCGGCCATGGCCGTGGACCTCGTAGGGGTTACCCTTGATCTTGCATTCACGAACATCGCGGAACTGTCATCGGGTACCGCTATAGGTAACATCGGCTGGCAGGATGTGCCGATGCAGGGGGGCGGTTTCCGGGACGACGGACTGGACGGGCGGTTCTACGGGCCGGACCATGAGGAGGCCGGCGGTGTCTTCGAGCGCGACGGGATCGCGGGGGCGTTCTCCCTGAAGCGGGATTGACCGAAGATTTTATTCCCCGGGCTTGCCCGACGCGGGGAGTCCTTTCCATGTTCCATCATACCCAATGGGAATGGGCTGTGCCGGCAGACAGGACCGCTGCACCGCGTCACCCGCCGTCCGAAGGGTGTCCCATGCAAGAAGCGGTGGAACTCCATGCCCGATGCAAGGCGCTCACTCCTTTCCCGGTTCGGGCATGCGGTATCCGACACCGCGCTCGTTGAAGATCCAGGTGGGATTTGCCGCGTCGTCGCCGAGCTTTCGGCGGAGGTTCCTGACGAAGATGCGCACGAGGTTTGCGTCGGCTTTGCCGCGACCGCTCCAGACCCGGGCCAGCAGCGTATCGTAGGCCACAACACGTCCCGCGTTGAGCGAGAGTGCGCGCAGGAGTTCAAACTCGGTGGCGGTAAGGATGATTGGATCGCCACTGATCGTTACCCGGTGCCGGTCGTAGTCGATCGCGAGTTCGCCGAGCACGAACGGCTCGGGCTCCTCGTGCCTGCGCAGCGCCGCGCGGACCCGGGCCACCAGTTCGGTTGGCGAGAAGGGCTTGACGATGTAGTCGGCAGCGCCGGATTCGAGGGCCCTGGCGACAGTCTCGTCGCGCCCGTAGCCGGAGATGAAGATGACCGGCAGGTTGGAGAGCTCCGGGATTCCCTCCATCAGCGTGATACCGTCCTCGCCGGGCAGCACCACGTCAAGCAGCACCAGCCGCGGCTTCTCGGTGCGGACGATGTGGGCGAGGTCCTGCGGCTCTCCGGTCACCAGCGGGGCGTAGCCGGCCTTGGTGAGTGCGTCGCGTGTGAAGCGGAGCGTGCGCGGATCGTCGTCGACCACCAGGATGCGCGCCGGCTCGCCCTTCTCCCCGGCCACCGTCGGCGTACCGGTGGCCACTTCGGCGTCGGGCTCCCCGGCGATGGGCAGCGTGAAGGTGACGGTGGCGCCGTGCCCGACGCCGGCGCTCTCGGCCCGGATGCGGCCTCCATGGGCCTCCACCAGCCCCTTGCAGATCGCGAGCCCCA
>JAJDTE010000197.1:0-34780 GCA_022827325.1 Gammaproteobacteria bacterium | reverse complement strand
TTCAGGGCGTTTCGGCCTGATTCCGGACATTGGTCTGCATGCCCACCCTATCGGGGCGGGGCTTTCATCTCCAGCTGACGAAGGACGGTCCGTCAGGCCGCCCGTCGTCGCCGCTCGGCCTCACGGGCCCGGTCCCGGATCGCCGCTGGTCCATCGATGGGAATATCGACATGATCGCCCTGGAGGGCGTGCAGTCGCCAGCCCCTGTCGTCGATCAGCAACTGGCGAAAGACCAGTTCATCGCCATCGGACCCGATCACATAGCAGCCGTTTTCAAGCACCCCGTTGGGTTCGGAGATGATCACGCAACCCTTGGGGAATTCCGGCTCCATGCTGGAATCTGTTACCTGCAGGGCATAGGGTTCGTTGTTGGCGCATCCGTCCATCGGTCCGGTAGGAGGTTCTGAAAAGCAGAATTGTAACCGAGAAGAAGGGGCCGCACAGATGAAGTGCCCGGGTTCCATGAGGTGAGACGAAAATGACACTGCATCAGCAGCGCCATTCACGAACCTGGTGGTGTTGCGAGTCGTTGGGGCTGGTGCCGGGAAGAGGAATTGAACCTTTAAAATTACATAAAACCCATATAAAACAGTTGCTTGTAGTAGTTGTAAATATTCTTCGCTCCACACGCAATTTTCGTTATGGAGTTTCCACTGGATCGCGGGCAGGCAGCGATTCCGCAGATCTACCTGGGTCCGATAGGTTTCGTTGGCCGGTATGGAGGAGACTTACAGGTAGTTCGTATCCGCCACGACCAGGTTGTATTTCCTGTCGAGGTGGCCACCCGGGTGTATCGTCCGTTTTCCGGCCCCGAAGTCAACGCGGGATAGGTCCAAGTCATCAAGCCATGGGTGACCAAGTCGTTCGGCCGCGACCATGAACAGGCGCTTGGCCTTCACGGAGCGGCAGGTTTCGAGTAATCGTTGCACGACATGAGGCCGAAGGGCCGCCAAGGATTCCATGACCTGCATGGCTTCGTCGAAGGATTGCCGCTTCGGGACGAGGTACATCATCTCAAGGGCCGCCAGTTCGAGGGTTGCGACAGCAAGCTCTACATCCTCGACTTTGACGGTCGATACGGCATCCTCATCATTGGTGAACGTGCCGGTGGTCACCAGCCGCACAGGTTGTGACCACTGGTGATTTCGGAACCAGGAGGGGAGCCTTGTTTTTGCCTTGGCAAACAGCACGACCTCACGACCGCCCAGTGCCAGATAGTGCGCGTAACCGCGCAGATCGAAGGCCGAGACCGCCCCAGGATGCACGTCCAGGCCCAGTTGTTTCTGAAGCGCCCAGACGGCACCCGGCCAGTCAACGGTCGAGCCTGCTCGAACATATGCGCCGTGGCCGAGTCGTTTTAGCCAGCCGGATCGGACGTACTTATCGGCCAGACGGTAGTCGATACCTTTGCCATTGAACCAGCGCTGGGTGCCTACACCATGGGGCGGCCATTCCTGCAGTAGTCGGTTTATTTTAGATGCCAATACACTACCAATATGCGATAATATAGCGTTAATATAAACTATATTATGGGAGAGAATGTCAGGGGCCTGTCGTCGAAGACCATCGGTCAGCTCAGGCAGCACTGGTCGAGGTACATCACCAGTGGTCCGGACGAACTCTATCCTCGAATCGCTATCTGTACCGGTGGGCTGATGGGGTGTGCACGAACGTGAGGATGGATGATCGGCTGCGCCTGCCGGTGATCGATCGTGGGTGTAACGATCAGCAATTGGCATAAGACCGGTTCATTACCATCGAACCCGGTCACAGCGCTACCATTTTCAGGCACTCCGCTGGGTTCGGAGACGATCACACAATCCTTGGGAATTTCCGGCTCCATGCTGGAATCTGTTACCTGCAGTGCATAGGGTTCATTGTTGGCGTATCCGGCCATAGCCCCGTAGGCGGTTCTGAAGGGTAGTTAACCGAGAAGTCAGTTGACGAATTTAGACAATACACCTAATTTATTCATGTGTAACGACAACTGTTGTCAACCATGTCGGTGGCCATGAAAGTTCAGGAATTCTTCAACGAGCATCCGGTATTCCGGCATGAGGCCTTCGTGGCCTTCCTGGAATCCACCGGCTCATCCCGGATAAAGACGCGAGAAGCACTGCTTGCCTATCACGTCAAGGCAGGACACCTGCTACGGCTCCGACGTGGCCTGTATGCCGTCGTGACCCGGGGAATTGACCCCGAGAACTACCCGGTGGATCCCTACCTGCTGGCGGGGCAGTTCACAGCGGATGCAGTGGTATCCCACCACAGCGCATTGCAGTTTCACGGCAAGGCTTATGCTGCGCATAATCGGTTCACGTATCTCACTCGGAATGCGCTACGACCCTTCGAATTCCGCAGACAGGAATTCGTTGCGGTCCTGTTTCCCAAGGCGCTGCAAGCCCAACAGGCGGAACTGTTCGGGGTCGTAACCGTGCGGCATGCCGGCGGCAAGGTCCGCGTGACAACTCTGGAACGCACCTTGGTCGATGTGTTGGTACGTCCGGACTTGGGGGGCGGCTGGGAGGAGGTTTGGCGATCGCTTGAGTCCGTGGAGTATTTCGATCTGGATCAGGTGACCGACTATACGTTGAAACTGCGAAGCGCGACTGCAGTGGCCAAGGTCGGTTTCTTCCTTGAGCAGCATCGAGACGCACTGATGGTGGAGGAATCATTCTTGGCGCTGCTGCGAAAACACGTGCCCAAACAGCCTTGTAATCTGGAACGCAGTCGCCGAACGGCAGGCAGGCTGGTGCCAAACTGGAATATCGTCGTGCCACCGGCGGTCCTCGAGTCAGCATGGGAAGAGGAGGGGGGAATCTCTCATTAGAGGAACTCCAGTCCGAAGCGGCTGCAACCGTTTCTCAAGGACCGGGTCGTCCTTGCACAAACCATTGAACGCGTATCTTTCGATGGTTAAAAAGCGTGATCGCGATTTAGTATGGGCAGTGTGCGTATGTCGATTGAATAAAACCGCCAGTCCGTGTTCCGTCCACGTTCCATCAATGCGACTATCAAGGACAATCGGAGATAACAGAATGAAAATTCAGAAACAAAAAAAGCACTGTAAATACAGTGCCTTTGTGAGTTTTGGTTTTCTGTGTTATTGGATGAATTTGGTGCCGAGAAGAGGACTTGAACCTCCACGGGGTTGCCCCCACTGGCACCTGAAGCCAGCGCGTCTACCAATTCCGCCATCTCGGCATTGAAACGGGGGAGCGAAATTTACCGCCTGACCCCGTGCATGTCAAACGGAAACAAGGGTGAACGCCGTATAGCGCCTGGCATCCCCATGCATCCCCAGGGTGGATTCCGGACGCAGGGGAACGGATCCTATCCTGTGCTCAGCCGGCAGTGTCGGCACATGACGGAATCAGGGTTCACGGCCACCCGGAATTGCAACGGTTCTGCTGTCATTTAGAGGCGATTTTCGGTATCCTGCGCGCTTTTCGAAATCCCGCCCGAAAGATCATGGAAATTCCCAATGAACTTCGCGAATCCATCGATTCCGGCGTCGAGCGCGTGGTCGCGCTCAGGGGGTTTCTTTGACTACGCAAACCGCAGGGAGCGTCTGGAGGAGGTAGACTTACGGATGGAGGATCCGAACCTCTGGGACAACCCGGGGGAGGCCCAGGCACTGGGGCAGGAGCGTACGCGGCTGGCGGAGGTTGTCGAGGGGCTGGACAGCATCGACGATGATCTCGCAGAGGCCCGCGAACTGCTGGAACTCGCGGAGCTTGAGGAGGACGCCGAGACCCTTGATGAGGTCGCCGTGGAAGTGGACCGCATCATCGGGCAGATCCTGAAGCTCGAGTTCCGGCGCATGTTTAGCGGGGAGATGGACCCTGCCAACGCCTTCGTCGACATCCAGTCCGGCTCCGGCGGCACCGAGGCCCAGGACTGGGCGGACATGCTGTTTCGCATGTACACTCGCTGGGGCGAGGCGGCGGGATACAACGTGGATATCATCGAACGGTCCGATGGCGAGGTGGCCGGCATCAAGAGCGCCACGGTCAAGTTCAGCGGGGAGTACGCCTACGGCTACCTCCGCACCGAGACCGGGGTCCACAGACTGGTGCGCAAGAGCCCGTTCGATTCCGGCAACCGCCGTCACACCTCCTTCGCTTCGGTGTATGTGTATCCCGAAATTGACGACAGCCTAGAGATCGAAATCAACCCGGCGGACCTGCGCATCGACACCTATCGCGCCAGCGGCGCCGGCGGGCAGCACGTCAACCGGACCGATTCCGCAGTGCGGATCACCCACCACCCCTCCGGCATCGTGGTCCAGTGCCAGAACGACCGGTCCCAGCACCGCAACAAGGCGGAAGCCATGAACATGCTGCGTGCCCGCCTGTACGAGGCCGAACTGCAAAGGCGGCGCGAGGCTTCCCAGGCCGAGGAGGAGGGCAAGGCCGATATCGGCTGGGGCAGCCAGATCCGTTCCTACGTGCTCGACCAGTCCCGCATCAAGGATCTCAGGACCGGCGTTGAAACCGGCAATACCCAGGGAGTGCTGGACGGCGACCTGAACCGGTTCATGGAAGCCAGCCTCAAGGCCGGTCTTTAACCGGCGTCCTGTAGCCAGCGGCCATCACTCCTCACTGATCCAGGGCATGTCGGAAGAGAACGAGCAAATGCACCAGCGGCGCGAGAAGCTCGCGGCGCTCAGGGAAGAGGGGATCGCGTTCCCCAACGATTTCCGTCGCGATGCGCTGGCGGCAGACCTGCACCGGAAATACGGCCAGGAGCTGCCCGAGGAGCCGGTGCGGGTCAGGGTGGCGGGACGCATGATGCTGCAGCGGATCATGGGAAAGGCAAGCTTCGCCACCATCCAGGACGCAAGCGGACGGATCCAGCTCTACGTGCAGCGGGACGCATTGCCGGAGGGGGTGTATGACGACCGGTTCAGGAAGTTCGATATCGGTGACATCATCGGCGCCGAGGGCGAACTGTTCCACACCCGCACCGGGGAGCTGTCGGTGCGCGTCAGCCGGATCAGGCTGCTCACCAAGTCCCTGAGGCCCCTGCCGGAGAAATTCCATGGTCTGACCGACGCCGAGACCCGCTACCGGCAGCGGTACGTGGACCTCATCATGAACGAGGATTCCCGTGAAGTTTTCCGCAAGCGTTTCCAGACCATCCAGGCGATCCGCGAGTTCATGATCGGGCGGGATTTTCTCGAGGTGGAAACGCCGATGATGCATCCCATTCCCGGCGGCGCCGTTGCGCGGCCGTTCGAGACCCACCACAACGTGCTCGACATGCCGCTGTTCCTGCGCGTCGCCCCGGAGCTGTATCTCAAGCGCCTGACCGTGGGCGGATTCGAACGGGTGTTCGAGATCAACCGCAGTTTCCGCAACGAAGGGGTGAGTACCCGTCACAACCCCGAGTTCACGATGCTCGAATTCTACTGGGCCTATGCCGATTACAACGACCTCGTGGATCTGACCGAGGCGCTGATGCGCCAGGTCTGCGAGCAGGTCTGCGGCAGCCTCAGGATCAGCTACCAGGGGGAGGTCGTCGACTTCGGCCAGCCCTTCTCGCGGTTTACCATGCAGGAGGCGATCCTCGAGTACAACCCCAAGATCACCGCCGCCGAACTGGGCGAACGGGATGCCGCGGGCGCCATCGCCCGGGGGCTCGGACTGGAGGTCGGGGACAACCACGGACTCGGCAGGCTGCAGACCGCGATCTTCGAGGCAACCGTGGAACACCGGCTGGTCCAGCCTGCCTTTGTCACCCAGTATCCGGTGGAGGTTTCCCCGCTGTCCCGGCGCAACGACGACGAGCCGGAAGTCAGCGACCGGTTCGAGTTTTTCGCTGCGGGACGTGAGATCGCCAACGGCTTTTCCGAACTCAACGACCCCGAGGACCAGGCCGAACGGTTCCGCGTGCAGGCCGCTGAAAAGGAGGCCGGAGACCACGAGGCCATGCATTTCGACGCCGACTACATCCGGGCCCTGGAATTCGGCATGCCGCCGGCCGCCGGCGAGGGGATCGGCATCGACCGGTTGGTCATGCTGCTGACCGACAGCCCCTCCATCCGGGACGTGATCCTGTTTCCCCACATGCGGCACGAAAGCGAATGATCCGGCCGCTGGAACTCCTCATTGGCCTTCGGTACACCCGCGCCAAGCGGAGAAACCATTTCATCTCGTTCATATCCGCGACCTCCATGATCGGGGTGGTGCTGGGAGTGTGGGCCCTGATTTCGGTGATGTCCGTGATGAACGGGTTTCACAACGAACTGCGTGAAAGGATCCTGTTTGTCGTGTCCCACGTCACTGTCAGCAGCTACCAGGGAGGGCTGGAGAATTGGGAAGGGCTGGCGCAGGAGCTTTCACGCAACGAGGAAGTCGCCGCGCAGTCGCCGTTCATCCTGGGCCAGGGCATGCTGACCCGCGGCGGAGAAGTGACCGGCGCACTGATCCGGGGAATCCTGCCGGAAGGGGAGCGGGCCGTGTCGGAGGTGATGGACCACATCGTGGAGGGTGATCCCGGGGAACTCAGGTCGGGCGAATTCGGCATCATTCTCGGAGACACGCTGGCACGCATCCTGGGCGTGAAGCTTGGCGACAAGGTCACGGTGGTGGCACCCAAGGGCCGGGTGACTCCGGCGGGTCTGCTGCCGAGACTCAAGCGGTTCACAGTCGTGGGCCTCTTCAGGATCGACATGCACGAGTACGACAGCGGGATCGCGCTGGTGCATATCGATGATGCCGCGCGCCTGCTGGACATGGACGGGAAGGTCAGCGGGCTCAGGCTGAAGCTCCACGATGTCGACCGGGCCCCGCTGGTCGGCCGCCAGATCGGCCAGGATCTCCAGAACCGGTACTACATCCGCGACTGGACCCGTGAACATGCCAATTTCTTCCGCGCCCTGGAAATCGAGAAGCGGGTGGTGTTCATTGTCCTGACACTCATCATTGCCGTGGCGGCCTTCAATATCGTGTCCACGCTGGTGATGATCGTGACCGACAAGCAGCCGGACGTCGCCATCCTGAGAACACTGGGCATGAGTCCCGCGAGCATCATGAAGGTGTTCATGGTCCAGGGCACGGTGATCGGATTCGTCGGCACATTGGCCGGCGCCGTTCTCGGCGTCATCACGGCGTTGAACGTACAGACCATCGTCCCCGCGCTGGAGCGCCTTTTCAACACCGAACTCTTTCCGGTCAACGTCTATGTGATCACCGACTTTCCCGCGGAACTCCGCTGGCCCGACGTGTTCTGGGTGGTGATCCTCGCATTGGTGCTCAGTTTCCTGGCCACGCTGTACCCGGCCTGGCGGGCTTCCCGGGTCCAGCCGGCGGATGCGCTGAGGTATGACTGATGCAGGCGGTGAATGAACCCATCGTCAATGCCCGGGGCGTCTCCAAGACCTTCCGGGAAGGCACCCTTCAGGTGGAAGTCCTGAAGGGTATCGACTTCCAGGTGGGTCAGGGCGAACTGGTTTCCATCGTCGGCGCCTCCGGCTCGGGGAAAACCACCCTGCTGCACATTCTCGGCGGCCTGGCCGAGCCCTCGACCGGTACGGTCCATATTGATCAGAAAGACATCAACCGGCTGTCGCAGAAGGCACGCGGTGACCTGCGCAATCATGCCCTGGGATTCGTCTACCAGTTCCATCATCTTCTCGCCGAGTTCTCCGCACAGGAAAACGTGGCCATGCCATTGCTGATCCGGCGCACGGATCCCGAACAGGCCATGGAGCAGGCAGCGGATATCCTTGTCCGGGTCGGGCTGGGGGAACGTCTGGGACACAGGCCCGCGGAGCTGTCCGGGGGCGAGCGCCAGCGGGCCGCCCTGGCGAGAGCCCTGGTCGCGAAGCCGCGCTGCATCATGGCGGACGAACCCACGGGAAATCTTGATGCCCGGACCGCCGGCTCGATCCATGATTTGCTGGTCGAGCTCAACGAGGTCACGGGAACCAGCCTGATCGTGGTTACGCACGATATCCGCCTGGCAGAGCGGATGGGGCGGATGGTCTCCCTCGAGAATGGCCGTATCACGGATCGGTAACCCCGGCCTTGCGGAGCCCGTGGGAGACATTTGCCGCCACCTGTGGCTGTTGCTTGCTCCCCATAGTTCCCACGCGGTTACCGTTCGGTTGCCGGTGTTCCGCAATCCGTGATTTCCCCTTGTAATTCGCCGGCCCTTCACCATAACTGTCCCTATGAACGATCAGACACATTCCCGAATGGAACAGCCCGTGGAAGATCAGGACTCCGGACAACCCCAGGGAGAAATCGTCACCGATCTGGCGCGGCCGCAGGATGTCCTTCCCGGTGAATTGCTGGTGTTGCCGCTCGAAAAGAAACCGTTCTTTCCCGGGCAGGTGCTCCCGCTGGTCATGGAGGCGGGAAAATGGGGGCAGCATCTTGAGCGCATCACCAGTGCCGGAAACCCGGTGGTGGGTGTCGTGTTCACCGGCGGGGTGGCACCGGACAGGGTGAAATGGACCGATTTCAGGCCCGTGGGCACCGTATGCCGGATCCATCAGCTCGAACAGCAGGAAAATCAGCTGCATGTCATCCTGGCAGGCCTGCAGCGTTTCCGTATCAATGCCTGGGGTAGCCGCAGGCATCCGTTCACTGCCTATGTGACCTACCACCCCGAGCATGTCCCGGCGGAGTCGGTGGAGATCAAGGCCTATACCACGGCCATCGTCAACATCATCAAGGAGCTGCTGCCGCTGAATCCGATGTACGGCGAGGAGTTGAAGATGTTCCTCAATCACTTCGGACCGGGAGAGCCCTCCCGGCTGGCGGACTTCGGCGCCAGTCTGACCACCGCCGCGCCGGACGAGTTGCAGGACGTGCTGGAGACCCTGGATCTGCAGCCCAGGCTGGAAAAGACCCTCGTGCTCCTGCAGAAGGAACTGGAGATCGCCAGGGCCCAGACGGAAATCCGCGCCCACGTGGAAAGCGAGATGACGAAGCACCAGCGGGAGGCGTTTCTCAGGGAACAACTCAAGTTCATCCAGATGGAACTTGGCATTTCCAAGGATGACCGCGCGGCGGAAATCGAAGCGTTCCGGGAAAAACTCGAGGACTGCGTTGTGCCGGAGCATGCACAAAGGCGGATCGATGAGGAAATGGACAAGATGGCGGTGCTGGAACGCGGGTCACCGGAGTACACGGTCACGCGGAACTACCTGGACTGGCTGACCGGTGTGCCCTGGGGAAGGGTCAGCGAGGATTCGCTGGATATCGACAGAGCAGCGAAGATCCTGGATCGGGACCACGAGGGGCTGCGGGAAATCAAGGACCGGATCCTGGAGTTCATCGGGGTGGGCAAGATGCGTGGCGACATCGCCGGCTCCATCATCCTGCTGGTGGGTCCGCCGGGTGTGGGCAAGACCTCCCTCGGCCGGTCCATCGCCACCGCGCTCGGCCGGAAATTCTACCGCCTGAGCCTGGGGGGCATGCAGGACGAATCGGAGATCAAGGGTCACCGCCGCACCTACATCGGCTCCATGCCGGGCAAATTCATCCAGGCGTTGCGGGAGTGCGGAACGGCAAATCCGGTGATCATGCTCGACGAACTCGACAAGATCGGCAACAGCTACCGCGGCGATCCGGCCTCGGCCCTCCTCGAGGTGCTGGACCCGGAGCAGAACCGCGACTTTCTGGATCACTACCTGGATGTGCGCGTGGATCTGTCCAGGGTGCTCTTCATCTGCACGGCAAACCAGCTTGATACCATTCCGGGACCATTGCAGGACCGGATGGAGGTGATGCGGCTATCCGGCTACCTCGCGGCGGAAAAGATTTCCATTGCCCGCAAACACCTGCTGCCGCGACAGCTTGAGCGCGCCGGCCTCAAGAAACGCGGCCAGCTTCGCCTCCATGCCGCTGCCATACGCAGGATCATAGAGCAGTATGCCCGCGAGGCCGGGGTGCGCCGGCTCGAGAAACTGCTGGGCACCATCGTCCGCAAGGTGGTCATGAAGCTGCATGCGGGTGAAACCGCCCCCATTCACGTCCAGGCGGGGAACCTCGAGGACTATCTCGGCAAACCGGTGTTCAGCGAGGAGGAGCGGATCCGCGGTGTCGGCGTGGTGACCGGTCTTGCCTGGACCGCCCTCGGCGGCGCCACACTGGATGTCGAGGCAACCCGCAGTCATGGATACGCCCGCGGATTCCGGCTCACGGGCCAGCTCGGGGACGTGATGAAGGAATCCGCGGAGATTGCCTACAGTTACGTGATCGGCAATGCGGACAGTCTTGGCCTGGACCCGGACTTCTTCAGGGATTCGATGATCCACCTGCATGTGCCCGCCGGGGCCACGCCGAAGGACGGACCAAGCGCCGGCATCACCATGGCCACCGCGCTGATCTCCCTGGCCAGCGGAAGACAGGTGAAGTCCTCGTACGCCATGTCCGGGGAAATCTCCCTCACCGGCAAGGTGCTGCCGGTAGGCGGCATCCGCGAGAAGGTCGTCGCTGCCCGCCGGATGAAAATCCGGAACCTGGTGCTGCCAATGGCCAACAAGGGGGACTTCGACATGCTCCCGGACTACATCCGAAAGGGCCTGAAGGCCACATTTGCGACCGATTACCGGGACGTCTTCAACGCCCTGTTCGGGCCGCCCGTGGTCAACTGACCGCCCGCATCGTAACCGTTCACGCCCGCTCTGCCCGATGCCTCTCAGGGATTGCCATCACTGGATTTTCGACATGGACGGCACATTGACTGTTCCCGTGCATGATTTCAATGACATCCGGCGCCAGATCGACATTCCTGCGGACACTCCCATACTCGAGACAATCGCCCGGATGGAACCTGCAGCCGCGGAGCAGGCCAGTCGGCGTCTGCATCAGATCGAGATGGATCTGGCGTCACAGGCAAGACCCCAGCCCGACGCACTGGAGGTGCTCGAATTCCTGGCCGCCCGGGGCGGAACCCTGGGTATCCTGACCCGCAACGACGAGGAAATCGCGGAAGCGACCCTGCGTGCCAGCGGGCTGGATCATCTGTTCCCGGCGCACCATGTCATTGGCCGGATGACCTGCGCGCCCAAGCCAAGCCCGGACGGGGTCCGGTACCTGCTGGATCTCTGGCGCGTACTACCCACCCAGACCGTGATGGTCGGCGATTTCCTGTACGATATCGAAGCGGGCAAGCGGGCCGGGGTGCGAACCGTGCATTTCGACAGCAACGGGATTTTTCCCTGGCCCGAGTTCTCGGACCATCATGTCACCTCCCTGCGCCAGATCCTCTCCCTGGTCGGATAGCTTCGCCGTGTTCAGCCGGAACGGGTCCTGCCATCCTCCCCGCCCTGAACGGCGGGGGTTGCCGCGCGTCAGGCCAGGGGAATCGCTGTCGGCGGCTTTGCAGGGGAAACCCAGGCCGGTATGCTACCGGGAAGATTCCCGTCTCCTGCCAGATCCGTGCGGATAGTTCCCCTGACACCGGCCATCGGGGCCGAGCTTCACGGCCTCAACATCGGTTCGATGAGTGCATCCGACTTCCCGGCCGTCCGGTCCGCCTGGCTCCGCCACAAGGTCCTGTTTCTGCCCGGCCAGTCCCTGGACCTGGAAGGACTTGAACGATTCAGCCGCCGTTTCGGAGAACTCGTGCAACTGCCGTACATCCGGCCGGTGGAAGGACATCCGGAGGTGATCCGGGTGCTCAAGGAGGCCCACGAAACCGATATGGGGGTGTTCGGGGGGGAATGGCATTCGGATTTCAGTTTTCTTCCCGCGCCGCCCTCGGCTTCCATCCTGTACAGCGTGGAAACGCCCCCGTCCGGGGGAGATACCCTGTGGGTCGACATGTCGCTTGCCTGGAAGCGTCTCCCGGAATCCGACCGGCGTCTGCTGGCCGGCGCCACCGCCGTCCACACCGGCAAGCCCTATGGCGTCTCTCATGCCCCGGAGGAATCCACCAGGTTCAAGGGATCCATCGTGATGGAACGGGACAACCCGGAGGCGGACAGCGAAACCCGCCACCCGGCGGTGTGTCGTCACCCGGAGACAGGAGAGCAGATGCTGTTTGTCAATCCGACCTACACCACCCGCATTGAGGGACCGGACGGGGATGTCGGCACCCGTTTCCTCGAGAAGCTCTACGCCCACTGCGTGCGCCCCGAGTTCGCCTGCCGCTGGCGCTGGCAGCCCGGGGTGGTGGCGATCTGGGACAACCGCAACACCATGCACTATGCGGTGAACGATTACGACGGGCAGCGCCGGGAGATGCTGCGCACGGCGATCAGGGGGGAGCCGCCTGTGGCTGCGCCGGCGTGATCGTACGTGTCGGGCCTGTCAGCTCTCGTGGGCGAATTCGAAGGAATCGAAATGGAAGTGATCCAGCGACATGCCCCGTTCGCCGAGGTGGTCGCGGACCGCATCCACCATGACCGGCGGTCCGCTGGCATACACATCGAACCCACTGAAATCGTCATAGGACGCGAGCACCGCCTCGTGGGCGAAACCGGTGGCCCCGGCCCAGGTTGTCGAGGTGGATTCCGACAGCACCGGGGTGTAGCGGAAGTTCGCCAGGCGGGCAGCCCATTCGCCTGCCAGGGAGTCAAGATAGAGATCCTGCTCGTCCCTTGCACCCCAGAACAGATGGATGGCGTAGCGCTCGTCCTTCGCAATGGCGTGCTCGATCAGTCCCTTGACCGGCGCAAAACCGGTTCCTCCCGCGACCATGATGATCGGGCGGTCAACGTCGGTCTGCAGGAAATAGGTGCCGAAGGGACCCTCGAGGCGCAACAGGTCGCGTTCCTTCATCGCATCGAAAACCCGGGGGGTGAAATGTCCTCCCGGAACCAGGCGGATGTGCAGCTCGAGGCCTTCCTCCCTGGTTAGTTCCGGCTGGTTCGCGATCGAGAAACTGCGGCGCTGGCCATCCTTCATGAGCAGGTCGATGTACTGGCCGGGAATGAAGTTGAATTCCTGGGTCCTGGGCAGCGTCAGGTAGAGCCGCATGACATCTGCCGACAGTTGTTCCATCCTGCCGACGCGACAGGGCAGCATCTTGATCTGGATGTTCTGCCCGGTCATGACCTCTTCGGCGTCGATGGTCACGTCCTCCAGCGGAATGGCCTGGCAGATCAGCACCTTCCCCTCGGCCTTTTCCTCATCGGTGAGCGTGAACTCCTCGTAGTCGCCGTAGTCCACCGCACCACTGACAAGGTTGCACTTGCAGGCGCCGCAGACCCCGTTTCTGCAGCCATAGGGGAAGATGCGGTTGTCCCTGAGGGCAGCATCCAGAATGGTTTCACCGGGATTGGTGCCAAACTGTTGTGCACTGTTTTGAATGGTGACGGTGAAGGACATCGCGCAGGGGGAATCGGTTATGCTTCAGGGGCGCGATTGTAACGACTTTGAACCAGATTTCCATGCCGGAGCTTCCCGAGGTTGAGATCACCCGTCGCGGTATCGCGCCGTTCCTGGAGTCGGCCGAGATCCGTCGGCTGGTGGTGCGGAACCGCAGCCTGCGCTGGCCCGTTCCGCCTTCGCTGGAGGATCGTGTCACGGGCCGCACCATCCGGTTCGTCGACCGTCGCGGCAAGTATCTGCTTTTCGGTATGGACGGCGGTGGCATGCTCCTGCACCTCGGCATGTCCGGCTCCCTGCGGGTGCTTGGCCGGCCCGTGCCGCCACCTGGCCCGCATGATCATTTCGATCTGGAAACCGGGGACGGGCATACGATGCGGTTCCGGGACCCCCGCCGGTTCGGCTGCCTGTTGTGGCAGCCAGGGGCAATACACCACCATCCGTTATTGAAGGAGCTCGGGGTGGAGCCGCTTTCGGCAGAGTTCACCGGGGACATGCTGTGGGCCGGCGGGCGATTCCGCCGGACCGCGATCAAGAATATCCTCATGAACGCGCGGGTGGTGGTGGGTGTCGGCAACATCTATGCATCCGAAGCGCTGTTCGACGCCGGTATCCATCCGGCCAGGACCGGCAACCGGATTTCCCGGCGCCGCTACCAGGCGCTGGCATCCGCCGTTCGGGCGACACTGCAGCAGGCCATTGAACAGGGTGGCACCACACTGCGGGACTTTACCGGTGCCACTGGCAATCCCGGATACTTCCACCGGTCCCTGCGGGTGTACGGCCGCGAAGGAGAGCCCTGCGAACGCTGCCGGGCGCCGGTGCGCAGGGTGGTCACGGGACAGCGTGCGACGTTCTACTGTCCGGGATGCCAACGGTGAATCACGGCGACCGGGAGGGGCGGCCAGCAGGGTGGAACGGGACACGGTAAAGTTCCTGTGGCTGGGCCTCCTTGGCCTGGTGGTGCTCAATTTCTTCGCGCTGCTGGTGGAGTCGCTACCCATGGAACGGGAGATCAGGGACAACGTGCGCGAGGTCCTTGGCGAGGCGGGCTATCACCAGATGGGTGTGGAAGTGCGGGGGCGTGACGTGACCCTGACAGGGCGCGTGTCCGGCCGGGTCGCGTCCGGCGCCGCCATCCGGCTCGCCGCGGAGGTTCCCGGGGTCCGCACCGTCCTCGACGGGACCCGGATCGCACCGGAGAGCCTGTCCTGGCTGAAGCTCCGCCTCAAGCGGGATGGGGTCTGGCATGCCAGGGGCGTATTGCCCGATGCCGATTCCTGGCTGCAACTGGAAGAGGTGTTGCGAAGCCGGCATCCCGGGTCCGGTACCGGTGCCGAACTGGTTGACCGGGTGGTGGATCCCGAGCGGGCCGATCCGGACTGGCTGGATGCCGTCGAGGAGGTGCTGGATCTGGTTTCGGGGCTGGACGGCGCCGCGCTCGAGCTGGGTGCCGGCACCCTGGACGTAAGCGGGTCTCTGGCCGACCCGGCACTGTATCCGGGCACGGTGCGGGCTCTCGAGACGCTGGCCGCGGACGAGCGACTGGACCTGATCAACCGGATTTCCCTGCGTCCGTCCGGCTGAGAAACCCCTTCAGGATGCCGGTGAACCGCCAGGAATTCTGTGGACAGGCCGGCCGACCGGGGCATATAATTGCCCCCTGGACGGTTACGGAGACCGGTGGAAGATTGCCACACTCCAATGCAGCGATATTGCCCTGAAAAGAACATGTTGGGTTCACTTTCTCAACATTCCAACACCCAGTCGGTGTTGCGATGGCGTGCGGCCGGAACGATCCCCCGGATGCTGCAGGGCTCCGTGTTGGCCGGCGTGCTGCTGATGGGCTCGGCCGCCGCGCATGCGGACGTTGCCACCGAGGACACCGTTCATGCCGGGATCGCGGTCGAACCCCTGACCATTGACTGTCTGGGAACAGGTACCACCTTGGGTGACCGGGCCCTTGAACCATGCCGCATCCTTTCCGGCAACCGTCTGAGTCCGCAGGCCACGGGTCCATACTCCATTTTCGCGGAGGGCGATGAACCAGAGGGACTCTCCATGTCGTCCATTCTCGAGTTTGAGGTTCAGGACGAGAATCTTGGGTCGCTTCTTCCGGAAACCGGTCTTTCGCTCATGCAGGATCCCGCCGACGAGAGGGGAAAAATCTCCATACGCAGGGTTTCCACGTCGCTCACGGGTCCGAAAGGCACGCTGACGGTGGGCAACAACTGGAGTAATTTCCAGGATTTTCTTCACCCCGTGGGCGGTTCGCTCGCGACCCGGGGGCTGACCGCAGAACAGCTGTCCTGGGCTACCCGGCAGGGAGTGGGTGAAATCAGTGTGGCGCTGGAGAGTGGTTACGAACTGATCGGTCACGATGAACCGCTGAACGAGTCGCTGGCCGGCGTGCCGGATGATAGAGACACGTCCTCGCCCACGATCTCGCTGTCCTGGCGTGGTGGTACGGATGACAGCCTGTACGGGATTTCCGCCCTGGGGCGGGAGCTGGAGCTTGACGATTACGACAACACCGGCGCCGCCAGCGATACCGGATGGGGACTGAACCTGTTCGGCGGCAGGCATTTCGGCGAGTTGTTCGCCGCGCTCAGCGTGACCCTGGGCAACAGCATCGACAGCTTCATACTCGGCAGGGTGGGTGACCGTGAGACCGCTTCGGCCGCAACCCGGTATCTGCATCCCGGCAACTCCATCAACATCAACCCGACCCTGAACTACCGCCTGAGTGAAAACGCGAATATCCACCTGTCCGTGAACCGCTTCTCTTCCGATGCCGAAGATGCGCCGCACGGCGTGGAGACGCTGGACACCATTCACCTCGGCTATTCCTGGACACCGTGGCCCAGCACCAGGCTCGACATTGAATTCGTCGGCAAGGATGTCGAGGGCACCGGTCCCATGGAAGATTCCAACAAGGTCAACTTCGCCGCCAGCAAGCGCTTCTAGCCCCGGAAACACCGCGTCCGGGGAGCCACGAACATTCAAAGCACAGACGGGTCGTGCCGTAAAGCATGTCCGCTCGGTCTTCCCGTGGGTGGCATGCACCGGCCGGGATCCCCGTTACCTCAGGCTGTATCCGGGACTGCCCGGTCCAAGGGTGCCGGCTGCGGGCGGCAGTCAGCCGATGGCGGGAACTTCTCCGAATCGCCGGCTGAAGCGCTGGTTTTGCGGTTGCCGTATCTCCTTTCCCACGAGGGTGTCTTCCCGGACGGTCTCCTGCTTCTTCGGCTGCCGTATCTCCTTTCCCACGAGGGTGTCATCCCGGACGGTCTCCTGCTTCTTCGGCTGCCGTATCTCCTCTCCCACGAGGGTGTCATCCCGGACGGTCTCCTGCTTCTTCGGCAGTTCCGGCACAGTGACGGCCGGGGAGACATCGTCCGCATGTCCGGACGGGGTTTTGCTGCTTGTCTCCGGTTTGTCCGTGCGGACGCGGTCCTCCTGGTTTTCCCGCAACCCGGACCGCTTCTCACCGCCCGTTCCGCGAGGCGGTTTGCCGCGCGCCTCCCGGTGCTGATCACGGCCGGAACCGTGCCTGCCACGGTCCCGGTCCCGGTCCCGGCCCCGGTGGCGGGGCGGCGCCTGGATGGGGGCGAGCATGGAGGGATCGATGGGATTCTTCGGCAGGCTGTGACCGATAAACTCCTCGATCTCCATGATCGAATAGGCATATTTTTCGCAGATGAAGCTGACGGCCTCGCCGCTGGCGCCCGCTCTGGCGGTCCTGCCGATGCGGTGAACGTAGTCTTCGGCGTCCTGGGGCAGATCATAGTTGAACACATGACCGACCGAGGGAATGTGCAGGCCGCGGGCGGCGACATCGGTGGCCACCAGGACCCGCTTTTTCCCCTCCTTGAACTGGGCCAGCAGCTTTTCCCTTTTTTTCTGGGGGACATCGCCGGACAGGGTTGCGCTTTCGATGCCGTTGACGAGCAGTGCATTGGCGACATCTTCCGCGGCATGGCGCGTGTTGACGAAGACGAGCACCCGGTCGGATCGGATCTGTTTCAGCTGGTTGACCAGCAGCGGCAGCTTTTCCTCGTCGCTTGGGTAGTAGCTGGTTTCCACCACCTTGTCCGCAATCACCTCGTCGCTGTCCACCTTGATTTCCATCGGACTGTTCATGTGCTCGAAGGCCAGTTCCATCACGCGATAGGACAGGGTGGCGGAATAGAGCAGGTTCAGCCGCTGGTCTGCAGTCGGCATCCGGCGCAGCAGATACCGGATGTCCCTGATGAATCCGAGATCAAACATCCGGTCCGCTTCATCCAGTATGGCTACGTCCGCATGCTTGAGGGAGAACAGGTTCTGGCGGTAGAAGTCGATCAGGCGTCCCGGGGTGCCGATCAGGATGTCGTTGTTCCCCGAGAGCATGTTCTTTTGCTGTTCGTAGCCGGTACCGCCGTAAACCAGCCCGATGGACAGCCCGGTAAACCGGCCGAGCAGCAGCGCATCCTTGTGTATCTGGATAGCCAGTTCCCGGGTGGGCGCAAGAATCAGTGCCCGGGGTTCACCCTGCTGGTATCCCGGCAGCGGTTCCCGGGTCAGCAGCCGCTGGCAGCAGGCAAGCAGAAACGCGATGGTCTTGCCGGTGCCGGTCTTGGCCTGCCCCGCCACGTCCGTGCCGTCCAGGGCATGCGGCAGCGACTGCGCCTGGATCGGTGTACAGTATTCGAACCCGGCTTCTGCCAGCCCTCGAAGCAGGCGATCATCCAGTGAAAATTCTGTAAACTTATGATCTGTAAGATGTTTTTCCGTCATACTCGTTGTCGGCCCGCATCACGGGCGGGCAAGAAATATTTTGGGCGAAAAGCCTTGATTCAATAAACCGATGATTGCATATTACGACGATTCACCCCTATTCCCATACGAACCACATGTCCAACAAAATCGTGCACGTAAGCGATGAATCCTTCGCCGATGAAGTGTTGAATGCAGAAGGCCCTGTGCTGATAGACTACTGGGCGGAATGGTGCGGACCCTGCAAGATGATCGCGCCAATCCTGGACGAACTTGCCGAAGAATATGGCGGCAGGTTGAAAATCGCCAAGCTTAACATTGATGACAATCCGGAAACACCTCCGAAATTCGGCATCCGCGGCATCCCTACCCTGATGCTGTTCAAGGACGGAAACGTCGAGGCCACCAAGGTGGGCGCGGTATCGAAGTCGCAGCTTGCGGCATTTATAGAAAGCAACGTCGAATCCGCCGCATCCTGAGCCGGCAGGCGGATCCGGCATGCCAGGACGGTGCGGAATGCGCGGGTCCGGCCACGCTTTCCGTGTTCCTGTGTTTGCGGGGCAGGGATAGCAGGCAGGCCGGGCCCCAAGGCCTGTGTTCCGGTGCTGGACATCTGCCCCTTACGGCATTATTATTCGCTTACCGCATCCTCCTCGCAGTCGTTCAGACTGCTCCAGAAGTTATCTGGCGTCAGGTATCCCTGGATATCCTGCCAAGTTTCCAAACACAGTGAGCGCAAGGTTCAGCGCACTTATTAACACAGACTATTTCCCCCATGTCGATCAGCCCAGAAGCCAAGCCCAAGGCACCCCGCAATCCCTCAAGGCAGCCCCTCCCGCCGGAGTACCAGGAGGCGCCGCCGATCAGTCTCACGGAACTGAAAGAGAAAAAGCCCATTGAACTGGCGGAACTGGCCCGTGATCTGAATCTCGACAACATCACCAGGCTGCGCAAGCAGGACCAGATCTTCGCCATACTGAAAGCCCAGGCCCGCAAGGGCCAGCGGGTCATGGGCGAGGGCGTGGTGGAGATCCTGCAGGACGGCTTCGGTTTTCTTCGGTCCGCTTCCTCTTCCTACCTGGCCGGCCCCGATGACATCTACATGTCACCGAGCCAGATTCGGCGGTTCGGATTGCGCACCGGGGATACCGTTTCGGGACTGATCCGTCCACCCAAGGATTCGGAGCGCTATTTCGCGTTGCTGAAAGTCGAACAGATCAATTTCCAGACGCCGGAAGAGGCGAAGAAGAAGATCCTGTTCGAGAACCTGACTCCGCTGCATCCCGACGAGCGCCTGATCCTGGAGCGTGAGAACGGATCCAGCGAGGACCTCACCGGCCGGGTGATCGACCTGATTGCCCCCATCGGCAAGGGACAAAGGGGCCTCATCGTGTCGGCGCCGAAGACCGGGAAAACCGTGATGCTGCAGCAGATGGCGCAGTCCATCACCAGGATGAACCCGGAAGTGATGCTGATGGTGCTGCTGATCGACGAACGGCCGGAGGAGGTGACGGAAATGCAGCGCACCGTGCGCGGGGAGGTCGTCTCCAGCACCTTCGACGAACCTGCAGCCCGCCATGTCCAGGTGGCCGAAATGGTGATCGAGAAAGCCAAGCGGCTGGTGGAGCACAAGAAGGACGTCGTGATCCTGCTGGATTCCATCACCCGGCTGGCGAGGGCCTACAACACGGTGGCACCGGCTTCCGGCAAGGTGCTCACCGGCGGTGTGGATGCCAATGCACTGCAACGGCCGAAACGTTTTTTCGGCGCGGCGCGGAATATCGAGGAGGGAGGAAGCCTGACCATTCTCGCCACGGCGCTGATCGACACCGGATCCAAGATGGACGACGTGATCTATGAGGAATTCAAGGGCACCGGCAACATGGAGATCCATCTCGATCGCCGGATCGCGGAGAAACGGGTGTACCCGGCGATGAACATCAACCGTTCCGGCACCCGCCGGGAAGAACTGCTGACGGCCCCCGCTGAGCTGCAGAAAATCTGGCTGCTGCGCAAACTGCTGCATCCCATGGATGACCTGCAGGCGGTGGAGTTCCTGATCGACAAGCTGAGGGCAACCAAGAACAACGCGGAGTTCATCAAGTCGATGAACCGGTGACGGCTCCCGGCATCGGCCGGAGCGGGCATCTTTGCACGTGCTTTCCCTTGAATCGTGCGGGATATTTCACTACCATCGCGCCCCTGCTTGGCAATCCACTCGGCGGCGGCGTCCGCGTTCCAGGAGACAGACATGAAATCAGGCATTCATCCGGAATACAGTGAAATCACGGTGACCTGTGCCTGCGGGAACAGCTTCCAGACCCGGTCCACGATGGGCAAGGATCTCCACATCGAGATCTGCTCGTCCTGCCATCCTTTTTACACCGGGAAGCAGAAGGTGGTGGACACCGCAGGCCGGGTGGGCAGGTTCCAGGCCCGTTACAACAGGAAGTGATCAGCCCGGGGGAACCCATGAAAAAGGCGCCTGCAGGGCGCCTTTTTCATGGGTCCCGACACCCCGGCCGGGCGGCAGCGTCATGATTTCCGGGACCGGAGACCGGCCTTCCGGAACGGTGCTGGCGGATGGGATCAGCCTTGTCGATGCCGTTGGCGTGGTTGCGGACAGCCTGGAGTCGGGTGGCCTTTGTTTCGGCCACGGCACCGATGACGCCGCCGGTGAGGCGGAGTGGCTGGTACTGTGGGCCTGTGGAATGACGCCGGCCGAGCCGGCAGTCCCCTGGGAGCGCCGGCTGTCCGAAAATGAGCGGGTGACGATCTCGAACCTCCTTGATCGACGCATCCATAGCCGCAGGCCGCTTGCCTACCTGCTCGGCGAGGCCTGGTTCGCCGGCTACCGGTTCACCGTCGACGAGCGGGTACTGGTGCCGCGCTCCTATTTCGCCGAATGGATACCTGACCGTTTCGAACCCTGGATAGAACCCGGCAACATCCACTCCATCCTGGATCTGTGCTGCGGCAGCGGGTGCATCGGTATCGCCGCGGCCATGGCGTTCCCCGGGGCCCGGCTCCTGCTGAGCGATCTTTCGGCGGATGCGCTCGCGGTGGCGGAACGCAACGTTTTGCGCCATGGGATTTCGGATCGGGTGGAGATCAACCAGGGGGACCGGTTCGAGGGGATTGCCCGCCGTTTTGACCTGATTCTGTGCAATCCGCCCTATGTTTCGGGAAGTCGGATGGATACACTACCCCCGGAGTACCTGGCCGAGCCCCGGCTGGGACTGGAAGCCGGGGAGGATGGCCTGGATTTCATCGCGCCGCTGCTGGAATCCGCCCGGGATTATCTGAATCCGGGCGGCTCACTCATGGTCGAGGCGGGGAGTGCCGGGCAGGCCGTCCTTGACCGGTGGCCGTCGGTGCCTTTCACCTGGCTGGCGACGCGGGACGATGATCAGGTACTGTTCATGCTGCGCACCGAAGAGCTCGCGCGGCATGGATTCTGAATCAGCAGTCCCCGCTCCCGGGCGCTGAACGAGTAGAAACGAGCCGGAAAGATGCAGAACGACACACTTTACCAGCAGGCCTGCCGGGTCATACCCGGGGGCGTCAATTCCCCGGTACGGGCGTTCCGCTCCGTCGGCGGCAGCCCGGTGTTCATCTCAAGGGCCAAGGGCAGCCGCGTCTTTGCCGAGGATGGAACCGGATACATCGATTACGTGGGATCCTGGGGACCGATGATACTCGGACACGCCCACCCGGATGTGGTCTCGGCGGTCACCCTCCAGTCCGCGAATGGCCTCAGTTTCGGTGCGCCCACCGTGATCGAGACGGAAATGGCGGAGCTCGTCTGCCGGCGATTGCCCTGGGTGGAGCAGGTGCGCATGGTGAACTCGGGCACCGAGGCAACCATGAGCGCGATCCGGCTGGCCCGGGGATTCACCGGCCGGGACAGGATCATCAAGTTCGAGGGCTGTTATCACGGTCACGCGGACAGCCTCCTGGTCAAGGCGGGATCCGGTGCGCTGACGCTCGGTGTCCCCACCTCCCCCGGGGTGCCGGCGGACACGGTCAAGGACACCCTGACGGCCGGGTACAATGACCTCGACTCGGTGCAGCGGATTTTCGATTCGGTGGGCGATGAGGTTGCAGCGGTCATTCTCGAACCGGTGGCCGGCAACATGAACTGCGTGCCCCCGGTCGAGGGGTTTCTCGAGGGGCTCCGCAGCCTGTGTGACCGGCACGGCAGCCTGCTCATCATGGACGAGGTCATGACCGGCTTTCGCGTGGGCTTTCAGGGTGCCCAGGGGCGTTACGGCGTTCCGGGCGACATCACGGTCCTTGGCAAGATCATCGGCGGGGGCATGCCGGTGGGCGCGTTCGGCGCCCGGGCGGAGATCATGTCCCACCTGGCACCGGAAGGGGGGGTCTACCAGGCCGGCACCCTGTCGGGAAATCCCGTGGCGATGGCCGCAGGGATTGCCACGTTGCGTGGTACCGAGGCGCAGGGCTTTTACCAGTCCCTGGAACAACGGACGGGGCAGCTGGTGGAAGGCATTCTGGAGGCGGCCGGGGAACAGGGCATTCCGATGCGGTCCAACCGCGTGGGTGCGATGTTCGGCCTGTTCTTTACCGACAGGCCCGCGGTCACGGGATTCGCCGATGTCGGTGCCTGCGACAATGAGCGGTTCAACCGGTTTTTCCACGGCATGCTCGAGGAGGGCGTCTATCTGGCGCCGTCGGCATTCGAGGCCGGGTTCGTATCCGCGGCGCATACCGAGGAGGACATCGCGGCCACGGTCGATGCCGCCCGCAGGGTGTTCGCACGAATCGGGTGACCACCGCACCGGTGTCCCGGTGCCGGCTGTCAGGCCACTTCCGCCCGGTCCCCGTTCGCGGCCAGCCAGCTTCTGCGGTCGGCAGCGCGCTTTCTCGCGAGCAGCATGTCCATGGTTTCATGGGGCCTGTCCCCGGCGTCCATCTTGAGCTGCACAAGACTGCGTGAATCCGGATTCATGGTGGTTTCCCTGAGCTGGAGGGGGTTCATTTCACCGAGCCCCTTGAACCGTTGCACGTTGACCTTGCCGCGGATTTTTTCCTCTTCGATCCGGGCGAGAATCCGGTCCTTCCCCGCATCGTCAAGCGCATAGTACGCCGTCTTGGCCACATCGATCCGGTACAGTGGCGGCATGGCAACGCAAACACGGCCGGCTTCGACCAGCGTCCTGAAGTGGCGCAGAAACAATGCACACAACAAGGTCGCGATATGCAGGCCATCCGAATCCGCGTCGGCGAGGATACAGATCCGGCCATAGCGCAGTCCCGAAAGATCCTCGGACCCGGGGTCTACACCGAGAGCCACGGCGATATCGTGGACCTCCTGGGATGCCAGCACTTCGGCGGGATCCACTTCCCAGGTGTTCAGAATCTTGCCCCTGAGGGGCATGATCGCCTGGAACACCCGATCCCTTGCCTGTTTGGCGGATCCTCCGGCGGAGTCGCCCTCGACGAGAAACAGCTCGGTCCGCTCCAGATCGTCGCTGGTGCAGTCCGCCAGTTTTCCGGGCAATGCCGGCCCGCTGGTGATTTTCTTCCGTTGCACCCGTTTGCCCGCGCGCAGCCGGCGCTGGGCCGATTCGATGGCCAGCAGGGCGATCCTCTCCGCCTCCTTCACATGCTGGTTCAGCCACAGGCTCAATTCGTCCTTCGCGGCGGACTGGATGAGCGTCGCCGCTTCCCTGGAACCGAGGCGGTCCTTGGTCTGGCCGCTGAACTGGGGGTCGTGCATTCTGAGGGACAGGACATAGGAGCAGTTGTTCCAGACATCCTCGGGGGTAATCTTGAGTCCCCTCGGTAGCAGGTCGCGGAACTCGCAGAATTCGCGTATGGCCTCGGTGGACCCGCTGCGCAGACCGGAAACATGCGAGCCGCCCTGCGCCGTGGGGATCAGGTTGACGTAACTCTCGGTGACGCACTCGCCGCCATCCGTTACCCATGCCATTGCCCAGTCGTTTTCACCGTCATCGCTCCTGTGGTGAAAGACGCAGGGCGATTCGGGCACGAGTTCCGCTCCCTCCAGGGCCCCGGCGAGGTACTCAACAAGGCCGTCCTCGTACTGCCAGCGTTCGCTGTTCTCCGGATGGACCTCGTCCTCGTACACAACCTCGAGGCCCGGACACAGCACCGCCTTCGCGCGCAAGGTTCGTTTCAGGCGGGGAACATGAAACCTGGAAGAGTCGAAATAGGCGGGGTCCGGATGAAAGCGCAAGGTGGTGCCGGTATTGCGTTGACCGACCTGTCCGACAACCTTGAGTTCCTCCTTTTTCTCACCGTTGGTGAATGCCATGTAGTGCTCGTTGCCGTTGCGCCGGACCCAGACCTCGAGGTGGTCCGAGAGCGCGTTGACAACAGAGACCCCGACACCGTGCAGTCCGCCCGAATAGTTGTAGGCGTCCCCGGAAAACTTGCCGCCCGCATGGAGGCGCGTCAGGATGAGTTCCACACCGGTCACGCCATGTTCCTCGTGCAGGTCGACCGGCATGCCCCTGCCATCGTCACGTACGGTCATCGCTCCGTCCCTGTGCAGCGTGAGCTCGATCCTGCGGGCGAATCCGGCGATTGCCTCGTCCACGCTGTTGTCGAGCACCTCATGGGCAAGGTGGTTCGGTCGGTCCGTTTCCGTGAACATCCCCGGGCGTTTTCTCACGGGGTCGAGTCCGGAAAGGACTTCTATGGCCGATGCATCGTAGGAACTGCTCATTTCAACGCCGTGGATTCGATTGGGCGGATGATAACCCAGCCCCGTGCCGGGCGCGTGCCCGGGGCGCCTGCATGCGTTCGAAACTCTGATAGAATTCGCCGCCAGTCAATGTCTTCCGTCCCTCGGTCCCCGCGATGTCGACGACAAAAAAATCCGCTACCCCGGACTTCGAGAAACTGCTCGCCGAACTGGAAGGTATCGTACAGCGCATGGAACAGGGGGAGCAGACACTCGAGCAGACCATGAAGGACTTCGAGCGCGGCATGGAACTGTCGGAAAAATGCCAGGAAAGCCTTGATAAGGCCCAACAGCGGGTGGACAAGCTGGTCAAGAAGCACGGCATCTACCAGGTGGAGTCGGGGGGTGACATACTGGAGGGTGATGAACGGTACGATCCCGGCGGTGAAGACCCTGACGCCGATGAATACTGACTCCGTGAATCCAGTGCAGTCACATGCCGGGGGATGATTTCGGTGAGCACTGGCGCCGCTGCCGGGAGCGCACGGAGTCGGCGCTCAAGGGGGTGTTCGAACAACAGCCGGCCATACCTGCCGGGCTCATGGACGCAATGCGCTACGCCACGCTGGACGGCGGCAAGCGGCTGCGGGCCATGCTCGTTTACGCCGCGGGGGGGCAACTGAAAGGTTGCAGGCCCGCATCGGGGGACGTGCTCGATGCCGCCGCCGCCGCCGTGGAACTGGTGCATGCCTACTCCCTCGTGCACGACGATCTGCCCGCCATGGATGACGACGACCTGCGAAGGGGCAGACCCACATGCCACCGCAGGTTTGACGAAGCCACTGCAATCCTGGCAGGTGACGCCCTGCAGTCGCTGGCGTTCGAAATTTTGTGCGACGGGGACCCGCGGTCCCTGTCGGCGGAAAGGCGGCTTCGCATGGTGAACTGCCTGGCAGCCGGCATCGGCGGGTCCGGAATGGCCGGCGGGCAGATGCTGGACATGGCGGCCACCGGCCAGACGCTCGACCTCGAGGACCTGGCTACCATGCATGGCATGAAAACCGGGGCCCTGATACGCACATGCTGCGTGCTGGGCGGCCTTGCGGTCGCGGAGTCCACGGAATCCCAGCTCAACGCGCTGGACAGTTACGGCAAGGCCATCGGCATGGCGTTCCAGATCGTCGACGACATTCTGGATGTCACCACGGACAGCACCGTTCTCGGGAAGGACAGCGGGTCGGACGACAGGATGCAGAAGACCACCTTTGTCTCCCTTCTGGGACTGGATGAGGCCCGCGTCCAGAGGGACCGGTGGCATGAGGCCGCCCTCGAAAATGCCTGCGCCCTGGGTGACAATGGTGGTATATTTCATCAGATCGCCAATTTTGTTGTTGCCCGAAGCTACTGATTACAGTTGCAAATATGCATTAACAAATAACAACAATACGAATGAATCCTGATTGCCGACACCATGCCTGAAACAGCCGAGTACCCGCTCCTGTATTCCATCGACACGCCGCGCCAGCTCAAGCTGCTGCAACCTGAGCAACTGCCCCAGCTGGCGGAAGAACTGCGCCGTTTCCTGATCGAGGTGACATCCCAGACTGGAGGGCATCTGGCGCCGGGACTGGGGGCGGTGGAGCTCACCCTGGCATTGCATTACGTTTTCGATACGCCGAAGGATCGGCTGGTCTGGGATATCGGCCACCAGGCATACCCGCACAAGATCATCACCGGCCGGCGGGACCGGTTTACCACCATCCGGCAGTTCGGCGGACTGTCCGGTTTCCTGAAGAGGACGGAAAGCGAATACGACACTTTCGGTGCCGGACATGCGAGCACCTCGGTGAGCGCGGCCCTGGGGATGGCCGTGGCAGCGAGCGCCAAGGGAGAGGACCGCGAGGTGGTGGCGGTGATCGGTGACGGTGCCCTGACCGGGGGAATGGCCTACGAGGCTCTCAACAATGCCGGCGACCTGGACGCCAACCTGCTGGTGATTCTGAATGACAATGAAATGTCGATATCACCCAACGTGGGGGCTATATCCAACTACCTCGCGCGAATACTCTCCGGTCGTACATACACCTCCGTGCGCGAGAGCAAGACCGTTCTCAGCACACTGCCTCCCCCCCTGGTCAGCTATGCCCGCCGGTGTGAGGAACACATCAAGGGCATGTTGATGCCAAGTACCCTGTTCGAGGAGCTTGGTTTCTACTACATCGGTCCCGTGGACGGTCATGACCTGAAATCCCTGGTCAAGACCCTTGAGAACATGCGCGACCTGGATGGTCCGAGATTCCTGCACGTGGTAACCCAGAAAGGCAAGGGTTATGAACCCGCCGAGGGCGATCCCTGCGTGTATCATGGCGTGTCGCCGTTCAATCCCAGTACCGGGAAGCTGGAGTCCAAGCCGGTGAAGACCCGCACCTTCACCAATGTATTCGGCGACTGGCTATGCGACATGGCCGGGATGGACGACCGGCTGATGGGGATCACGCCCGCCATGCGCGAGGGGTCCGGCCTGGTGAAATTTTCCACGATCTATCCCGACCGTTATTTCGATGTGGGCATTGCGGAACAGCATTCGCTGACATTTGCCGCCGGGCTTGCCTGCGAGGGACTCAAGCCGGTGGTGGCGATCTACTCGACTTTCCTGCAGCGGGCCTATGACCAGCTGATCCACGATATCTCCATACAGGATCTGGATGTCCTTTTCGCCATCGATCGGGCGGGATTCGTGGGTGCCGACGGCGCCACCCATTCCGGGACCTACGATTATTCATACCTGCGCTGCATTCCCAACATGCTGATCATGGCACCGGCGGACGAAGCGGAATGCCGCAACATGCTCTATACCGGATTCATGCACCAGGGACCCGCGACGGTCAGGTATCCCCGGGGAGGCGGCCCGGGCGTGGCCGAGTCCGAAGACATGGAATTGCTGCCCATCGGCAAGGGCGAGATCCGGCGGCAGGGGAGGGATGTGGCCATCCTTGCTTTCGGCACCCTGCTCGCACCGGCGCTGGAAGCCGCGGAGACACTGGATGCAACCGTGGCGAACATGCGCTTCGTGAAACCGCTGGACCGGGAACTGGTGCTGGACCTGGCGGAATCCCATGGCTGCCTGGTCACCGTGGAGGATCACGTGGTCGCCGGCGGAGCGGGATCGGCGGTCAATGAACTGCTGCTTGCCGAGCAACGCCAGGTGGATGTGATCAACCTGGGTGCGCCGGACAGGCACTTCGATCACGGCAGCCAGCAGCAGCAGCTCACCGAATGCGGCCTTCATCCGGAGGGGATCGTTGCCGCGGTCCAGGACCGCCTTGGCACCAGGGATGACAGCGGTCAGACCACCAACGTCAAGCCACTGCGACGCTGACGCTTCGCGTCGGGCGCCGGCGTATGCCTTGGGCGGCTACTGCTGACCGAGCTTCAGGGTGACGATGCTTCCGAGGGTGTCCCGGATTTCCTCCAGGGTAAGGTAGCCGCGCTCGAAAGGAACGGCAAAAATCCCGCACTTCAGTTCCCTGACGCGGGGCTGGCCGGCGGACTCGAGCCGGACAGTGGTCATCATGTATTCGGCGCTGTAGTCCTGAAAGGACAGGGAGGACATCGCGTACCGGACGTTCGGCAACAGGGCTCCCGAATACTCGATGCGGCTCGTGAGTCCCTTCACGGTGAACAGGTCGGGATGGATCATGAACCCGGAGTCGATCACCTGAGGGTCGCGGAACACGTGAAAATAACAGTACGGTTCCCGGTGTGCCCGATCGGCGCCGGCGACAACCCTGCCATGCTGGAGGTAGACCCGTGCGCCGGCGGCGGCCCGGACGGCGTGATGCAGTTCCACTTCGTCCCCCGGATGGATTTGGCGGGCGGCCGGAGTAGCGATGGGACCGAATGCGCCGGCTCCCAGCGGGACCAGCATCAGTACCATGGCGATCCGGCGGCACCAGAAAACCGTCCGTCCCCGGACGGTCTGCGGGATGCCGGTTCCTGGATTTCCTGTCGGTTGTTTCATGACTGTACCATTGTGTCGGTTGGGGGGGTGCTCAGTCAGTGCCCCTGTTGCATGCCTTCAGCTTAACCAGTATTCGATGGCGCGGGCAAGACAAACGCCGCCGTGTCGAGGCTTCTGGTAAAATCCCGCGTTGGTCACGATTCGCCGGACGCGATCATACTGCTCTCCACTGTAGACACGATGCCTGATCGCCAAGTTCCCGACCTGCTTGAAGGCCCCATGGTCGAAGTGTCGGACGTACAGTTCGGTTATGACGGGAGAGAGGTTTTTTCAGGGCTGAACCTTCGAATACCCCGAGGCAAGGTCACTGTCGTGATGGGGCCGAGCGGATGCGGCAAATCCACGCTGTTGAGCTTCATCGGCGGCCGGTTGAGGCCCGGGAAGGGCAGTGTGCGATTCGATGGCGATGAGGTGCCCTACGGCGCCGGTGAGCGTCTTTACGCCATGCGTCGGAACATGGGCATGCTTTTCCAGAGCAGCGCACTTCTGACCGACCTGACGGTCTTCGAAAACGTGGCCTTTCCCCTGCGGGAACAGACCGATCTCCCGGAGTCGCTGATCCGCATCCTGGTGCTGATGAAACTCGAACTGGTGGGGTTGCGCGGCGCACGGGAACTCCTGCCGTCATCCCTGTCCGGTGGTATGGCGCGCCGGGTGGCGCTGGCCCGGGCCATCGTGCTGGATCCCGCGATGATCATGTACGACGAGCCCTTCGTTGGTCTTGACCCCATTTCCATGGGAGTGATCGTCAAACTGATCCGGGAACTCAACGATGCGCTGGGGCTGACCTCCATCGTCGTCACCCACGATGTGCGGGAAGGCTGCAGTATTGCCGATTACGTCTACCTCCTCGGCAACGGGAGGGTCATCGGCCATGGCCCACCCGAGGAAGTGATGCAAAGCGTACAGCCGGAACCCCGGCAATTCATGCAGGGCCTGCCGGATGGTCCCGTGGGCTATCACTATCCGGCGGAAGATTATCTCGCCGACCTGAGAGGCCCTGGCTGATGCCGTGGATACAGCAGCTTGGCCGGACCGGGATCGACTTCGTCTCCCGTCTGGGGCATGCCGTGGTGTTTCTCCTGCATGCCCTGTCCGGCGCCTTTCGCTGTCTGCCGAGGTTCGACCTGGTCGTTCAGCAGCTTTATTCCATCGGGGTTCTGACCGTCCTCATCATCCTTGTATCCGGCTTTTTCGTGGGCATGGTGCTGGGGATGCAGGGTTATTACCAGTTGGTGAATTTCAGCGCCGAATCCAGCCTTGGCCTGGTTGTCGCCCTGTTCCTGGTGCGCGAACTCGGACCGGTTCTGGCGGCGCTGCTGTTCGCCGGGCGGGCGGGTTCCGCGCTGACTGCCGAGATCGGGCTCATGAAGGCCACGGAGCAACTCTCCGCCATGGAGATGATGGCGGTAGACCCCATGAAACGGGTGATCGGTCCCCGGTTCGTTGCCGGGATCATCGCGCTGCCGCTGCTGGCGGCCATGATGAGCGCCGTCGGCATACTGGGCGGGTACCTGATGGGCCATGGACAGTTCGGTGTAGACTCCGGTGTGTACTGGTCATCGATGAACGAAGGCGTGGACCTGGTTGACGATGTGCTCAACGGCATCATCAAGAGCATCGTGTTCGGTTTTGTTGTGACCTGGATCGCGTTGTTTGAGGGTTATGACGCGGTACCGACGTCCGAGGGAGTCAGCAGGGCCACCACGCGCACCGTGGTGTCTTCTTCCCTGGCGGTGCTTGGCGGGGACTTTATCCTCACCGCTTTGATGTTTGGAGGTTTGTGAAGGTGCAGAAGAAAACCATCGAGATCTGGGTCGGCCTGTTCGTTGTTCTGGGAATCGCGGCTGTTGCCATGCTGGCGCTGAAGGTCAGCGGGTCCACCGGAACCGGGGGCGATGTCTACCGGATTCATGCGCGGTTCCAGAATGTCGGCGGGTTGAGCGTGAAGGCCCCGGTGATGGTTGGAGGGGTGCGAATCGGGCGCGTGGCCGAAATCTCCATCGACAAGGACGACTACAGCGCGGTCGTGGGTATGGACATTGCCGAGCACTATGACAACCTGCCCATCGACACGGGTGCCAGCATCCTCACCTCCGGTCTCCTGGGAGCCCAGTTCGTGGGCCTCGATCCCGGGGCGGAAGACATCTTCCTCCAGGAAGACGACGAGATCGAGATTACCCAGTCGGCGATCCAGCTCGAATCCCTGATCGGTCAGTTCATGTTCAGCCTGGCCGGCAATAATGACGATGAAGGCAACTAGCGCCACGCTGCAACCCGGAGTCGAACCCATGGACATCACCGTCGGAAGCAATTCCAGCTCCGTCCCGGCCAACACGTTTGCCACGGTCCTGTTCGCAATTTGCATGGGTATCCTGGTCAGCCTGCCCGTCCGGGCCGAGCCGGCACCGGAGCAGGTCATCCAGATGGCCGTTGAGGAATTGCTGGAGGAATTCACCCTGCGAAGGGGCGAACTGGAAAGTGACCACCCGGCGCTCTATCACATGGTGGCCCGTGTCACCCATCCATACTTCGATTTCAGCAGGATTTCCAAGCTGGTGCTCGCCCAGAACTGGAAGTCCGCCAGCACGGAGCAGCGCAGGCAGTTCGGCATGGAATTCCGGAAACTGCTGATCCGTACCTATGCCACCGCCCTGTTCCAATATTCCGGCGACGGAACGATGGCGTTCAATACCACCCGGGTCAAGGAGAGAGGCGGGATGAAATTCGCCACCGTGGAGTCCGAGATCACCCTGGCGGACGGTCCTCCCATCCCGCTGAGTTATTCCATGATCCTGGACGGCGACGACCGGTGGAAGATCTATAACATGACCATCGCGGGGGTTAATCTCGTCACCAACTACCGCAAGATCTACAGTGCCTCCATCCGCAGTCTCGGGCTGGACGGTCTGATCGGTTCCATGCGGGAGGCCAATCACGTGATGAGGCCGGGCTGAGAGCCGCCCGTGACGGAAATGGTGCAGGTGATACAAACCGATACCGGTCTGTCGCTCCGTGGAGACCTGACCGTTGACACGGTGAACGGCGCGCTTCAGGCCAACCGGGGGTTTGCCGGGAATGAATGCACCCTGGATCTGGCGGCGGTCGACAATGTCGACAGCGCCGGGCTGGCCCTGCTGGTGTACTGGATGCAGGAGGCCGCAGCCAGAAACTGCAGGCTGCGTCCGTGCAATGTCCCGGACCGGATCAGGTCGCTGATGCGGATTCTGGGCCTGACTGAACTGCTGGATCCCGAGCCGCCGGAGGATTCCGGCAAGGGCTGAGCGGTTGCGCTGCACGCCCTTGTGTTTTCCCCGCCGGTCCCCATCTGAAATCCACTTGCCAGATACCCCACAACCCATGGTAACCCCGAAAGACATAGAAGACTGGATCTGCGCCGGCCTGCCGGGCACCGAGGTGACGGTGGAAGGGGACGGCGCACACTTCGATGCAGTGATCATCCACCCGGACTTCGCCGGCAAGTCGCTGGTGCAGCGTCACCAGATGGTATATCAGGCTCTTGGTGATAGAATGAGGTCTCAAATCCACGCGCTGTCCATGAAAACCCTGACCCCGGAAGAGCACCGGGACTGACGCATCAATATATTTTCAGGAGTCCAGAAACATGACCATACAAGACCAGTTGAAGGAAGTCATCGAGGGCAACGAAATCGTGCTCTTCATGAAAGGTACCCCGGATTTTCCGCAATGCGGCTTCTCCAGCCGCACGGCCTCCATCCTGCAGGCACTGAATGTCCGTTATGCATCGGTGGACGTGCTTGCCGACCACATGGTCAGGGAGGGCATCAAGGAGTACTCCCAATGGCCCACCATTCCGCAGCTCTATATACATGGCCAGTTTGTCGGCGGCTGCGACATCGTCACCGAGATGTATGAAAACGGCGACCTGCAGAATCTGCTGAACCAGGCAGCCTGACCCGCCCGCCATACCCGAATTCCGTTTCCCTTCCCCGGAACGCACGGCTCATCCGCTTCCGGCGGGTGACAGCAACCACGGCTCGGCGAAGCCGCTTACTTGCTGTTTATCAGACAGTTACTACCAAATTGCCCGGATAATTGTTACAGTAATATGACAGTTCGGGAGTTGCCGGAGGGTGATCCTGGAAAGGGTGCTCAGATTACTGCTTTCGGGGGCCGTGGTTTTGGCCGGGGGATGGTTGACGGGATTTGCCGGGGGAAATCATGGATTGCATGGAGGCGCGGCCCATGCCGGCGAGGTGATCACGGTCAAGCGCATCATCCCGGCCGACGATTTCCGGATCAGGCGGAACTACCGCCACATGAGCAACCTGCACCAGTCCGGACTTGCCGTCCTGCTTGAAGGAACCTCTGCCCAGATCGCCCGGCTGGCCGGCTGGCTCGACGAGATCTCCAGCACGAGTATCGGGCGGGAGACCCTGGAGGCGATCTACACAAGCGGCAACACGGTCACCATCCGCCATTCGGAGTGGGCGCTGGTTTCATCGGGCAGAGCCTTAGCCCCGGTTTCAGCCAGGCTCATTGACGGGCGGGGGGATGATGCGACCATCCTGTTTGACGCCCGCATACCGGACTCCGGCAGTCACATCGTGTATGACAGCGCAAGGAATCCGATCGGGTTCTCGGCTGTCCAGAACCTCTTCCATGAACTGTCCCATGCCCGTCACATGTCCAATGGTACCTGGCGGTATTTCGATTCCGAGGGGCAGGCAATTGAGGAGGAGAACCGGTTCCGGCAGCAGTACGCGCGGACACAGGGGCATTCGGGGGATGGGATACCCCTGCGGGTGGGCAAACGGGGCGAGCAGATCTGGAAACCCCGCTCTGAAGATCTTTACGGTTTCAATTTCAGTCGCCGTTACGCGTTGGGTTTCGAAGAACGGAAGTGAGCGGTTCGGCCGTTCCAGGGGGCGGACGACGCAGGCTTCGAAATCAGGCTCGGGTACCGCAGACAGCACTGGCGGATTGAAACGAAGGCGGGCGTCGGCGACCAGCAGCGCCCGATCGCAATTGAGGACCCCCTGGTCCAGGGTGTGCGGCGATATGGCGGCGAGCTGATGCAGGACAACACCCGGTAGCCCGGAAGCCGCCCGATGGGGGTGGAATCACCGCCATTTTCCCGCCGCACCGACGTCCGAAGGGTGTCGCATGGAAGAAGCGATGCAGCCCCATGCCCGATGCAAGGCGCTCACTCCTTTCCCGGTTCGGGCATGCGGTATCCGACGCCGCGCTCGTTGAAGATCCAGGTGGGATTTGCCGCGTCGTCGCCGAGTTTTCGGCGGAGGTTCCTGACGAAGATGCGCACGAGGTTTGCGTCGGCTTTGCCGCGCCCGCTCCAGACCCGGGCCAGCAGCGTATCGTAGGCCACAACACGTCCCGCGTTGAGCGAGAGTGCGCGCAGGAGCTCAAACTCGGTGGCGGTAAGGACGACCGGATCGCCACTGATCGTTACCCGGTGCCGGTCGTAGTCGATCGAGAGTTCGCCGAGCACGAACGGCTCTGGCTCCTCGTGTCTGCGCAGCGCCGCGCGGACCCGGGCCACCAGCTCGGTTGGCGAGAAGGGCTTGACGATGTAGTCGGCAGCGCCGGATTCAAGGGCCCTGGCGACAGTCTCGTCGCGGCCGTAGCCGGAGATGAAGATGACCGGCAGGTTGGAGAGCTCCGGGATGCCCTCCATCAGCGTGATACCGTCTTCGCCGGGCAGCATCATGTCGAGCAGCACCAGCCGCGGCTTCTCGGTGCGGACGATGTGGGCGAGGTCCTGCGGCTCTCCGGTCACCAGCGGGTCGTAGCCGGCCTTGGTGAGTGCGTCGCGCGTGAAGCGGAGCGTGCGCGGATCGTCGTCGACCACCAGGATGCGCGCCGGCTCGCCCTTCTTCCCGGCCGCCGTCGGCATACCGGTGGCCACTTCGGCGTCGGGCTCCCCGGCGATGGGCAGCGTGAAGGTGACGGTGGCGCCGTGCCCGACGCCGGCGCTCTCGGCCCGGATGCGGCCTCCATGGGCCTCCACCAGCCCCTTGCAGATCGCGAGCCCCA
>JAJDTE010000229.1:0-32508 GCA_022827325.1 Gammaproteobacteria bacterium | reverse complement strand
ACCACCAGGAGGTAGATCAGCAGCAGCCCCACCGAGTAGGCGAGCCCCATGTCGCGGAAGGTCTCGTAGGTCACCTGCCATTCGCCGTCCCACTTGACGGCGGGTTCGTAGGGGTCGGGGGGCTGGGAGAACAGCCACTGGGAGATGCCCGTTTCCCGCTGCAGGCGGGAGAATATCCCGAACATCCCGTACAACGGCGAATCCGTGTCGCCCGCCATGTCCCCGGTCACGTAGACCACGGGCAGGAGATCCTTGTGGTGAATGCTGTACGCGCGGCCGGAATCCTCCACGTGGACCATTTCGGACAGCGGCACCAGGGCCCCTGCATCGCTGCGTACCCGGAGGGACAGGAGCTGGTTCAGGTCGGCCTTGTCCGCCTCGGCGTATTCGAGCCGCACGGGGACCGCGTACTTGTAGTGCTCGCCGTGCATGTAGGCCACGTCCTCCCCTCCGAGGACGGTGGCCAGGGCCGTTGCGACCTGGGCCTGGGTGACGCCGAACCGGGCCGCCCTTGCGCGGTCGACCACCAGCACCCGCTTGTCGCCGGGATGCTCTACAGAGGAGTCGACGTCCACGATGTCCGGCGTGGCATCGAAGATCCCGCGGACTGTCTTTGCCGCGTCGATCTGGGCCGGGTAGTCGAGGCCGTAGATTTCCGCCACCAGGGGGGCGTGCACCGGCGGCCCCGGCGGCACCTCGACAATCCTGGCGCTGCCCCGGTGGCGCCGCGCGATTTCGTGGATCGGCCCGCGCACGGCGCCCGCGATCTCGTGGCTGTCCCGGTCCCGCCCTTTCTTTTCCACCAGGTTGACCTGGATATCCCCCAGGTGCGCGCCGCCGCGCAGGTAGTACTGGCGGACCAGTCCGTTGAAGCTGACGGGGCCGGAGGTGCCGGCGTACACCTGGTAGTCGCGCACTTCCGGGACCGTGCCGAGGTAACGGCCCATCTCGCCCAGGACCCGCGCGGTCTGCTCCAGGCTGGTTCCCTCGGGCATGTCGAGAACCACCTGGAATTCCGACTTGTTGTCGAAAGGCAGCATTTTCAGTACCACCAGCCGGGCGCCGGCCAGTGACAGCGACAGGGCGATAAGGAGCAGGATGCCGGCCAGGAGCAGCCAGCGGTTGCGCCTTCCCGTGCGCACGGCGAGAAACGGGCCCATGATCCGGGAGAACAGTGCATGGAGCCGCGGGGAAGTCTCGAGGTCCCCGGCGTCCTGCCCGGGCCCGTGGCGGACCCGGCCCAGCATGCGCTTGCTCAGCCACGGGGTGAAGACGAATGCCACCACGAGGGAGATCAGCATGCCCATGGACGCGTTGATGGGAATGGGGCTCATGTAGGGGCCCATCAGCCCGGAGACGAAGGCCATGGGGAGCAGGGCCGCGATGACGGTGAACGTCGCGAGGATGGTCGGACCGCCGACCTCGTCCACCGCCGCCGGGATGGCCTTTAGCAGGTTCTTCGCGCCCATCGCGAGATGGCGGTGTATGTTCTCGACCACCACGATGGCGTCATCCACCAGGATGCCGATGGAGAAGATCAGGGCGAACAGCGACACCCGGTTCAGGGTGAATCCCCAGGCCCAGGACGCGAACAGCGTGGCCGCAAGCGTGATCACCACGGCGGCACCCACGATGACCGCCTCGCGCCAGCCCAGGGCCAGCCAGACGAGCAGGATGACCGAACAGGTGGCGAAGACCAGCTTGGTGATGAGCTGCAGGGCCTTGTCGTTGGCGGTGGCGCCGTAGTCCCGCGTGACCAGGATGTTCACCCCGTCGGGGATGTGGGTGCCCCTGAGCTGCTCGATCCGCTGGAAGACGCCCCGGGCGATGTCCGCGGCATTCCGGCCGGGCTGCTTGGCCACCGCGATGGTGACCGCGGGGCTGTCTGCAGGGGGCCCCTCGCCGTCGGCCGCCGTCCCGGGGCCCGTGCCGGTCCAGACATAGCTTTCCGGGGTGTCCGGCCCTTCCCGGATGGTGGCCACGTCGCTGAGGTAGACCGGGCTGTCGTGGTTGAGTCCGACCACGAGGTTGCCGAGCTCCGAGGGGTCGCCGAGGAAGGTGCCGGCCTGGATCAGGATCTCCCGGTTGTCCCGGGTGACGGGAAGGTTGTCCCGGATCTGGTTCGCTGACCTGAGCGTGCGGCGGATGTCGTCGATGGCGATGGAGTGCCCCGGCAGGGCCTGGGGATCGAGTTCCACGTTGACAACCTGCCTGGGCGCCCCGATGGTATAGATGTCACGGGTGCCCGGCACCCGCTTCAGCTGGGTCTCGATGGCGTGCGCGATCTGTCCCAGTTCATAGGCGCCCCGGTCCCGGTCCGGCGACCACAGCGTGATCGCGACAATGGGGACATCGTCGATCCCCATGGGCTTGATGACGGGCTGCATGACCCCGAGCCCCTGGGGCAGCCAGTCCATGTTGCTGAATACCTGGTCGTAGAGCCGAACTATGGCATCGGTGCGGTTCTCGCCGACCTCGAACTGGACCGTGAGCAGCGCAAGTCCGGGGGTGGAGCTCGAGTAGACATGTTCCACGCCCTGGATTTCCGACAGCACCTGTTCCGCCGGGGTGGCCACCAGGCTTTCCACCTCCCGGGGAGCGGCCCCCGGAAAGGGAATGAACACGTTGGCGAAGGTGACGTTGATCTGGGGCTCTTCCTCCCTCGGCGTGACCAGGACCGCGAACAGGCCGAGCAACAGCCCGAGCAGGGCCAGCAGCGGCGTGATCTCCGTGTCCTGGAACGTGCGCGCGACGGCGCCGGAAAAACCGGTGTCCCGGTTATTTTGCATGGCCGCCGGCCCCGGATTTCAGCGCGGCGACCGCCGCCGCCGGGTCCAGGATCACCTGCTCGCCCGGATCCAGGCCGGACAGGATGGTCATGCGGCCGTCCGCCAGCGTCCGGCCCGGCCGGATATGGCGGAAGCTGATGCCGCCGTCCCGGTCCAGCGCGTAGATGCCGGTCACCTCGGAACGGGTGACCACCGCCCGGGCCGGGACGGTGAGGACCCTGGTCATGCCGGTCACGAAGGCGGCCTTGACGTACATGCCCGGGAAGAGTCCGTCCTGGCCGGGGGGGAGGTCGAGCCGGGTGCTGAAACTGCCGCTGCCGGCGTCCGCCACGGGGAAGACGGTCACCTTCCGCGCCGCGACCCATTCACCATTCGGCATCTCCACGCCGGCGCTGCGGTGTTCCCGCACGAGGTGGACGATGCTCTGGGGGATTTTCACCGCCACCCGGAGTTCTTCCAGGGAAATGCCGCTCATCAGGGGCGTGCCGGGCCGGGCGACTTCCCCGACCTGGACGTGGCGCTCCGTGACGATGCCGCTGTAGGGTGCCCGGATGCGGGTGTACTCCAGCTGCTGGCTGGCCTGGCTCACCCCGGCCTCGGCGGCCGCCAGTGCCGCCCGGGCGGTTTTCCGGGTTGCCGATATCCGGTCCATGTCCTGGCGCGAGACCAGCTGGCGGTCGAACAGGTCCCTGACCCGCCCGTATTCGGCCTCGGCTTCGGCCAGCTTGGCGCGGGCCGCCTGCAGGCTGGCCGAAGCCTGGTCCACGCCGGCCTGCTGTTCGGTGTTCCTGAGTACGACGATGACCTCGCCCTTGTCGACGTGATCGTCGATGTCGAACAGGACCTCCTCCACCTGGGCGCTGGTCTGGGCGGCGACGGTGGACTGGTGCACCGCCTCCACCACGCCGTCCAGCCGGAAATGGCGCGCCATTTCCGAGACGGTGGCGGGCACGGTTTCCAGGGACTGCGCCGGGGCGCTGCCCAGTACCGCCAGGGCGATGACGGCGCGCGTCAGGGAATTCATGGCTGGATCATCATATTTTAGAAATATCTAATATAAGTGATGCGAATGGCCGTTAAAATACCGCTTTGGGGAGATGGGCGTATCTCCCGGTACGGACTGCCATGATCCGGTGGGCCGGAAGTTCAGTGCCCCGTCTTATCGTCGGAACCGTCCCTGGAGTGGTTGTCGTTGTTCCGCTTGAGGAGCTTGTCGATGATGTACGTGGTTCTCGGGATGTAGGTGTAGTGCGTGCGGTCGGCAACGGTGGGCCGCGCGGACATCCGCACCACGCTGAATGCCAGCAGCAGGGCATGGGCGATGGCAATGAAGACGAACAGCGCCGGCGCGCCGAACCGATCCACCAGGCTGGAGGTCAGCAGCGGACTTGCGATGGCCCCGATGCCGTAGAGGAATATGAGCGAGGCATTGACCCCCACCATTTCCCCCGCTTTCGCGAAATCGTTGGCATGGGCGGCGGAAACCGAGAATATGGGATAGGTCGCCATGCCGAAGAGCGCGGCGCCGACGTAGATCAGCCAGGGCGAGGTGGAGTTTGCCCAGGCGATGCCGATGCAGATGAACAGGCTCAGCACCGACAGCCCGATCAGCACCCGGCGCCGGTCGTACTTGTCGGCGATCAGGCCGGCGGGGAACTGGGCCAGTGCGCCCCCCAGCATCACGGTGGCGAGAAAGTATCCGAGTTCGACCTGGCTCAACCCCACTTCCTTCCCGTAGATGGGGCCGACCATGCGGAAGGAGGCGGTGGTGATGCCGGCGACGATGACACCCGCGGCGCCAAGGGGGGACACCCGGAACATGTGCAGGGGCCGGAGCCTGGGCGGCTCCGGTACGCTGGGCTGGGCGGAGGTGGTCAGGGTGACCGGCAGCAGGCACAGGCAGCAGAGGATCGCCAGCAGGTTGTAGGAGACGTAGGAGGCCGGCTCCAGCACCCCGATCAGGAGCTGGGCCCCGGAAGCGGAGACGATATCCACCACGCGGTAGACGCCCATGACCCTGCCGCGGGTCTGGTTGGTCAGGGAGGCCTGCAGCCATGATTCGATCGCCGTGTAGCAGCCCGCGACGCACAGCCCGGTCATGATCCGCATGCCCGCCCAGGCCAGGGGGTCGATGAACAGCGGGTGGGCCGCGGCGCCGATGGCGCCGAACGACGCGAAGATGGTGAAGGTCCGTATGTGGCCGATGGTCCCGATCAGCCTCGGGGCCTGCCAGCAGCCGATGAAGAAACCCAGGAAATGGGATGACCCGAGCATGCCGACCTGGGTGCGGGTGAATCCCTCCTGCAGGCCGGACAGCACGTCGAGCGGGGAAAGGGCCCCTGAACTCAGCTGCAGCAGGGCAACGGACAGGAGCAGGGCGGCAAAGGACAGCAGCAGGCGCATTGGCGGCGGATTATGGAGAAAAACCGACCGGAAAACGCCAAAAAAAACCCCGGAAGGATTCCGGGGTCGCATTCAGGGAAGGAAATAGTCCGCAGGGGCAATCGGGCCGGCCCTGATCCTCCCGCGGGCTACTCGGATTCCGCCGGTGCGGCGTCCTCCGCGGGTTCAACCGGCGCCCGGGCGGCGCCCGGCACCGGCATGCCGAAGTTCATCATGTTGAACATCGGCTGCATGGATTGGGGATTCATCAGCCAGTTGATCCGCGGGTTGTACCAGCCGGGGTCCGCCAGCGAGGTGACCGGCTGGTAGAAGACGGGATTCATCATCGCGGTCATCCACCGGGTATAGTAGGCCGGATCCATGAACTGCATCATCGGCTGGTACATGGCGGGGTTCATCGGCGCCATCATCCAGGACATGTACATGTTCGGGTTCATGAAGCGCATCATCACCCGGGTCATCTTGTTGAAATCGGTCATGCCGTTCATCCACGTCTCCCACATCACCGGCTCGGTGGCGCACTTGGTCATGACGTGGATCGTGCGCGGATCGTTGACCACGGACATGAGCCGGGCGAGCCTGGCCGGGTCGGCAAGCGTGTCCGCCATGATCTCCATGTCGGTGAATGCCTTGAGGTACGGACGGATCTGCTCGAACCGCTCGTCGTCGGCATCCTGGCAGTCGCCGTAGTACTGCTTGGCAAGCTCGAACTTGTGGCCGGTGTCATCGGCGCCGTCCGATTGCGCCGATGCCGGCAGGGCGGGCCACAGGCAGAAGACGGCGGCCGCCATCAACGCCCTGAGACAGGTCAGTGAATTCCGGTGGCTGTTGGGTTTCATGGTTCCCTCGCGTAGATCTGGTTGTCCATGTTCGCCGCAGGTGGCTCGAATACCGGTGGGCAGTGGTACGGTCCCCGAACCGGCGGCGTACGGACCTGATGAAAATACCGCTACCATGACGTGAAGCGGAAGGCATTGGTATATTCCTGTATGCATATTTCGTGGATAGCGGGGAAAAGCCGATCTGCCCGGATTGAGTACCCCCACGGGATAGGGACCTGAACCATCGCAAATTCGTCATGTATGCCCTGATCCTGCTGACGCTCATCACCGTCTGTTACGCCGCCTACAACCTGCTGGTGAAAGTGTCCGGCAGCCACGCGGGTGCTTCCGCGCCGATCTTCGCGACCATCGGTCTGCAGCTGGCGGCGCTGTCTGTCTCCCTGGTCTACCTGGCGGTGCTGATGCGGCAGGGCGCCGCATTGGCCCTGCCTCCCCGGGCGCTGCTGTTCGGTATTGCCGCCGGCTGCTGCATCGGGGCGGCGGAGGTGATGTACTTCTATCTGTTCCGGGGAATCGCGGGCGAGCCCGGCATGTCCGCGGGCGTGGCGATCCCGGTGATCGTGGGCGGCACCATCGTGATCGCCATGCTGGTAGCCGGGGTCGTTTTCGGGGAAACCTTCTCACCCGTCCAGTGGGCGGGGATCATGCTGACGCTGGGGGGCATGCTGCTGCTCGCGCTGGGCGCACGACAGTGAGTGCGCCGGGGCCCGGGAGCCGACGCCCCGGTCCGCGGTAGCCGATTGCACGACGACGGGGTGTGCACGCCGCCACAACCGGCATTGGCACAGCCGGGAAGCGCGATCCCGATTCCCGTTCGATCCCGCACGTACAGGTTTCATTGCTGCCCTGTATGAGGGTCATATCCTCCAGGATGAAAGGGGGCGCAATGCCGCCCGCGGACCGGCTGTAGCACTACGGGACAATTGGGCGGTTTCGGTTTGTTTCGGTTTGCCGGGTTGAACAGGAATCCTTGGAACCCTATAATTATGCAAAAGATATGGCAAAAAACAGTGTTTCTTGCCATAAGGCCGCTGAGTTAAGTAAAAGTAGCACCATTTTGGTGCAATTCGAGCCGGAACTGCGAAAGAGTCTTCATGAAAACAACATCATCAGTGCAGGTCCTTCCGGCGGCGCTCCTTGCCATCGTTCTGGCACTGCCCGTTCTTGCCGCGGAATCCGTGCAGACGAAGGAGCCGGGGGGCACGGCCTCCTCGCCGGGCCAGGAACTCGGATGCCTCGCGATGAACATCTACCACGAAGGCCGCGGCGAACCCATCCAGGGGCGCGAAGCCATCGCCTCGGTGACGATGAACCGGGTGCGCAGCGACCGGTACCCCGACACGGTGTGCGCGGTGGTCTGGCAACGCAAGCAGTTCAGCTGGACCGGAACCTCTCCACGGTACCACGTGATCACCGACTTCAAGTCCTGGCAGGAAGCCCTGGAGATCGCCAGGCTGTTCATCAACGGCACCATGATCACCACGGTGGGAAATGCCACCCACTACCATGCGACCTCCGTCCGCCCGTACTGGCGGGACCGTACCAAGCTGGTGGCGCATCTGGGGAGACACTACTTCTACGCATTGTAGGATAATAGAGGCTGTCCAATGCGCCGATCCGGCCGGCTGGGCCGGACACCGTTTCCACCGTGCCACTGATCGCGGTCTGCCAGACCAATACATCCGACGACATCATCCGGAACCTGGAGTCCACTTCCGTCCTGGCCCGGGAGGCGGCTTCCAGCGGCGCCCTGGCGATGTTCCTGCCGGAATGCTTCGCCCTGATGCAGACCAGCCGCAGGCAGCTCCGGGAATCCGCCGAGTCGCCGGGAAAGGGCGTCATCCAGGACCACATGGCCGCCCTGGCCAGGGAGACCGGGATGATGCTGTTTGCAGGCTCCCTTCCGGTCCGCAGTGACGATCCGGGAAGGGTCTTCAACACCTCCATGGTCTTCGGTCCCGACGGGAACTGCGCCGCCCGCTACGACAAGATCCACCTGTTCGATGTCTGCCTGGAAAGCGGCGAGCAGTTCCTGGAATCCGCCTATACCATGCCGGGAGAAGAGCTCGCCGTGGTGGATTCGGCACTTGGCCGGGTCGGCCTCAGCGTCTGCTACGACCTCAGGTTTCCCGAGCTGTACCGTGAGCTGGTATCCCTCGGCGCGGAAATCCTGCTGGTCCCGTCCGCCTTTTCACCCACCACCGGCCCGGCGCACTGGGAGCCGCTGCTGCGTGCGCGGGCCATCGAGAATTTCTGCTGGGTGATCGCCGCCGCCCAGACCGGCAGGCATCCGAGCGGCCGCTCCACCTGGGGCCACAGCATGGTGGTGGACCCCTGGGGCCGGGTGGTGGCGGAAAAAAAACAGGAGCCCGGCCTTTTTTTGGCGGAAATCGACCGCACTGAAACCATCAGGGCAAGACGCCAGCTGCCGAGCCTGGATCACAGGCGGCTCCAGGTGGCCGGATAAACGGGCGCCGTAACGCGCGCCCAGTCAATTTCGAGGATCATGACTGAACTCATACAACTTGCACAACAGTCGTTGTGGCAGCCCACGGGGCTGGTCGAACAGGATATTTCCCGGACCCTCGGGCGGATCATGGTGCCGGGAGTGGATTATGCGGACCTGTATTTCCAGTACACGCGCCATGAATCCTGGTCACTGGACGAGGGCACGGTGAAATCCGGCAACTACAACATCGACCAGGGGGTCGGGGTCCGGGCGGTGGCCGGGGAAAAGACCGGATTCGCCTATTCGGACGAGATCACGGGGCCGGCGCTGCTTGACGCGGCCGGAGCGGCCCGCGCCATCGCCACGGGAAGCAGCCGGTCCGGTGCCGTGGCCGTCCGCCGCAAGGACGGGCTCACCCCGCTGTACCAGCCCCTGGACCCGCTGGATACGCTGACGGAATCCGCCAAGGTGGACCTGCTGCGCCACACGGAACAGATTGCCCGGGAACTGGACCCGCGGATAATCCAGGTCATGGTGGGTCTGGCAGGTGTGCATGACACCGTGCTGGTGGCCCGTTCGGACGGCGTCATGGCGGCGGACGTGCGGCCGTTGGTGCGGCTCAACGTCACCGTGGTCGCCGAGCAGGACGGCCGCCGGGAGCGGGGCTCGGCCGGCGGCGGCGGCCGGTTCGGCATGGACTGGTTCCTGGACTCGGACCGGGCGGCGGAATACGCCCGGATGGCGGTGCGCCAGGCGCTGGTGAACCTGGAGGCCAGGGATGCGCCCGCGGGCGACATGGCCGTGGTGCTGGGTCCCGGGTGGCCGGGCATCCTGCTGCACGAGGCCATCGGCCATGGTCTCGAAGGCGACTTCAACCGCAAGGGGACGTCCGCCTTCAGCGGACGCATCGGCGAGCGGGTCGCATCCGAACAGTGCACCGTGGTGGACGACGGAACCATTCCGGACCGGCGCGGGTCGATGACCATCGACGACGAGGGCGAGCCGGGGCAGTACACGGTCCTGATCGAGAACGGCATCCTGAAGGAATACATGCAGGACCAGATGAACGCCCGCCTGATGGGCATGCGGCCCACCGGCAACGGCCGGCGGGAGTCCTATGCGCACCTGCCGATGCCGCGGATGACCAACACCTACATGCTGGCGGGAGAACACGACCCGGGCGAGATCATCGCCTCGGTGGACAAGGGCGTCTACGCGGTGAATTTCGACGGCGGCCAGGTGGACATCACATCGGGAAAATTCGTGTTTTCCGCCTCGGAAGCCTACCTCATCGAAAACGGCAGGGTCACCTCGCCGATCAAGGGCGTCACCCTGATCGGGAACGGCCCCGAGGTTCTCACCCGGGTGTCCATGGTCGGCAACGATCTCGAACTGGACGGCGGCGTCGGCACCTGCGGCAAGGAAGGGCAGAGCGTACCGGTCGGCGTGGGCCAGCCCACCATGCGGATCGACCGGCTGACCGTCGGCGGGGTGGCGGTCTCATGAACGACCTCACTGTCCGGGAACGACCGGAAGCCTGGCATCCCGTCCCGGCCGACGACCAGGAGCGCCGGCTTCTGGACGTGGCCGAATCGGCCCTGTCCGAGGCTGGCCGGATGGGTACCAGCGCTGCGGAGGTCTCCCTCAGCCACAGCAGCGGCATTTCCGTCAACGTGCGCAACGGCGAGGTGGAAACCGTGGAGCACAACCGTGACAAGAGCCTCGGGGTCACGGTGTATTTCGGGCATCGCAGCGGTCATGCGAGCACCACCGACTTCTCCCGGGACGCCGTGGCCGCCTGCGTGGCGGCCGCCGGCAGGATCGCCCGGTATACCGAGGAGGATCCGTTCAGCGGCCTGGCGGATCCGGAACTGCTGGCCAGGGAGATGCCGGACCTGGACCTCTACCACCCCTGGGAGGTGGACATGGACACGGCCATCGACCTCGCGCGCCGCTGCGAGCAGGCCGCGCTGTCGGCGGACGACCGCATCAGCAACACCGAGGGGGGCGGCCTGTCGAGCCACCACGGCGCCGCGCTCTATGCCAACAGCACTGGATTCCACGGCCTTTCCCGGTCCAGCAGCCACAGCATCAGCTGCTGCGCGATCGCGGGAAGCGGGGACGCCATGCAGCGGGACTACTGGTACGACAAGCAGCGTGACCGGCGCAAGCTGATGGACCCGGAGGCAGTGGGAGAGGAAACCGCGCGGCGGATCCTCAGGCGGCTGGACGCCCGCCAGCCGGGCACCATGAGCTGCCCGGTGGTGTTCGAGGCGCCGGTGGCCTCGAGCCTCCTGTCACACCTTGCCGGTGCCATCAGCGGGGCGGCCCTGTACCGCAAGACCTCCTTTCTCACCGACAGCCTGGGGACAGAACTCTTCAGGCCCTTCGTCCGCATCCACGAGCAACCCCTCCTGCCCGGGGCGGCGGGCAGTGCGTCCTTCGACGGCGAGGGCGTGGCCACCCGCACCCGGGATATTGTCAGGGAGGGGGTTCTTGACAGCTACCTGCTCGACAGCTATTCCGCCAGGAAACTCGGCATGGAATCCACGGGCAACGCCGGCGGCGTGCACAATCTCACCCTCGAATCCACGGCCGGGGGCGGCCTCGAGGCGCTGCTGGCGCAGATGGATCACGGCCTGCTGGTCACGGAACTGATCGGCTTCGGTGTCAACCAGGTGACCGGCGACTATTCCCGCGGGGCTTTCGGCTTCCTGGTGGAGGGCGGCGAAATCGCCTCCCCGGTGCAGGAGATGACGATTGCCGGCAATCTGCGGGACATGTTCCTGGCACTGGAGGCTGTCGGCTCGGACACGGACACCCGCCGTAACCTCCGGACCGGCTCGATCCTGATCGGCAACATGACCGTGGCCGGCGGATAACGCGGCCTTCCGGGGGAACAGGGCCCGGAGCTACAGTCTCAGCAGGAACGGTTCCAGTTCGGTCAGCGCACGGAGGTAAACGGAGCGCTTGAACTGCACGATCTGGTGGACCGGCCGCCAATAGTCCACCCAGGTCCAGTAGTCGAACTCGGGATTGTCCGATGTGTCCAGGCGCACGCTGGTTTCCTCCGCCAGCAGGCGGAACAGGAACCACCGCTGCTTCTGGCCCCGGAAACCCCTGTGGCGCCGGAAGTAGTGCGGCCTGGGCGCGTAGGGTACTTCGTAGCGCAGCCACTTGTCGGTGGCACCGAGCAGTTCGACATCGGCGGGTTCCAGGCCGACTTCCTCGTAGAGTTCCCGGTAGGCCGCGTCCATGGGGGACTCCCGTGGTTCGATGCCTCCCTGGGGAAACTGCCACCCGTCGTGCCGGGCTCTTCTTGCCCAAAGCACCTGATTGTGGTCGTTGCAGATGATGATGCCCACGTTCTTCCGGTATCCGTTCCTGTCCAGCCGGTATTTGTTATTCTGCGGTGCCATGTTCGTATCCTATGGCGGGCAGCGGAATATTACAAGGACGTTACATCCGGGCGGCTGCAGGCAGTGAATGGTCCGGCCCCGGGTGCGGCCGGGCAGCGGTTAGCCGGCCGCGGGACGCTGCCTGCGGGCACAGTGCTCCCGGGCGAATTTGAGGAATTCCTCCATTGCCCGCAGGCGGAATTTCTGCCGCTGGTAGACAATGGAAAAGGTTCGCCTGATCGGGGGGGACAGCGGGACCGCAACCAGGGACCCCAGGGTCAGCTCCTTTTCCAGGGTGGCCACGGACAGGATCGAGACCCCCAACCCGGCGGTCACGGCGCTCTTGATGGACTCCGGGCTGCCGAATTCCATGATGATGTTGATGGCGTCCTCGTCCACCCCGCGCTTGGCGAGATAGTTCTCCACCACCTCCCGGGTGCCGGACCCCTCTTCCCGGCTGATGAACGGGTACTCTAGGACTTCGCTGACGTTGACCTTCCTGCGGCTGTCCAGGGGATGGCCCACCGGGCAGATGGTGACCAGTTCGTCGTTCCAGATCCCCTCCTTGACGAGATTCTTGTTGCTCACCGGCCCTTCGACAATACCGATATCGATGCCATTGCTCTCCACGAGGTGGATGATGCCGTTGGTGTTGGCCACGTGCAGCCGGACCCGGACATCCGGGTAGTTTTTCTGGAAGCTGCCGATGGTGTCGGGGATGAAGTATTCCCCGATGGTGGTGCTGGCGCCGATGAGCAGGGGGCCCTGGACATCGCCGGTCAGCGTGCGCACCTCGTTGTCCATCTCGTTGTTCAGGGATATGATGCGGTCGGCATACCCCTTGACGAGCTCGCCGGCCTCGGTGAGCGTGATGCGGTTGTGGGTCCGGTCGAAGAGGCGCGTGTTGAAATACTCCTCGAGCTGGCGGATCTGGAACGTGACCGCAGGCTGGGTCATGTGCAGCGCCTCCGCAGCCTTGGTGAAACTCAACAGCCGGGCGACGGTGGCGAATACCTGTAGCCTGCGGTCAGCCATGGGCGCCCAATCGGAATGGCCCCCAAAGCGGGGAATTCCGGCCGTTCCGGGATACCGGAACATCCGGGCCCGGTGGGTGCGTTGTTGCGGGGATCGGGATCTGCATCTCGGGGATGTGTTCCTGCCGGGTGGGTGCGACCCGGGGCCGGGGGTCGGGCCCCGCGGGCGGTTGGGGGAACTGGAATTCTTTGAAACACAGGGATATTAACGCACCGGGCCGTCCCTTGCCAGCAGCGGGGGTGCAGGCGGCAACCCCGCCCACGGAGCCCTGCGGGCCGGCCAAGGGTGGCCCCGGAGGTTGATTTTTCCCGCTCAGGTGGCATTATTACCCTAGTTCCCGTAACCGGGCGGACGCGGTCTTCGGCTGCTGCGGCCCGATGTTGCGGATTCATGACATTCACGAGGAATTCAGACTAATGGCAAGACTTGATCAAGCTGTGATCCGAACCGACCGCCGCGGTATCGAAATCAACAGGGTTCTGAAGAACACCTACATGCTGCTGGCGATGACACTCCTGTTCAGCGCCGCTGCCGCGGGTGTGGCCATGGCGATGAACATGCCCCATCTCGGCATCATTCCCACGCTGATCGGATATTTCGCCCTGTTGTTTTTGACCCAGAAATTCCGGAATTCGTCCCTCGGCATCCTGTTCGTCTTCCTGTTCACCGGCTTCATGGGGCTGACCCTCGGGCCGATCCTGAACGTTTACCTCCTCAGCGTCGGCAACGGACCCCAGCTGGTGATGATGGCGCTGGGCGGCACCGGGGTGATCTTCCTCGGCCTTTCCGCCTACGCCCTGGTGACCCGCAAGGATTTCAGCTTCCTTGGCGGCATGCTGTTCATGGGCATCCTGGTGGCCTTCATCGCCGGACTGGTGGCGATCCTGTTCTCCATCCCGGCGCTGTCCCTGGCCGTTTCGGCCATGTTCATCCTGCTGATGTCCGGACTGATCCTGTTCCAGACCAGCGCGATCATCCATGGCGGCGAGACCAACTACATCATGGCCACGGTGACGCTTTACCTCACCATCTACAACCTGTTCCTCAGCCTGCTGCACATCTTCGGCATCTTCGGCGACGATTAGGCGATTGGCCGGTCAGGAGCGGCCTTTAACGTTCCCACGAAGGCCCGCGACCCCGGTCGCGGGCCTTTTGCCTGCCCGATCCCGACCCGGTCGGGGCGCCCGGGGCGCGCTTCGGATAAAATCCGGGACTATCCTCCTGCCGGATTGAGACGATGAAAGCCATGATTCTTGCTGCCGGGAAGGGCACCAGGGTCCGGCCGCTCACCTACGAACTGCCCAAGCCGATGATTCCCATCATCGGCAAACCGGTGATGGAATACCTCATCGAGCAGCTTTCCCGGCACGGCTTCACCGATATCATGGTGAACGTAAGCCACCTGCCCGAATCCATCGAGACCTATTTCGGCGACGGCAGGCGCTGGGGCGTCAGCATCGGCTATTCCTTCGAGGGCCATATCGAGGACGGTGAACTGATCGGGGAACCCCTCGGGTCGGCCGGGGGCATCAAGCGGATCCAGGAATTCGGCGGCTTCTTCGACGACACCTTCCTGGTGGTGTGCGGGGATGCCATCATTGACCTGGACCTGACCGCGGCGCTGCGCAAGCACTGGCAGTCCGGCGCAAAGGCGAGCATCGTGGTGAAACGGGTTCCCAGGGAGTCGTTGCCCAAATACGGGGTCGTGGTCTGCGATGAGCGCGGGTTCGTCGCCTCGTTCCAGGAAAAGCCCAGCGTGGACGAGGCCAGGTCGACCCTGGTCAACACGGGGATCTACCTGTTCGAGCCGGAAATCATTGAACGGATTCCAAACGGAACCGTGTACGATATCGGCGGGCAGCTGCTCCCGTCCCTGATCGAGGACGGGGTTGCATTCGGTGCCATCGAACTGCCGTTCCATTGGGTGGATATCGGCCGCATCAGTGACTATTGGGAGGCCAACCAGCAACTGATGCGCGGCACCCTGCGGGGCATCGAGATGCCGGGCAGGGAAGTCCTTCCCCAGGTCTGGACCGGGCTCAACGTCAACGTGGACTGGGATGATGTGCTCATCGAGGGACCGGTGTACATCGGCGCCAATTCCCGGATCGAGGGCGGCTGCGAAATCCAGGGGCCGAGCTGGATCTCCCATGGCTGCCACCTGGAGTCCGGTGCGAAGGTTCAGCGCAGCATGCTGTTCGAGCACACCCTGATGCGGAGCCATGGCGCGGTCTTCGAGGTCGTGGTTTTCGGGCGCTACTGTGTCGACAAGGAGGGACGGCCGGTCTCCGGGCGCGAACCCGGTCTGGACTGGGTGGGCGATGCAAGGGACCGGCGAATCCAGGAGGCGGTTGGTTCCTGAATCCGCTCAGGGCACTTTAAATTCCGGTCCCAGGACCCCATGGAAACCCTCGATTTGGGTATAATCCGCGGTCGCCCATGACCTGGCTTTCGCCATATCCAGGGAAATCGAACGATGCCATTTTACGAGTACCAGTGCCAGTCCTGCGACCACCGGGTCGAGGTTCTGCAGAAAATTTCCGATGCGCCGCTGGTCAGTTGCCCGGAATGCAACGAGCCCGCGCTGAAGAAACTGATTTCCGCCGCCGGCTTTCGCCTCAAGGGCACCGGCTGGTACGAGACGGACTTCAAGAACAGCGGCAGCAAGCCCGCCAAGGACGAATCCGGTCCGGACGGCGGCGGGACGAAGCCTGACGGCGACACGGCGGGGAAAACGGATTCCGGGAAGTCCGGCAAGTCAAAGACCGGTTCCCCGGACCAGAGCAAGGCTGCCTGACGGCACCGGGCGCAGCGCAAATCGATCACGGGTACTGACCGGGCGTTCCGCGGCCTGCAGGCGCCGTGCCGCGGATGCAGTCCAAACCAAATCATCACCTCCCCATGCGCACACACCTTTGCGGACGGGTCGCCGAATCCGACATCGACCAGACCATCGTTCTCAACGGCTGGGTACTCAGTCGGCGCGATCACGGCGGCGTCATCTTCATTGACCTCAGGGACCGGTCAGGATGCGTGCAGGTGGTGGCGGACCCGGATTTCCCGGAGCCGTTCGCCGTGGCCGAGGATGCACGCAATGAGTTCGTCCTGGAGGTGACCGGCCGGGTGCGCAGGCGGCCGGAAGGGACGGACAATCCCGATCTGTCCACCGGCACGGTGGAGGTGCTGGCAGATTCCATCCGGGTGCTGGCGACATCGGAAGCGCTGCCGTTCCAGGTGGATGACGAAGAGATCAGCGAATCCGTCCGGCTGAAGTACCGCTTTCTCGACCTTCGCCGGGCGACGATGCAGGGAAACATCCGGTTGCGCCACCGCATCGTCAGTGAACTGCGCCGGTTCCTCAACGAGCGGGATTTCGTGGATATCGAGACCCCGATGCTGACCCGGTCAACCCCGGAAGGCGCCCGGGACTACCTGGTGCCCAGCCGCACCCATCCCGGGGAGTTTTTCGCCCTGCCGCAATCACCGCAACTGTTCAAGCAGCTCCTCATGGTGGCCGGCTTCGAGCGCTACTACCAGGTGGCCCGGTGCTTCCGCGACGAGGACCTGCGCGCGGACCGCCAGCCGGAATTCACCCAACTCGACGTGGAGGTGTCCTTCATGGACGAGGACGGGATCATCACCCTGATGGAGGCGATGATCAGGGAACTGTTTCGCGTCATCCTGGCGGTGGAACTGCCGGATCCGGTGCCGCGGATGAGCTACCGGGAAGCCGTGTCGCGCTATGGCATCGACCGCCCGGATCTTCGCGTGGACATGGAACTGACCGAGGTCACGGATCTTATGGCCGACGTGGAGTTCAAGGTGTTTTCGGGGCCCGCCCGGGATCCGGACGGCCGGGTGGCGGCGATGCGGGTGCCGGGCGGCGGCAGCCTGTCCCGGGCCAGGATCGACGAATACACCGAATTCGTCGGGCAGTACGGGGCAAAGGGGCTCGCATACATCCGGGTCGAGGATACGGATACGGGCCGGGACGGGCTCAAGTCGCCGATTCTCAAGTTCCTGCCGGACGGGGTGCTGACCGAGATCATGGCGCGGTGTAGCGCGGCCTCGGGGGATGTCATTTTCTTCGGTGCGGACAAGGCCCGGATCGTCAACGATGCCCTGGGCGCGCTCAGGCTGCGAATCGGGCGGGATCTCGGGATGGTGCAGCCGGGCTGGAAGCCGCTTTGGGTGGTGGATTTTCCGCTGGTGGAGTGGAATCCGGAAGCAAAGCGCTGGGACTCCCTGCATCATCCGTTCACCGCGCCGAGGGAAGCCGATGAGCACCTGCTTGAGGGCGATCCCGGCAAGGCGCTCTCCCGCGCCTATGACCTGGTGCTGAACGGCACCGAGCTTGGGGGAGGATCCATCCGTATCCACCGCTCCGACCTGCAGCAGAAGGTCCTCGGCGTGCTGGGGATCGATGCTGAGGAGGCGCGACGGAAGTTCGGGTTCCTGCTGGACGGGCTCCGCTACGGCGCCCCGCCCCACGGCGGTATCGCGTTCGGCATCGACCGGCTGGTGGCGATGATGAGCGAAGAGGATTCCATTCGTGACGTGATCGCCTTCCCCAAGACCCAGAAAGCGTCCTGCCTTCTCACCGAGGCCCCGGGCGAGGTGGATGCCCGGCAGCTCCGGGAATTGGCCCTGCAGGTGCGAAAACCCCGCGACGGGTAGAATCCCGGTGCAGGAGGCCGGCGGCGGCCGGCGGTCCGGCTCCCGCAGGGGGCCTTGAATATGCTACACTCCGGGCCGAAATTTTCGACCTTCGGAACATGCTCCGAAGGCGAATCCCCTTCCATCCAGGCACTCCCGTTTCCCCCATGGCAGGTCACAGCAAATGGGCCAACATCAAGTTCCGTAAAGCTGCACAGGACGCCAAGCGGGGCAAGATATTCACCAAGATTATCAAGGAGATCACCGTGGCCGCCCGGATCGGCGGCAGTGATCCCGACGCCAATCCCAGGCTGCGCACCGCCATCGACAAGGCGCTGGCGGCGAACATGACCCGGGACACGATCGAGCGCGCCACCAAGCGCGGCGCCGGCGAACTGGACGGGGTGGATTACGAGGATATCCGCTACGAGGGTTACGGCCCCGGCGGCGTCGCCGTGCTGGTGGAAACATCCACCGACAACCGCAACCGTACCGTGAGCGAGGTTCGGCACGCATTCAGCAAGCACGGAGGCAACCTGGGCACCGACGGTTCCGTGGCGTACCTGTTCAACAAGGTCGGCTCCATCGTGTTTTCGGACAGTGACGACGAGGACCGGATCATGGAGATCGCGCTGGAAGCCGGTGCCGAGGATATCGAAAGCCAGGATGGCATCACCGAGGTCACCACCTCTCCGGAAGACCTGCACCAGGTTGAACAGGCCTTCCGCGATTCCGGCATGGTGCCCGAAATGGCTGAGGTCATCCAGCGGCCGACCACCGAGACCGAGATTTCCGGCGGGGACGCGGAAAAGATCGCCAGGCTGGTCGGCGCGCTGGAGGAACTGGATGATGTGCAGGACGTGTTCACCAACGCCAATTTCGTTGAAGCCTGATGCGGGTGCTGGGAATCGACCCGGGATCCCGAGTCACCGGTCTCGGCATCGTGGAATCCAGTAACCAGAGTCTCATTGCCCTGCACAGCGAAAACCTGCGCCTCGGTGACGGGCCCCTGCCGGACCGGCTGGGTGCAATCTACCGACGGGTGGCTGACCTGGTTCTGGAGTACTCACTTGAAATGGTGGCCGTGGAGCAGGTGTTCGTTGCCAACAATGCCCGTTCCGCGCTGGTCCTCGGGCAGGCCCGCGGCAGTGCCATCTGCTCCGCGGTGAACGGAGGCTGTGGCGTGGTGGAATACAGCGCGCTGCAGATCAAGCGCGCGGTGGTGGGCTCCGGCAGTGCCACGAAGGACCAGGTGCAGCACATGGTGCGCATCCTGCTTGGGCTTCGTACCTCTCCGGGCAAGGATGCTGCCGATGCGCTGGCCTGCGCAATCTGCCATATCCACACCAGCGAGGTGAACAGCCGGCTGGGGCAGGGGGTGGTGCAATGATCGGATTCCTGCGGGGGACCCTGCTGCAGAAAATGCCCCCCTTCCTGGTCCTGGACGTGGGCGGCGTGGGATACGAGCTGGAAGCCCCCATGACCACGTTCTACGATCTGCCGGGCGAGCAGGAGGAGGTCTCCCTGTTCACCCACCTGCTGGTGCGGGAGGATGCACAGCTCCTGTTCGGTTTCTCCGATCCTTCCCAGCGGGGGCTGTTCAGGAATCTCCTCAGGGTCAGCGGCGTGGGGCCAAGAGTCGGGCTTGCCATCCTGTCCACCCTGACCGTCGGCCAGTTTGTCCAGTGTGTACGCCGCCAGGATGCCCGGTCACTGACGGTCGTGCCGGGAATCGGCCAGAAGACCGCCGAGCGGATGCTGCTCGACATGCGTGACCGGATCGACCTGGATTCCCTGGTGGACATGGCCGGCGCGGACCCGTCGTCCGGACGGGCCGTGCATAACCCGGTCGACGACGCCGTGGGCGCCCTGGTGGCGCTGGGATACCGCGCCCCCGATGCAAACCGGGCGATCCGCGCGGTGGAGGACCAGTGCGACGGTCGTGAAGACCTGATCAGGCTTGCCCTCAAGATGCTCAGCAACCGGTAGCGGCCAGGATCATGAGCAAGGCCAATCCCCTGTTGTCCCCCGACGCCGGCGCCGACTCGCCCGAGGAGCAGAAGCTGGACCGCAGTCTGCGCCCCACGCGGCTCGATGACTTCATCGGTCAGCCGCGCACGAGGGAGCAACTGGAGATCTTCATCCATGCCGCCCGCAAACGCGGCGAGGCGCTGGATCACGTGCTGGTCTTCGGCCCACCGGGGCTGGGGAAGACCACCCTGGCCAACATTATCGCCAGGGAGATGGAAGCCCGGCTGCGCCAGACATCCGGGCCGGTGCTGGAGAAGGCGGGAGATCTCGCGGCGATTCTCACCAACCTCGAGCCCAATGACGTGCTGTTCATCGATGAGATCCATCGCATGAGCCCCGCCATCGAGGAGATCCTGTATCCCGCCATGGAGGACTACCGGCTCGACATCATGATCGGCGAGGGTCCCGCGGCGCGATCCATCAAGCTGGACCTGCCGGCGTTCACCCTGGTGGGCGCCACCACCAGGGCCGGATTGCTGACGTCGCCGCTGCGGGACCGTTTCGGTATTGTCCACAGGCTCCAGTTCTACACCATCGAAGAACTGGGACGTATTGTCGAACGCTCGGCGCGGCTCCTTGAACTGTCGTTCGACAATGGCGGCGTGGAGGCCGTGGCGGCCCGTTCACGCGGCACCCCGAGAATCGCGAACCGGCTGCTGAGGAGGGTTCGCGATTATGCCGAGGTGCGCTCGGACGGCTTCATCAACCGGGAAGTCGCGGATGCGGCGCTGGACATGCTGGAGGTGGACCGGTTCGGTCTCGACGCCCTGGACCGCAGCATGCTGCTGGCCATCATGACCAAGTTCGACGGCGGCCCGGTGGGTGTCGACAGCATCTCCGCAGCCATCGGCGAGGAACGCGACACGATCGAGGACGTGGTGGAGCCCTACCTGATCCAGCAGGGATTCCTCATGCGGACCCCCCGGGGCCGAATGGCGACCAGCAATGCCTGGCGCCACCTGGGCATGGAGATGCCCGGAGACGTCGCCGACCGGCAGCAGGAACTGGTACCGGATGACGGGGACGGAAAATGACCGGCGCCTCGCGTCATTCAGCAACTGTTCATCCGACGGCAATACATTGCAGCGTGGGGCGGTAGAAATGGCCACTGGGTCCGTCTATTCACTACCGGTTACAATCAACTATGAGGATACCGATGCCGCCGGCGTGGTGTATTACGCCAACTACCTTGCCTACATGGAACGGGCACGCAACGCCTGCCTGCGCGCGGCGGGCCTGCCCCTGACCGTCGTCAGGGATGAGCACAACGCGGTGTTCGTGGTTACCGAAGTCCGCCTGCGCTACCGCAAGCCGGCGATGCTTGATGACGTGATCAGCGTGACCCTGGAAGTGGATGAATTGCGCGGCGCCTCGGTAACCTTCATCCATCACGTCCTGCGCGGTGAGGAATTGCTCGTGGACGGACAGGTCCGACTGGGTATTCTCAGCAGCGACACCTGTGTGCCGTGCAGAATACCCGACATCGTCCGGCAAGTCCTGGACAGGCACCGGATACAATAGGCCGCCGACCCCGGGTATTCATCCGCCGGAGTACAACACCCCGACCAAGGCAACCCCGAGAAGTAAAATGCCTATCAACATACCTGTCAATCCGGATGGAGGGCTGTCCGTACTGCATCTGATCCTCGGCGCCAGCTGGCTGGTGCAGGCCGTGATGCTGATCCTCTTACTTGCTTCCGTGATTTCGTGGTTCATGATCGATCGCAAGCGCAGTTCCTACAAGCGGTACATGCGCATCGCCGACGACTTCGAGGACGAGTTCTGGTCGGGCGGGGAAATGAGCCGGATCTACCAGAAATGGAGCAACGAGGGTGTCAGCGAGGGCATCGTAAACATCTTCATCGCAGGTTTCCGGGAATACAACCGGCTGGTGCAGAAAACCCATGTGAATCGAACGGAAATGGTGGACGGCGTCCACCGTTCCATGCGGGTGGCGCTGAGCCGGGAAGTTGACCATCTGGAAACCAACCTGTCCTTCCTCGCCACCGTCGGCTCCATCAGTCCGTATATCGGCCTGTTCGGCACCGTCTGGGGGATCATGAATTCCTTCATGGATCTGGGCATCCAGCAGCAGGTCACCATCGCCACGGTGGCGCCGGGCATCGCCGAGGCACTGATCGCGACGGCGATGGGACTGTTCGCGGCCATACCGGCGGTCGTGGCGTACAACCGGTTCGCCCATATTGCGGAAAAGCTGACCACCCGCTACGAAGTGTTCATGGAGGAGTTCGTGAGCATCGTCAATCGCCAGGACATCTCGAACAAGGTCCAATGAGCCAGACTCGTTACGGTCGCAAGAAACGGCTCATGAGTGAGATCAACGTGGTGCCGTATATCGATGTCATGCTGGTCCTGCTGGTGATCTTCATGATTACCGCCCCGTTGCTCAGCACGGGGGTCAAGGTGGATTTACCGGAATCGGAAGCGGAGATATTTCCCAGCGATGAGGAAGAGCCGTTCGTGGTGACCGTGGATTCTGCAGGCAACCTGTATGTCAACGACAACGAGGAGGCTGTACAGGATCCAGAAGATGTGGCCCGGCAGGTCAGGGCAGTGCTGACGCGGAATCCGAATCTGCCATTCCTGATGAGGGGGGACGCCAAGGCGGACTATGGTTACGTGGTGGAAGCCATGGTGCTGTTGCAGAATGCCGGGGTGGAGTCTGTTGGGCTGGTGACCGAGACGCCGGGAACTTGATCAGAGAGAGACTGAGAAGGATAGGTTCCTGGACCAGGGCTGCCCTGTTTACCCTGTTCATTCATGGCGTAATCATCTATCTCATCTTGTTTGGTCTCAGTCTTCACCAGGAAAAGCTTGAAGCCGAGGGCAGGCCCGTGCAGGCAGTCGTGGTGAATCAGCAGGAACTGGACAGGAACAAGGAAGAAGAGAAACGCAAACTGGAAGAACTGGAACGCAAGCGCAAGGAAGAGGAGCAGCGCCTGGCCGAGGAGAAAAGGCGCCTGGAGGAGGAACAGCGCCTGGCCGAAGAGCAAAAACGCAGGGAGGAGGAACAACGCCTGGTCGAGGAACGGCGCCTGGCAGAGGAGCAGGAACGCATCGAGGAGGAACGCAAGCGGCGGGAATCCATACTCAGCAATTGTGAGAAGCTGGTTCTGGAAGAGGAAAAGTCAGGGGAGGTGAATCACGACCTGGACGGGCTTTGCGAGAAAGAGCGACAGGCACTGAAGGAGCAGCGCGCCAGGGAAGAGCGGCAAAGAGAAGAGGAACGCCAGCGCCAGGAAGAAGAGAAGCAGCGCAAGGCCGAGGAAGAGCAGAAACGGCAGGAAGAGGCGGAAAGGAAGCGCAAGGCCGAGGAAGAACGGAAGCGGCAGGAAGAGGCGGAGCGGAAGCGCAAGGCCGAGGAAGAGCGGAAGCGGCAGGAAGAGGCGGAGCGGAAGCGCAAGGCCGAGGAGGAGCGGAAACGTAAGGAAGAAGCGGAGCGGAAGCGCAAGGCCGAGGAAGAGCGGAAGCGGAAGGCAGAGGCAGAGAGAAAACGCAAGGAGGAGGCCGAGCGACTTCTGGCCGAGCAGAAGATGAAGGAACAGCTTGCCGCGGAGCGTGAGGCCCGGCTGGCGGCCGAGACGGAGAAGGCCGCAGCCAATGCCCTGTCCGCCGCAGCAGGCCGGATCCGCTCGTCCATCGAAGCCAACTGGCGTCGCCCGGGGGCCAGTCTTCGTGGACTGAAGGTGGTGATCGAACTTCGGGTAGGCCGCAACGGGGAAGTGCAGAACGCCCGCATTGTCGAGAGCAGCGGAGATGACCGGTTTGACGAATCCGCGGAATTGGCTGTCCAGAAGGCCTCGCCTTTGCCAATACCGAAAGAACCGGAGTATTATGACCACATCAAAGAGTTTCGTATTGAATTCAATCCGGATGAGTAAGACATTCAGTTTCATGTCCCGATTCGATGGCAGGGCCGCCCTTGTCCTGATATTGCTGTTGCTTGTGCCCTGCAGGGCAACCGCGGTATTCACCATCGAGATCAAGGAGGGGGTGGAGGCCGGTATTCCGATCGCGGTCGTGCCCTTCGGGCTTCAGGGCGTTGACGGTCTGGAGCATTTGCCGGCTGACATCATCCAGTCCGATCTGGGAATAAGCGGCAAGTTCGAGCCCATTTCCCGGGATTCCTTTCTCAGCCGGCCGACGGACCTGAAATCGGTGCAGTACAAGGACTGGCGCCTGATCAAGGCCGAGGTGCTGGTGGTGGGAAAGGTGATCAACATCGGCAACGGGCAGTACGAGGTGCGCTTTCGCCTGATCGACGTCTTTCGCGAACGACAGCTGGTGGGACAGAAGTTCCTGGTGCCGGTGAACCGTATCCGAAGGGTGTCGCACCAGATCAGCGATCTCATCTACCAGCATTTCACCGGGAAACCCGGTGCTTTTGACACCAAGATCGCCTATGTGCATGTAGAGGGCGAGGATCCGGACCGGGTATTCAAGCTGCAGATTGCGGACTCCGACGGCTACAACCCGAAGACAGTACTCCAGTCATCGCAACCCATCCTGTCCCCGGCGTGGTCACCGGACGGGAACTGGATCAGTTACGTCTCCTTTGAAAGGAAACGCTCCATGATCTATGTGCAGAACGTCTGGAGCGGGGAACGGGAACTCATTTCCGAGTTCCAGGGCATCAACAGTGCGCCGGCCTGGTCGCCCGACGGGCGACGTCTTGCCATCACCCTGTCCAAGGACGGCAACCCCGATATCTACATCTATAGCCGGGACGACGGCAGCCTGCGTCGCATGACCACCCATCCGGCCATCGATACCGAGGCATCGTTCTCTCCGGACGGCAGGATGCTGGTGTTTGCCTCGGGACGTGCCGGCCCCCCCCAGATCTATGAGATGTCGGTGGCGGGTGGAGAACCCCGAAGACTCACGACCGGACAGTACAACGCCGGGCCTTCCTATTCGCCGGACGGGGAGACCATCGTATTGATTACGGATCAGGGAAACGGATTTCGAGTTGGGATATACTCGAACGAGGATCGAACCGGAACTGTAAAAGAGCTGACCGATACCACCCAGGATGAATCCCCGGCCTTCGCTCCCAACGGAGAAATGATCATCTACGCCACCCAACAGGGCGGTAAAAGTCTGCTGGCCGTGGTGTCCACGGACGGCTCGGTAAAGCAAACCCTGCGATTCCAGCAGGGTTCCGTCAGAGAACCAGTGTGGTCCCCCTTTAACCGCAAACTGTAGAGGCAAACATGCGCAACTTACTTTCCTATCTCCTGATCGCCTGTGTGGGTGTGATACTTGCAGGCTGCGGTGGCCGTGCACCCGTGGACACCGTGGATGAGTATACCGAGATCGAGGTAGTGGATGGCACGGCCGGAGCCAGCACTGCGGGAATAGACGAGGATGACACGGAGCCGGTTGTCAGTGGACTGGGTGGCGAAACCACCGGGGAACAGGCCGATGATGCGGCCGTCAGCGACGGGGACAGCGGTCTGCTGGACAAGCGTATCGTGTACTTTGAATACAACAGCAGCCTCCTGACCCTGGAGGCCGAGACCGTGGTGCAGGCCCATGCCCAATACCTGGCTTCCAACCCCGGCATCCAGATCATTCTGGAAGGTCACGCGGATGAACGGGGGACCCGGGAATACAACCTGGCACTTGGAGAAGACCGCGCCAAATCCGTGGCCAATATCATGGAAGTCCGGGGAGTGGGTTCAAGCCGGATACAGATCGTGTCCTATGGCGAGGAGCGGCCGGTGGCGCTGGGGAGCGACGAGGCCGCGTGGGCCCTTAACCGGCGGGTGGAGATACTCTACCAGTAATTCGGGCATGTACGGACGTCGTATAGGCTCAATACCCATCCGTCGGTCCACCAGTCGAGCCGTATTGCCGGAGGGTGGCCGGGCCTGGATGGACCCGTCGAACCATGCGGAAGGGTACGAATTCGATCGTGGAATTGACCCATACATGCAGCTCATGGCGTGGTAGGCCATGAGCTTGAAGATGCGAGGCAGCAACATGTCAATAATCAACCTGCCAGCCTGTCCGGCATGGCGAATACCGTCTGTATTTTCCCTATTCACGGCAATGGTCCTCGTGCAGGGGGCGGGTTCCCCGGTCCTCGCCGCGGAGCCCGAGGTGGCGGTGTCGGAGGTGAAGGTGGCGCAAGCACAGCAACAGCCGGCTCAGCCGGCTCAGCCGGCTCAGCCGGTTCAGCCGCTGCCACAGCCGAACTTCGAAATGATCCGGGCACTGTATGAACTCACCGCCCTCAAGGAGGAACTGAAGGTTCTCCGGAATCGGGTGGAGGAGATGCATTTCAAGCAGGAGATTGGCGCGCGGCGGCAACAGGACCTCATCCTGGACATGGACCGCCGCCTGACAGACCTTGAACAGAACCAACAGGAATTCCTGGACCGCCTGGAGGAATTGGCATCCGTCCCGTTGCCCACCCCGGAAGAAATCCCGGCTGAAGGCGGGGCCATTGAGGGTGGTGCAACCGACGCGGCCACGGGCACCGGGGAGACTGTGGCGGGGCAGACGCCCCAGGGCGACGTTCCTGTAGAAGATGACGGGCAGGCCGGCGGTACGGATCCCGTCGACACCGTCACCGTGTCCAGCGCCCGCCCGGAGCCGGATGACACCCCTGTCGGCAGTGGTACCGGCAGTGTTTCCCTCAATGAGCAGGATGCCTACGACGCCGCGTTCGAGGCCCTCAAGCAGAGTCGATACCAGGACGCCATAGAACAGTTTCAGGCCCTCGTGAATACCTGGCCCGAAAGCCAGTTGGCTGATGATTCCTTTTACTGGATGTCCGAGGCGTACTACGTCACTAGGGAGTTCGAGGCTGCGCTGAACGGATTTCGCACGCTTGTCCAGCGATATCCCGGCAGTTCCCGTGTGCCGGAGGCAATGCTCAAGGTGGGTTACATCCAGTACGACATCGGTGCCTACGATGAGGCGGCGACAACCTTCGAGAATATCCTGGCGCGCTTTCCCGGGCACCAGGTGACGGTTTCCGCGTCGATCCGCCTGCGGCGGATCAAGCAGACGATCCAGTAATATGGCATTGATTCCGTGCCCACGGACGAATTCGGTCGGCTGGTTTCGGATGGGAATTGTCGTGTTTGACACCCATGGAGGAGATCGGGATAATCGCGCCTCCCGGGGCCACCCCGGTCCGACGGTTCTGTCATATCCCACCATTCACTATCGGCCCGGCCGGTTCTTGGAAATACCCGGGATACAATCCGCGGTGCAATGATCGGGGCGTTAGCTCAGTCGGTAGAGCAGTTGACTTTTAATCAATTGGTCGCAGGTTCGATTCCTGCACGCCCCACCAGTCTCTAACGGTTATAGTATGGGCAGGGGAGCCAGCTGAAAAGTCGGGCCGCTGATGCTTTCAGCGGCCTGGCTCCTGCCCAAAAGCCAGTCAGTCCTTCCTCCATGGCGGACCGGTAAACCTCTGGAATTTGTATTTCTCCGTCCAGTATATACGGGGATTGCAAATGCACACAATCACATCCCGCGGGCCGGCTGAATACCGCATTCCCGCGTTCCCTCCCGGCGGAGCCTTCCGCCCGACACAACCAGACCATCCTCCCGGAATGCCATGCATGGCATCCGGATCAACCGATCCGGAGCTGTGACATGAAAACCCGATACTTCGTCTGGATCCCGGGTATCGACGACCACGTCGCAGTGTCCCGGGCCGAATACCGCCGGCTCAGGACCAAGGCCATGTCCCGCTCGATCGGCTACGAGGAAAGCGTCGACAGCATGCCCGATATCACGCTGCGCTTCCTCTACTTTCCCAGGCCGGGATCATCCGGCAACACCGGGACGCCGGTCGGCCTGACGATCGGGACAAACCCCGCATGGCCTCCAGGAACGTCGTCCCTGTCCGCGTCAGCCTCCTGATAAGGAAGAGCCAATGATCATCACCATCACCAACACGAAGGGAGGCGTCGGCAAGACCACGCTCGCAGCCAACCTTGCCGGCTATCTGGCGGATCACGGCAAAAGGGTCCTCGCCGTGGACGCCGACATCCAGCCGACGCTATCCAGCTACTACCCTCTCGAATATGAGGCGCCCCGCGGTCTGCACCACCTGATCACCGAGGCTGACGTCACGGACGTCATCTCGCGCACCGGCATTCCCGGCCTGGATCTCATCTACTCGGACGACGCCCAGGGAACCCTGCAGAATTTCATCCTGCATGCACCGGACGGACGGCAGCGGCTTTCGTACACCCTGGGAAAACTGAAACCGGACTACGACGCGATCTTCGTCGACACCCAGGGCGCCGTCGGGCCCCTTCAGGAGACGGCGATCTTCGCCGCGGACCTCGTGCTGTCACCGATCCGGCCGGACAAGGTCAGCGCAGCCGAATTCCACCGCGGCTCCGTCCGCGTGGTAGCCGGCCAGCGTGCCATGGGCGAACGCATGGGGATCACGGTGGGGCCGATGTATGGAGTGATCTACGGGGTTGAGCGCACGAAGGACGCAACTGTCTATCTCGAGGCGCTGACCAGCCTGTTGTCCGACGATTCCGGGGACGGCGACGTCACACTGCTCAAGACCAGGGTGCCGGCAACCGCGGTCTACAAGGCGGCGGCCACCCGGCGGCTGCCGGTCCACCGGATCGACCGCAGGAGCCGGGGCAAGACGCCCCCGGCGTCAGAAGTCATGAGTTCCCTGGTGCAGGAAATCCTGCCCGGCATCGTCTGATCACGACAACCCGGGGAAATCCACCATGTCGAATAAAGACAACGATACCGACAACGTCGTCGAACTCCTCAAGCAGCCGCACTTCGGCAAGCAGGATGCCGGGATCCCGGAATCCGTGGGTCCGGTCATGGAGACCACGCTCGTGCTGACCCTGGACCAACTCGTCGAGTACGACAGGAATCCCAGGAACGCGCCCAATGCCGAATACGAGACGCTGCGGGCCAGCTACCTCAAGACCGGGGCTTCCAATACGCTCCTGGTCGTGACCAAACGGCCCGGGGAGGAGAGGTATTTCCCCGCCGCCGGCGGCAACACCCGCCTTCGGATCCTGAAGGAACTCTGGGAGGAGACCGGGGACGAGAAGTACTACCGGATCGACTGCAAGTTCATTCCCTTCCGGGACGACCGGAAGATCCTCATCGATCACTTGGTCGAGAACGACAACAGGGCCGACTACATCTTCATCGACCGGGCCAAGGGCATATTCCAGATCTACGACGATCTGAACGATGAACACATGAAGGTTCATAACAGTCCTCTTTCCCAGAGAGCCTTCATCGAACTTCTGGTCAATGAGGGCTATCCAAAAATTTCACCCAGGCAATTTCGTCGTTATAAGTACGCAATCGAGTTATATGAATCCATTCCACAGGTATTGGATGGTGGGATGCATATCCGGGCGGTCATCCGCTTGCAGGAAACCCAGGACAGTCTCAAGGAATTCATGGATCTTGCCAGCGGCGGGATCCCGGAGCTCGCCGCGGAATTCGACCGGTTCTGGAACCTCATCCTGGAGGACCTGGACAATCCCGACGGCATCGACCTCGATGTCGTCGCGCATCGCATGTTCGAGGCCCTGGCGCCCACTGCCGCCAGGCGCGTTCCGGAGCTCGACGACGGGCAGATCATCGCCAGGCTGAAGCATCTCTGGGACCAGTGGCGCGAGGACAGGACGCTTTCCGTCTCGCTGCGCCAGGGATCGGCGAGCAGGCGGGACGATCCGCATTCCACGCGTGCAGGATCCCTCCATCGCTATACGGAAGAGGAGCGGGAGACGTTCGCCCGCGACCTGGGCGATTCCGGCGGACCGCCCGCCGGCGGGGAATCCGCTGCCGATACCGGGCATTCGGACCGACAGGCCGGCCGGTCCGGTGACGGCCAGCTTCCCCCGGGCGGCACCTCCGGTCTTCCGGGTCATGGGGGCCATGCGCCCGACCTGCCCGAACACAACCCTTCCGGCCAGCAGGGACAGGACCCGCCGCCGGGCGGTGCGGAACATACCCGCGCGGTCGAGCGGAAGATCGAGCTTTACAACGGCATCAACGAAGACACGTTCCGTTACGCCCGGCCCCTCGCCGAATCATGCGGCATAGGCGATCTGATCGTGCCCATCGGCAAGGTCGGCTTCGGATATGTGATCGACCTGCCGGATCCGAAGCGGCCCATGGACAGTTTCGCCAGGGTCTGCTGGTGGCTTCTCTGGGACTTCTCCGGCATCACCACCGATCCGGGGTCCATACCCCAGCACCTGGAACAGGAACTGAAGGATACGAGGATCGCCGGGAACTATGCCGTCATCGCCGGGGGACGGGCGTCCGCCACCAGGCAGGAACTCGATGCCCTGCCTCCCGACAGGCGGCAGGCCAAGATCCTCGAGATATTCAGGAACGTGGTCAACTCCACGGTTGCCAGGTCCCATGACCACTGCCGGTTCCTGCTCATGATGCCGCCTTCGCAGTACAGGGAACTGTCCGCGTTCATCGAGATCCGGCGCAAGGCCCACGAACTCTACGAATCGATCGTCGAGGAACTGGGGCGCACGTCATGAACCCGCTGAACGAGGAACTCGTCAGGACGGTGCTCCTCGGCCTGGTCGAGATCTCCCGCAACGGATCCTACTCGGTGTCGTCCAGAACCCGCGAGCTGTTCGCGGAGATATCGCCGATCGAGATCGAGGCGGTCGTCAACCATTGCCACCGCCACGTGAACGTCGACGTGCAGTCCATCGAGAAGGCCCTCCTCCGGATCCGGAGGGAATCCCTCGTCCGCGAACTGATCCTCGCCGGCGCCAGCAACGCCCTCGTCAGGGACGTGTTCGGACTCACGCCCAGGGAACTGTCCCTCCTGCGGACCGAGACCGGCGTCCGATCCCCGTCGAGAAGGCGGCTTCGGGCCGCCGACATCCGTCTGCTCGAAAGCCGCCTGGAAGATTTGCCTCCGGGAGACTCCATCCTGTCCAGGTCCGTATGGAGCCTGGAAGCGTCCCGTGACCTCGACCTGCCCCTGATGTCGATCTACCGGCACATCAACACCACCCAGGACCCCACGCCATGAACAGAAACGATCTCGACGACATGCTCGGTGCGGCGATGTCCTTCTCCCTCGAGAACGACAGCGACGCGGTCCTCTTCCTCGGGAATCCCACCAGCCCCATTCCCGCGGCGCTGATCCGCGACAGGGACCTGCCCCCATGGGCGCGCCTGGTCTGGTGCAATTTCCGCCAGTATTCCGACAGCCCCGCCGCCGCCGGCATCGCGCCGACCTACGAAACCATACAGGCCGATCTCGGCATCTCCGGCCGCGGCACCGTCTCCGCCGCGATCCACGCCCTCCGCGTAACGCGCTGGATCACACTGAAACAGGTCGCCGACAACCGGCGCCACGTCTACCTGATCCACGACGCGCCCATCACGTTCCTGCAGGCGGTGGAAATCAACCCGGACTATACGGACCACATTTCCGAAGCTATCCGCTCCCCCTCGAAGCAGGTCCGCGAACTGGCCCGGCGCGTGCTGGACGGCGCCATGGAAACCGCCGAATCGGACGGGCCCCTGTCGGAACTCTATCGCCTCGCCTCCGTTCCCTCGCAACATGCCCGGGGAACGGACCGTGGCCACAGCCTGTCCTGGGGCACCTTCAACCTCCGAGGCTCCGGCGACATTCCGGAAACCGGCGCACCGGCCGCGTGGGAGGCCGTGCCGGTCGAACTCGATTTCCATGACGAACTGCTCGGCCTCACCAAATCCTTGAAGAGCCTGGCCGAAATCAAGATCCGGTCCCTGCCCGCCGAGTACCGGCAGTCCCTGCTGGACGAACTCGCCTACAAGGTGCTCAGCCGGTGGAACACGGACAATCCAGTCCGCACCCCGCTGGCATACCTCAACTGGTTCGTGAACCATTACGAGAAGAAGGGCGAACTGCCCCTCACCGGTGAAGGCGAGCGGCTGCCCCAACTGCTCGAATCCCTGGAGGCCGAGCGGCGGTCCGAAGAACAAAGGCCGCTGCGCGACGAGATCACGAAGCTGTCCGCGGAACTGCAGCACTTCAGGCGGCTGATCTCATACAGCGATGCACCGGACCAGCATCTGCAGGAGAGTCTGAAGAAGACCGAACGGCGGATGAGGGAAGTCCAGGCCCAGCTCGGAGGCGCAGCCGATGTCACGCACTGAATGCCCGCCCGACGCCATGGAATGTGACGCCACGCCTTGCAGTACGATTTTCGTACTGGTCAGGGGCAGTACGATTATCGTACCGGGGCCGGACAGTACGATTTTCGTACCGATTCAAGGCAGTACGATTATCGTACCGTGGAAGGTCAGTACGATTTTCGTACTGTATGTGTTCAGTACGAATTTCGTACTGCTGTCTGTTTCTGTTCTGTTTTGTAGTAGTAGTTTGATTTATAAAGAAAAACTACTACTACAGTCTCTTTGTTCGAAATTCCGGTATACCAATTGTGGACCGGGTTTTGGCGAAATTTCTTGGTTTTCAGGGTGGGGCACAGTGCCCCACTTGTGTGATCCCTATAGAAGACTACTTTTCCATAGGTTTTTGTCTAGTGCTCCCTTGGGGAGCAGTCGAATCTATCCTATAGCAGGACGCTATTCCATAGGTTTTTCTCTAATGCGGCCAATGGCCGCAGTCAAAATCGCCCCGGCGCTTCTCTGGTGGGGCCATTGGCCCCAGTCGAGGCGATCCCGTGGAATTTCCATCTCCATAGACCTTTTCCCGCACTCACCTTGGGGTTCATGCAATGACTTCTGAAGATACCGAAACCGCCGCCAGACCGCCGAAGTCCGAGCCGGACAGGAAGGTCCCCGGCAAGCTGCACGGCAGCGTGGAGACCCGGTTCCACACCGGCGAGGCGGTCGCCCTGATCAACGGCCGCGCCGGCCGGGACGGCAAG
>JAJDTE010000140.1:0-13798 GCA_022827325.1 Gammaproteobacteria bacterium | reverse complement strand
CGAAACTTCGGGCTTGCCGTCACTCTTGGTGGGTTGTTCTACGGGGCTCTTGAGGGTGGGGATTTGCGCAAGGCTCTGGTCTTGGGGATAATGGGCATAGGTATGGCCCTTCTCGGCTCCATCAGGAAGAGACTATGATTGAATTGCTTACAGATCCTGTAATCGCCACTGCGATGGTAGTTACCGTTGCACTAGTTGGTGCATGGGTAATCGCTACCCGGCAGGAAAACCGCGAGCGCGAAAGCAAGGAGTAGCAAATAGGATTCATGCAGGTCGGCGCGGGTATGCCCTGATCCGGACCTGGTCCTGTCTTGGCCGGGCCGTACAGCGGCCTGTTACGGGTTCACCCTTGCCGAATCTCCTAACAGGACAAGAAAGGGACCTATTTCAATCCCGGAAATACCCTGATTCCCCACCCTGGGGTGATTTTGCCAGCTCCGCGGAGCTGCGATCGCGCTTGGATCTTCCCACTTCCCGGGAAAATCCGGATCCGGAATCGCCCGGAATCCCCACCGACTGGAAACCACCAGGGGACAGCCGGAACCCCGGATTTGCCGCATTCGGCACAATCGGCAGGCTACAGCAGTCGATAAACGCTGGACCGGCTCAAACCATACTGTTTCGCTAGGTCCCGGATCCGGACGCCGGCGGCGCGCTCGCGGCGGAGTTCGGCAACCTGGTCGTCGGTGAGTTTCGAGGGAGGGCCGAAGCGCACCCCCTCGGTCCGGGCCCTCGAGATCCCCTCGGCCTGGCGCTCTTTCCGGAGGTGCACCTCGAACTCGGCGACCGCGGCCAGGATCCCGAACACGAGCTTGCCGGCGGAACTCGTGGTGTCGATCGCCTGGTCCAGCACGACGAACCCGACCTTGTTTTTCTGCAGCTCCTCGAGGATCCTGTGCAGGTCCAGGGTAGAGCGGGCCAGGCGGTCAAGACGGGTGATTACCAGGACGTCGCCGCCGCGGACGTACCGGAGGCATTCATTCAGCTTCGGCCGGGCAGCGGTCCGTCCGGAGCGTTTCTCCTGGAAGATCTCATCGCAGCCGTATTCCCGGAGTTTCTCGAGCTGCAGGTCCAGGTTCTGCCCGATGGAGCTGACCCGGGCATATCCCACCGTCGCCATGTCTCATATTGTCTTGAGGTAATGAGACAGCAATTATAAGACGACTTATAAGACGGTCATATCCCTGAATTTTGACTGTCTCGTAAAGTGTACAATATAAGACACATGAATCGCTGGCCGTCTCCCCGCAGTCCCGCTTAGCTGGTTACATTCTCCCTTACCGCCTGCGGCGTCGCTTACCCTTGGTCGCCACCACGAGCGGAGCGCGCATCTTCTCATAGAGTACGAACAGGTGCTCGACGCGCTCTCGCTCGGAGGCGAACCCTGTGCGCCGGTAGAGCTGGTCCACAGCGCGGTCGAGGTGGCGATGCGCGGTGCGTAGGGCGGGAGGCATAGTATCTGTGTCGTAGAGGACATCGAGCGGCGAATCCAGAAACATGGCCCGCGCCTCGAGAATAGCTTGAGACAGTCCCTCTATTCGGTTGCGTTGGGTGTCGTTCATCTCCGGCCACGGAAACGAGTTGTAGACCGCCGGTGCATATCTGTAGCGGCTCTCGAGCCGGCCAGCGACCGTCCGCATCCAAGCCATGTGCATCGCGGACGTGAGAATGCCGAAATAATGGAGCGGCGCGCTAGGAATGATGCGAAGTTGATTCGACGCAATCACGGACGGCGGCAGTATGCTGATGGGGATATACTCTCGTGTCTCCGACGACACTTCAGGAATTGCCAGATAGTCAGTGTCGGGTTGGCGATCCTGTGTGAACAGTGTCGGATAGTTGGCGAATTCCCGGACGCTGGCCGTCGGGCTTTTAAGGCGCCCGGCTCTAACGCGTTCCAATCGTTCGACAATCGGCTTAGACGCCTTCAGTTCGGAAGGGTCCGCATCCTTCAGCCATAAGCACCAACGCCACAGACCTGAAATCATTTCTTCGCCGCCGACATACGGCTTCAACCATTTCTCGCAGTTCGGATCGGCAGCCAGAAGTCCGTCGCGATTCTCGGAATCCAGTATCAGGTTACTGAACTTCAGATAACCGCCACCCGGTTTCTTGAGGCGTGCGCCATCGGTCGGCTGACTGCCCTTATGCATCTTCAGCCGGCCTGAAGGTGGCGCGGAACGAGCGGGCACGGCATATTGCGGGCCATCAATCAGGTAGCCATTGATGCGTGCGACTTCCGAAGCGTGCGGTTCGCCCCGAACATGCTCATATTCGTATATGCAGCATGCAACATCCTTTGCAAAGGTCAGGCCGACGATGACGCAATGCACGGCCGCCTTACCGCGTGCTTCGCTATTCCACTGGAATGTCCGGTGCGCGTAACGGATCGATAAGCCCTGGGCGAACAGAACAGGCCAGAGAATGCCGCATTGTTCACCTTGCGTGATCGAGTTTGTGGCGACGAAGGCGATCTCTATCGACCGGTTCGCCGCCGCATACCGTGCGGCTTTGTGCAACCAACAAGTAACGTAATCCAACCGGTTCACTTGCCCGGTCCTCCCCCAAATCCTTGCCATGTCCTCCTGTTGCGGCTTTTTCCGGTATTGATGCCCACGAAAGGGAGGGTTTCCAAACACATAGGAACACGCCTCGGGAGCAAGAAAGGCTTCCCAGTCCATGTCAAGGGCATTGCTGACTTTGATATGCGGAGACTTCTCAAGCGGGATACGCACGTAGATCTGGCCGAACTCCCGGCTCAGGCGATTGTTCATGATGTGGTCCATCATCCACAGCGCCGTCTCGGCAATCCGGGCCGGAAACTCGCCGATTTCAATCCCGTAGAACTGGTCCACATCGATCACCGAAAGCGCACCCGCAGCCAGGTCGATATTCCCGTCCGGATGTATTTCCTTGAGAATCTCGATTTCGAGAAGACGCAATTCGCGGTATGCAATGACCAGGAAGTTGCCGCAACCGCAGGCCGGATCGAAGCAGGTCAAACCGCCGAGCTTCTCTTGGAACCGCTGGAGTGCAATGCGTCGTCCCCGGTCGCGGCGCACTTTCAGCCGCCCGAACTCCGCACGCAGATCGTCCATGAACAGGGGTTCGATCACCTTGAGGATGTTTTTTTCGTTGGTGTAGTGTGCGCCCTGAATACGGCGTTCTTCCGGGTCCATCACCGACTGGAACAGCGCACCGAATATCGCGGGCGAAATGTTCGACCAGTCGAAGCGACAGGCGTCCAGAAGCTTCTCGCGCATCCCTGCGTCGAAAGCCGGGATACGCAAGGGTTCATCGAAAAGATCGCCGTTTATGTAGGGGAACCGTGCCAGGTCCTCGTCACGCGTTGCCAGCCGCTCTGCCTCCGGGGTGTTCAGTACCTGGAACAGTTCCATCAGTTGTGCACCCAGGGATGCCCCATCCTCGCTCGTGCGGGTCTCGATCCAGTCCAGGAAAATGTCCCTCGGTTCGAATACTCCGGTGTCGTCCGCGAACAGGCAGAACACGATACGGACAAGGAATCGCTCGAGGTCGTGGCCCCGATAGCCCACCTCCTCGAGGGCATCGTGCAACCGCCCGACCAATTCCGCGGCCGCGATGTTCGCCGGATCCTGGTCGCGGAACACCCGGCGCTCCAAGCCGAGAATGAAACCGAACGCCTGGACATGCTCGGGCAGGTCAGAAAGCGGAAAGGAGACGGACTGCCTCTCATCCAGATCGTACAGCTCGAAAGTCTGGAAGTCGCTGACCAGGATATAACGGGGACGCTCGCGTTCGGGCAGGGCGTCGAAATATTCCCCGGCCTGATCGTAGGCTTTGTTCAGGTCGCGGCCGGCGCTCTTCTGCTCGACGATGAGAATGCCCGGCCAGAACAGGTCGATGAAGCCCGAGCGGTTGTCCAATTTAGCGACACGCTGTTCGTAGCGGGCAACGCTTCTCCGCTGGACCCCGAATATCTCAAAGAAATCGTTGTAGAAACTCTGCGTTTCTCCCTTTTCGTAGGACGCCTCGCGCCACTTTTCCGCAAAAGCTCCGGCACGGACACGGATCTCGTTCCAGGACAGACGCATCAACCCGAGTCGACAAGGCGGGCCTCATTAAACATGCATGCGACTCCCTCGCGCACGCCGTCAGTAGGGCTTAGCCTCATTCACCATTAAGGTACCGGTTGATTATTTCAGCTATCGCCTGGGTAAGCGCTACAGTACCAATTTTTCCAAATAGTTCTTTGACCTTATCACTGGACAGGCGATCAAGGTGTGCTCGCAGCCTATCCCTTACGGCCATCTTACTCGGAGCGGTACCATTGGCACTGAGTTCCTCCCACTGGTCTTCCAGTTCCTTCTCCGCCTCGCGTTTCAAGACACCCCGCATCCATATGAGGTGCCAAATGAACACGGATGGTGCCAAAAGGACTTGAGATTTGGCGACCTCTAGAGAGGGGTACTCGTCTGCAGGAATGTACGCACCGGGCGCAATTGCTACACCGAACGTGTCCTTGAGCAACAGCATGCACTTATCCGAGCTTGGGTCCAATTCGATGTATCCCAGTTCCTCTTGGTGACCCCGAATCCGCTGAGTTAAACGATTTCCCAACAAGTGAATGCTACTCACGTTCCATCCCTCGGTTCCACGGGCAATGCCCGCAAGTAGTCCCCGAAAGACGGAATCGGAATCTGGTAATGGTCAGGTATGTCCCGGGATGGGGCCAGCAAACCGGCATGCAGGGCATTGGTCAGGAAATCATCCATGGACTGTCCTGTTTTCCCACGCACCTCTTCAGTGAGCAACTCGATTCTGTCGTAGGACAATTCACCGCCTTTTTCTTCCGCAGCCAAGGCCAAACTCCGGTAGACCCATGCCCGGCTGAAACCGGCAGCAAGCCGGCCAGCATAGTAGGCATCCTTCCGCTTCCTACAGCTTTCCAAGGCCTGCTCCAGAAGTGTTTCATCAATGCGCCCGCCATTGTCATTGATCACCCGGGCCGCAGCCACAGCCACCCGGTTAATGTGCTGCGGCCATCCCTGGGACAGCTCGGCCAGCTCGCTCACCCACACTTCCCGGTCTTCCTGCGTGCCAGTGAAGCCGTAGGCATCGAAAGCACTCCGGATGGCGCAGGCCGAATCATCATGCGGCAGCGGTTCGAGGGTCACTACCCGTTCGTCGGCGAACCTCGACAGGCCACATTCGCGCAGCACGCTCTGGGTATCGCTCAAACCAAAGAACGCCGCCACCAGGGGGATGCCTTGGGGATCCCGGTGAAGACAGTCCATCACCCCCTTCGTATTGCTGGTAACCGGGGTGTTCTGGGCCTCGTCCACACACACCACAATGTGGTATTTCCCCAGAAGCTGCGCGGCCTTCCGGAAAGCCCCGCCGGCGGAAACTCCTTCGTCCCTGCGCCCACCTACAGACACGCCGAACACCCCGCCACCACGCTCCGACAGCTCCCGGTACAGTTTCTTCCCGCGGTCACGAAGATCATCCAGCATCGTGGCAACAGATGTCCCGGAAACCATTTCCCGGAGACGTTCGCTTTCTGCATTGGCAGCTCCAACCACGGCCTCGATGACATCAAGGGGCGATTCCAGAGAACTGGGATCCATGGCGACAGCCACCCAGGGTGCCTCGGGGGTCGAATGACGCCGCACCGCCTCCATGCACTCTTCCATCAGTGCAGACTTCCCGGCACCTGGGGCACCCTGGAAGACCATCGTGCCACCCCCTACCCGCCCATCATGTAGACTGCCAGCCGCCCTGCGAAAGACATTGAATTCCTCATTTCGCCCCTGAAAGAACGGTTCACGGCCAACTTCGGAGCGGTCTGTCTGGTCAAGCCATGTCTCCAGCGGCAACGGATCGGCTGGCGGCGGCTTCGGAAAAGGTCTTTCGTTCATACGAATGATCTTACCCCAACGACCTAGCAAGTACACGGCCAATTCGTGCCGGCCGGGACGCGGACCGTGGCACCATCGCCCGCACCGCCCACCTGCTGCCCCCTGAAGGTGCGGTACGATATCCTGACGTTCCTCGGGAAAAATCATGAAACCGGAATACTCCCTCTACTGCTCGATCGCGGCCTTGTTCGGCTTCATCGGCCTCACGATGCTGGTTCTGGTCGGACCGGAACCGATCGTCGTCTGGTTTCTTGTTTCCCTGCCCATGTGGTGGGAACGGCAAGAGCGGGAGTGGAGGGATAGGGAATGAGAATGAAAGACCCGGGCAATCAGGGCCGAAGGAGCGGCCAGTCTCTGGAAGGCGATGGCCAGCCTGGCCGACGGGTCGGGCCGTGGAAGTGCCGGCAGCTTGTCCGCCCTAGCACAGGCCTGCGGCAGCCGGCAGACACTCATTTCACTTCTGCATTCGGATAGGCAGTGGAACTGTTTGCTGACGAGTAACTCACCTCTTTGGATGCCACGAAAATGACTTCGCCTGCCATATTCAAGACCCTGTACCAGCGCGTATTCCAGATCCAATGGAATGGGGCCACTGGTTCCTGCTTCACCATGGAAGTGGAAGGCAAGCAATACATCTGTACGGCGAAACATTGTGTGGAAGGATTCAGTTCTGGAGACCAGCTTCAGATATTGAAGGAGGGCGGTTGGCACACATTTTCGCCAACGCTCGTCGGGTACGGAACCTACGACGCGGACATCTGTGTCCTCGCGGTAGATTTCCAGCTATCGCCCAGCTACGGCTTAAACTGGGATTCTGCGAATATGGACCCCGTACAGGAGATCTACTTTCTTGGATTTCCTTATGGGTGGCATGTCAAGTCTTGCGACCCGGATTGGCGATATCCAAAGCCTTTGGTGAAGAGAGGCACACTGTCTGGGACCAAGAATGACAGTCCAATTGTTCATTATATTGATGGCCACAACAATCTCGGATTCTCAGGCGGGCCAGTCGTATATACGAATTCAATGCCAGGGTCTTGGCTTTCCGTCGCGGCCGTCATTTCGGGGTACATGCATAACCCCGAGCCCATTGTGGACCAACAGAACCAATCCACCGTGCTGCGCTATCGTTCCAATACCGGCATCATCGTTGCTTACGATATCCGACACGCGCTGGAAGCAGTTCGCTCAAACCCCATCGGCTACGAATTGAATGAAAGCTGGCGGTCCATATCGGAGATTTAGCAGACCCGCCCAATAATCAAGCGGACTCTGGTTAGAAGATGAATCTACTCACGCCTGCAACGCTCCACATTGCGGAACTGCCCCCGCAGTTTCCTGCCGAACTTCAGCCGGTGGAGATTCCGGGCAATTCGGGATCCGATTTTCCCCGGGAAGTGGGAACCAGGTTACTTCCGCGCAGTTGGAATCTCGTCGAGAAATCGCCCCAAAGTGGAGAATCACGATTCAGAATAGGCCCGTTTTTTGACATTCTGGAGCACTCGGCAAGGGCGAACCACGAAACAGGCCAGTCTACGCTCCGGCATGCACGGTTTTCCCCACTTTTCCACGGGCGAGCGCGCCCCACGCAAGCGAGCCGGTGTGTAAAGATGGGGAAAACAACCGGCTGCGCGATGCCGTCCCGTGGTACAGTCCCGGCGTGTTCCCAACACAACGCCGCAAGGCGTTACCATCTCAATTCAGCTGCGGCGCACAGCTGCGGCTACTTCTGAATCGGGAAGCCCCCGCCGCGTTCGCGCGGCGGGGGTTCTTCTTTGGTGCCCTATGACCTGGCGCCGATGTAGGTTGCGGTGATGTCCTGACGCCCCTCTCCGTGCCCGAGCTCCCGGTTGACGGCGCCGGCGGCCTGGTCCCACCGTTCCTTTCCGGCGTCATCGAGGGCACTGTATTGCGGACCGCCGGCATGGGGTGCGGGAAATCCGGCCACGAGCTCGAACCGTTCCTGGGCCCAAGCGTGCCGCAGCTCGTGGCCGGGGACGCCGGCCGCGTGGCGGGCCTCGTTGAAGTCCCGGTAATAGGACCGGAAGGACCGGTGCGGCGGAATCATGGACCGGTGGCCGTGCCGGCAGGCGGGGCCGGACGCCTGGAGGCGTCCGACGCGCTCGAGGAGCTCGCGTTGGCTGTCCCTGGTGACCGGCACCGTCCGGGGCCGGCCGCCCTTGCACCAGGCACCCTTGAGCCGGATCTCGCCGTGCTCGCGTGTGGCGTATGCATGCTGGAACTTCATCGCCTCCTCGGCCCGGAGGCCGAACTCCCGGCGCAGTTCGGTGATGAGCTGCTCGCGATGCCCCAGCTTCCGCAGGTCGTCCCGATCGAGCTCCCGGGCCTTGTTCTGGCCCCATCCCGGGGTGTTCTTGCGCAGACCGATGCCGATCTCCCGGTTGGCCGGTATGTGATCCGCCCGCCCGACCTTTTCGGCGAGCCAGCGGATATCCACCATGTAGTTGGCGATGGTGCGGCTTGACAGGCCCGCGGTGCGCCAGTCGTCGACAAGGCGGCTGACTTCCCTGCGGCCGATTTTATGGACGTCCCAGGCCTTCGCGTAGCCGCGGGCGCGCAGCTGTTCGACGAACCGGATCAGGTTCCGGTGCCTGGCGGTCTGTCGGTTCGGGGATCCGTCGCGGTTGTGCTTGAGGATCTGCCGGATCTGGTAGTCGGTCCGGTCTCTGGGCATAGTTCCCCCGGTGGCATTCGGCCACATCACACGGTGGGGCGCGGTGCGCCGGTCAATGTAGTTACTGCGCCTGCAGGCCACCACCACCCGACGGGCGGGGGCGGCCAGGCGCGACTGCTGTGCTCCTGGAGCACGGCACACGCGATGTGTGCGGACACACGTTGCGTGTGCGTTTTCCGGATGTGTCGAACGGCTTTCAACCTCGGCGCAATTCCCGGTGGAACCTCCCCACCCTGCGCCGGCCGCCTGCCACTCCGGCCCTGTCTCGCAGCCCTATGCCGCGTTGTTCCACCCTGTCCATGTACGCTCCCTTGGCCGCATCGGCTCTCGGTACCTGCCATTTCGCATACACGCTCCCCGGAACCGGAGTGGGCCGTGAGACACCGGCATGACAGCCCCGGAGGATTGCCGCTTTGGTGTTTCCACTCCCCGGGACCCAGTAGCGGCCACACCGTCCCGGTGATACCCCCAGGCCCCAGGAGGGACCGCGCCCGCGAGGGGGGTGACAGGCGCATGGTGCAGCGTGAGGTGCTGCGGCCCTTTAGCCCCTCAATCCTATCGGGAAACGGGCACAGACTCAAGCCTCACAAGACGATATCGGCCCATCCTCCCGCAAAATATGACCCTGCGCCAGACTCCAGCCTTCGTCACACACCCTATGGTAGTGTGACGAAGGCCCCTCCCTGCCCCATAGATACCCCCATAGGCACCCCCGCATCGCGGCCAGGAGGCCCCGATGAAAGCAGCCGCCTCCAACCCACAGCCTGCCCACCGGCTCGCCGGCGTGAGCGGCGCCGCTCGCCCGTGGGCAGCCCGGCGCCGGCCGCCATGGGGTATCATCGGTCCATGACCGATCACCTCCCACCATGGCCCACACCGGCAATGGCCGCGATCCTCCGAGTGGAGTCAAGGCTTAACCGGACGCTCGTGGTCCTGGGGATCGTCTTCGCCGGGCTCTACACGGTGATGGGGCTGATCCTTCTCACCGACACCTCTCCCCTGCCGTGATCCATTCCCTGACGGCCACCCTGTCCGGGTTCTGGGAAGCCATCAAGTGGCCCCTGGTCTATACGACCGTGGGGCTGACCATCCTGCTGGTGCTCACTTCCAAATCGATCGATATCGATGACACGCGGGCCTTCAAGGGCGACCTGGCCACCGCCCGGTCCGCGGCCGCGGCCTGGGCCGGCCTGAACTGCGCCAGCCCGCCGGCAGGACGGGCCGAACTGCCGGACGTGCTCCAGGAGGTCGGCTGGAGCGACAGGCTGCACGAGCCGGGCGCCTGGGGCATCCGCCTGGCGGCCGGTCCGGACGGAACCTGCACCGGGGCCATGGTCCTGTACTCGGGTCAGCTGTTGGATACGTTCGACCTCCCGGCGAAGCTGCTGATCCGGAGAGAGTGCGCCAGCCGGCAGGGCGAGGACGTCATCGGGTTTCCGGTCCGGCCCACCGTGATCACCGGCAGCCAGGGAGAATACCAGCTCCGCTGGGACGCCGGCGCCGGCAGCTCCTGCTGAGGACAGGTCGCCGGCCATGGATCGCCGGCGCCGTCCGCTGTCTTCGGAGACGCGAACAGCCTCCTGAAATCGCCTGTGTGGCGTTTTCCGGGGTTCCGACGGGGGGGGATGCCCGTCCCGGGGCCAGAAAATCGCTCCTGCGCGATTCTGGAGGCCCTGGACGAAAAAAACGCCGGGGCCACGCCGTAACTAGTCCGTCAGTTCCAAGCGCTTTTCAATGCGGGTGATTCTTTCGCCTAGCTTGGCGATGGCCAGCTGTTGCCGTGCATGGGTTCCGTAACCGTCAGCCTGGCCTTGCTCCAGGGATGCCAGCCGCAACTTGATATCGTGAATATCTTCTTCAGTGCGCGTCTGGCTCGCACGGATCGCCTTGATGTGTTCCAGCATGAGGACAGTACCTCCAAATGGGAGCGTGGGCGGTCAGACCGGTGGCACAAGGTAGGATTCCGGTGCCGTGAATCCGGTGTGCCGCCCACAGATCCCGATACTCATTGTACCCCACCACGCCAACCACTTGAGGCTGGATGATTTTCCCGGTTTTTAAAGCTCCGGGGTTTTCGCTTTTCCAAGGCCATTCCTGGCCTGCTCAAGCGGCTTAACCGCGCGGGTTTTGGCCGTCTATCGTGTACCTTTCGACCGAGATTGTGTCCTCAATTTCTGATCGAAGCAGCTGATCCGGATCGAGTGCGCCAGCCGGCAGGGCGAGGGCGTCATCGGGTTTCCGGTCCTGCCCTCCGTGATCACCGGCGGCCAAGGGGAATACCAGCTCCGCTGGGACGCCGGTGCAGGGGGGACAGTCTTTCCAGTGGGAGCGCGGGCGGTCAGACCGGTAGCGCAAGGTAGGATTCCGGTGCCGTGAATCCGGTGTGCCGCCCACAGATCCCGATGCCCATTGTATCCCACCGCGCCAACCACGTGGTGCTGGGTGTTTTCCCAGTTTTTAAAGCTCCGAGCTTTTCGCCTTTCCATGGCCATTTTATGGCCTGCTTTTTCGTGGGCGCGTTAGCGCCCTTCAAGAATTCTAATATTCAAAAGATCAAGGGATGAAAAAATTCTTATATTTCAATTGATTTCGAAATAATACCCGGACAATTCAGGCGCAATACCCGGACAATTCAGGCGTGAATATAATGCTATTATCCGGACACAACAGGTCAGCTGTCCGGATATGAAAAAAGACGAGAAAGTCACAAAATCGAATGCGCTCATCGAGGCGGCTTACCATCCGACTAGTCTCTATCAGATGCGCCTCCTCCTGGTCGCCATTGCGCAGATCAGGGAGGGCGAGAAGATCACCCACCGGACCGAGTTCACAATCAGCGCCCAGGGCATGGCGGACCTGGTCGGGATCGCCGGCAAATCGGGGAGCCATTTCGCGTACCTGAAGCAGGCCGCAGATGATTTGGTGGACATGAGCATCCGGGTCACGGAGTACCCGGACGGCCGCCCCAGGGCGCGGCGCTGGTGGAAAATCAATGTCGTCGATTCCTGCGGGTACATCGAGGACCAGGCTAAGGTAGTACTCACCTTCACGCCGTCGATCATCCCCTACATCACGGAGCTGGAGGACAGGTACAAGTCCTACCGCTTGGCTCACGTGATCAAGATGAAATCCGTGTACGGGATGCGGTTGTACGAGCTGGCGCTACGATGGAAATTCGAGGCGGAATTGCCCCAGAATAAAGGCATCAAGGAGGTTGCGGTCGGGGAGTTCCGATACGTGATGGGCTTGGAAGATCAGTACCGGGAAATGGACGACCTGAAGAAGCGAGTGATCAGGCCCGCGCTCCGCGACGTGAACGAACACACTGACCTGATGGTGTCATTCGGCCAACGAAAATCCGGGCGGTCCATCGCGTATTTCCAGTTCAAGATTGAGAAGAAACCGAGGACATCGGCCGAGGGTTCCAGGCGGGCTACCAAAAGGAAAAATATGCTGCCGTCCGGCACGACGACGAACGGAGCGGACTTTCTGTGCGAAGGCGGCGATTTCATGGACTACGCCAGGCGCGTGCTGCCGCGATGCAAACTGGGGCAGAGGCCTTGGGATGAGGCCTTGAAGGCACTCAGGGATGAAATCGAAACCAAAGGCATCTACCGGGACATGAAGACCGGGGAGATCATCCAGCAACCAGGGCAACCGGTAACGTAACAAAACAGTGCGGTGTCAATGACTTTCGAGCCATTCACATACAGGGGCCATGACGTCCGGCCGGGACGTCATGTCAGGAGCGAGAACGAGGTGGAGTTCTACAAGGGAGCAAAGAACAAGCGCTTGACAGACGAGGATGTAATCAGCGTCGTGAATACCCCCCAGGCGGCCAGAACAATGATCGACGCACTTGTGGCTCTTGAGGAGTCGATATCGAACGCACACAGCAAATTCGATAGGGTTAGGAAACAATTCGAGGATGAAAACCGGCTCGATTGGTTCCGCTTCGGGACGGATGAATCCGGCGGCCCTCTCGCAGATGACGATGAGGAGCGGTAGCGCGATGAATCCGGACAAAATCCCGGGAACATAATTTACTCAATTGAGTGATTGAGTTATTATTTAATCACTTATTTACTTAATTACTCATTCCTATGCGCGTAATCGCCGTGCTGAACCAGAAGGGAGGTGCGGGCAAAACGACCATCGCAACCCACCTGGCCAGGGCCATCCAGCTGACCGGAGCCGATGTTCTCCTGGTGGATTCGGATCCCCAGGGGAGCGCCCGGGACTGGGCCGCCGTCCGTGACGATCAGCCGGTGCCGGTGATCGGCATCGACCGACCCACCATCGAGCGCGATCTCCGGAGCGTCGCCCGGAAGGATTACGTCATCATCGACGGCGCGCCCCAGGCCCATGACCTGGCCGTGTCCGCGATCAAGGCCGCGGACCTGATCCTGATACCGGTACAGCCATCGCCATACGACGTCTGGGCGACATCGGACCTGGTGGATCTGGTGAAACAGCGCCAGGATCTGACGGACGGTGCGCTCAAGGCCGCTTTCGTCATTTCCCGAGCCATCAAGGGTACCCGGATCGGGGAGGAAGCCACCAATGCGCTTGCCGGCTATGACCTGCCGGTCCTTGATGCGCGGATCACCCAGAGAGTGATCTACCCGGGCAGCGCCGCGGCCGGCACCACGGTTCTCGACCAGGCCCCCGACAGTGATGTGGCCCGGGAAATACAGGCCCTGGCGGACACCGTTCTTCAATTAATCAATTGAGTAATTAAGGAAATATGTATTTGAGTAGATGAGGAAAAGCACATGACCAATGTCAAAACAGAAATCACGGCCGGCCGGCCGAGTGCCCGGAAGGCCTCCTCCTCCTTGAGTGACCTTGCGGATAAGGCCGACACCGTCAGGGTCAATTTCGACCTGGACCGTAACGAACACACCAGATTGAAGATCCACGCCGCCAGGTCCGGCCGCAGCGTTGCGGAAGTCCTGCGGGAATTGGTCGCTTCGGTCGATGCCTGATTCTCCCGCCATTGCAGGGATATAATTCCGGCATGAAATACGAATTCGACAAGGCCCACATCAGCACGCTCCTGCGAAACTTCGGGCTTGCCGTCACTCTTGGTGGGTTGTTCTACGGGGCTCTTGAGGGTGGGGATTTGCGCAAGGCTCTGGTCTTGGGGATAATGGGCATAGGTATGGCCCTTCTCGGCTCCATCAGGAAGAGACTATGATTG
>JAJDTE010000219.1:0-2619 GCA_022827325.1 Gammaproteobacteria bacterium | reverse complement strand
GCGTCCCGGTTCGGGCTGCTGCTTGGGAGCCCGGACAGTTACAGGAGGAACCTCCGGCGGGATGCGTACCCGGAGGTGGATTGCGATGACCGTTGGATCGAGGGGACGGTGATGGTGAACCGGGAGGGGCGGGAAGAGGAGCCGGAAGTGGAGGAGCAGAAGGACGGGGAGGAGGGGGATAGGTAGGACGGGCTTATCCTCCGGGTGCCCGGAGAGGCTGGCTCGGACTGTCGCGAGAGGGACACGTCGGATGCGCTGCGTCTCGCCCCCAGAACTTCCGTACAACCGATTTTCAGGCCGGTACGATATGCTCCGCGGGCGTCATGGCATAGCGGCCCCGCGTGTCGACGATCAGCCTGGCGTGTTCGCGGATCATGGCATAGTCGAAGGCGTCATGGTCCGTCGCCAGCAGCACCAGGTCGTACTGTCCCAGGGCATCGGCGTCCAGTTCGACACTGGACAGATCAAAGTGGTGCTTGCGCATTCGGGGAAACACCGGCACGTGGGGATCGGAATAGGCCACTTCGGCGCCCCTTTCCGTGAGCAGTTCCAGCAGGGCTGCGGAGGGCGACTCCCGCATGTCATCCACATTCTTCTTGTAGGCGATCCCGAGTACCAGGATGCGGGCGCCCCTGACGGCCCTGCCGGCACTGTTGAGTGCATCGACCAACTTGCCGACAACCCATTTCGGCATCGCGGTGTTCACCTCGCCGGCAAGTTCGATGAAGCGGGTGTTGATGCCGTATTCCCGCGCCTTCCAGGTGAGGTAGAACGGGTCGATGGGGATGCAGTGCCCGCCAAGCCCGGGACCGGGATAGTAGGGGGTGAAACCGAACGGCTTGGTCCCGGCAGCATCGATCACTTCGTGGATGTTGATCCCCATGCGGTCCGCCACAAGTTTCATTTCGTTGACAAGGCCGATGTTCACCGCCCGGTGAATGTTCTCGAGAAGCTTGGTCATTTCCGCCACCCGGGTGGAACTGACCGGCACCACCGTGTCGATGGCCTGTTCGTAGAGCGCCACCCCGGCAGCCAGGCAGGCGTCGGTATGCCCGCCGCAGACCTTGGGGATGTTTCCCGTGCCGAATTCCGGGTTTCCCGGATCCTCCCGTTCCGGCGAATAGACCAGGAACAGGTCCTTGCCCACCTCAAGGCCAGTGGATTCCAGCCGCGGCAGCAGCTCCTCGTCCGTGGTCCCGGGGTAGGTGGTGCTTTCCAGGGAGATGACCTGTCCCGGCCGCAGATGAGGCAGGAGGGTTTCGGTGGTGCCCGTGACAAACCCGAGGTCCGGCTCGCGGTGGCGGCCGAGAGGAGTGGGCAGGCAAAGGATCACCGCATCCATTGCGGCGATTTCCGTGAAGTCGGTGGTGGCGCGGAAGCCCCGGGCCACCGCCCCGGCCACACGGTCTTCCCGGAGGTGGGCGATGTGGCTGCCGCCCCGGTTCATGAGGTCGACCCGCTCCGGTTCGATATCGAAGCCGCGCACCTGGTAACCCGCTTCCGCGAAACGGAGCGCCAGCGGCAGTCCGACATAGCCCATGCCCACGATCCCGATGACCGCGCTTCGGTCCTTGAGCCTGCCGATCAGCTGCTGGTGGGGCGTCTGATTCACGGCGGTTCAGGTGCTGTAGTACCCGCGGTACCAGTGGCAGAAGCGCGCCAGGCCGTCCTCAATCGTCGTGGACGGGCGATAGCCCGTGAGCGCTTCGAGCCGGCTGACGTCCGCATGGGTGGCGACCACATCGCCGTCCCGCATCGGCAGCATCCGGTATTCGGCCTTGACGCCAAGACAGTTCTCCAGGGCGGCGATATAGTCCATGAGCCGGACCCGGCTGCCATTGCCGATGTTGAGGATTCTGAACGGCGCCAGGCTCTCCGCCGGGGTGGGTCGCTCCGGGTCGAACGATTCCGACGGGGAGGCCGGCTTGTCCAGCACCCTTCGCATCCCCTCGACGATATCGTCGATATAGGTGAAATCCCTGATCATCCGGCCGTTGTTGTAGACCGGGATGGGCTCATTGGCGAGCATCAGCCGGGTGAACTTGAAAAAGGCCATGTCCGGCCGTCCCCAGGGTCCGTAGACGGTGAAGAACCGAAGGCCCGTGCAGGGAAGGCCGTACAGATGGGCATAGGTATGCGCCATCAGCTCGTTGGCTTTCTTGGTGGCGGCATAGAGGGAAACCGGGTGGTCCACCGGGTCGTCCTCGCTGAACGGCAGCTTGGTGTTGCCGCCGTAGACCGAGCTGCTGGATGCGAACACCAGGTGGCCGACGCCGCCGTGGCGGCAGCCTTCCAGGATGTTGCCGAACCCGGTCAGGTTGGCGTTGACATAGGCCGCGGGATTTTCCAGCGAGTATCTCACTCCGGCCTGGGCCGCCATGTGTACCACCACGTCGAATGTTCGGCCGCGGAACAGCGACGCCATGACGTCCCGGTCGGCGATGTCCGCGGCCTGGAAGCTGCAGCCCTCCCGGTCCTTCAGGCGGTCGAGCCGGGCTTCCTTGAGGCTCACCTCGTAGTAGTCGCTGAGGTTGTCGACGACGTGAATCCGGTGACCCTCGTCCAGCAGGCGATGGGCCAGTGCGGCGCCGACAAATCCGGCGCCGCCCGTGATCAGGA
>JAJDTE010000057.1:0-3146 GCA_022827325.1 Gammaproteobacteria bacterium | reverse complement strand
CTCCACCTCGGCACCCCGATGAAGATGGGTCCAGAAGGGTGGAAACAGCAGCAGCAGGCCGGTTTTCGGGCGGACACTGACCTGCTGGAAGAAGAACTCCGTTGCGCCGCCCTGCTCGGGCGCATCGTTGAGATACCAGATCGCGACGAGCTGTCGCCTGGCGAATTCCCCGGGTCCGGAATCCAGATGCCAGTGGTAGTAGCCTCCGGGATCGGTGCGCTGCATGTTGTAGCCGATGTCGTGCAGGCGGTTGGCCTTGAAAAACGGATGCAGTCCGCTGATCAGTCCAAGCGCATGGCCGAGGGATTCCTTCAGCCTGGCGTCGTGCGCCGCCCACTCCGGGCGGCCTGATATCCTGAGATCGGTTGAGCGCTTGATCGAGGATTCGGCCCGGGCATCCTGGCCGATTCGCCCCGGCGCCTGCTGACCGGGACTGTCCTCGAACTGACGGATCATGGCCTCGCAAACCCCGGCGGACAGGGCATTGTCCAACGTGTAGATGAAGGAACCCGGCTTGCACTCACTGAACATGGCAGGTCATTCCCGTTCCCAGTCGGATGGAAGCCCCGCGGCACCGGCGACGGGCGCCGGCCTGCCGGCCGGCACCAGGGGAAATGCTAGAATCCACGTCGCTGTCATTCTGCCCTGTTCCGGAATTGCCCGATGCCCCGCGTGTTAGTGGAAAGCTCACCCTCGCCCATGAAGCTTGATGTGCTCGGCGTGGAGGACTGGCCCCTGGTTGTCGAACCCGCCGGCCGCGTTGTCAGGCACTGTCCCACCACCGAGACGAGCTATATCGCAAGCGGGGCGGGTGAGATCAACGTGCGGGGGGAAGAACCCGTCCCCTTCGCCGCCGGCGACCTCGTTACCGTGATGCCGGATACCGAATGCGCCTGGGATATCACCGAAGAAATAGAACGCCACTATTATAAAGGGTAGTTCAACCCCGGCGGCATTGCTGGTATTTTCCCGCATCCGATGCCCGGTGATGTTCCCGGCATCGGAATCGCCGTCAACCTGCAGACAGGTGACGGTAACGAATAACAAGGGGCACACTCATGACCAGTACTTACTACCAGATGATCACCGAGCTGGAGAGGAAAAAGGTATCCCGGGACTACATTGTCGGTTGGGCCTCCGGGTTCCTTGGCAATCCCAAGCTTGAGGAACAGCGTCTGACGGAAGCCTACGAGGCGGGCTATGCGGACGGCCAGGAACAGTGCACGGACAACGCCGAAAGCTGGAAGTAGGCAGGAACGCAATACAGCAGGCATGCAATAGAAGTAACGGGCATCCCGGTTCCGCGGCCCATGCCTTGATGGCGACGGCCCGGGCGGGAGGCGGGAAGGGTCGGCGGTTGCCGCCGTTTTTCCTGCCGGCGATCCCCGGCGTCTGTCGTGGCCGGTATCTGGTGCCGCGGGTAACGCGGTCACATCGCCTGCCGGGGGAATGGACCGGATCTTCACGGCAGCTCCCGGTTCAGTAGGGTTGCCGGCAATCCGCCTTGATCAGCGCGAGCCGCCGTTCCATCATGCGTGAAATGATGGGCAGCAGTATCAGCTCCATGGCGAGGACCATCTTGCCACCGGGCACGACGATGGTGTTGCGCCGGGACATGAACGAGTCGTGCAGCATCGACAGCAGGTAGGGAAAGTCGACGGAGAATTTGGCGGCATCCTGGAACCGGATGACCACCAGGCTCTCGTCCGCGGTGGGAATGTCCCGCGCAATGAACGGGTTGGAAGTGTCCACCGTGGGGACCCGCTGGAAGTTGATGTCGGTACGTGAGAACTGTGGCGTGATGTAGTGGACATAGTCGAACATGCGCCGCAGGATGGTGTCGGTGACGGCCTCGGCGCCGTAGCCCCGGTTGCTGGTGTCGCGGTGGATTTTCTGGATCCATTCCAGGTTCACGATCGGCACCACGCCGATCAGGAGGTCCACCTGCCCGGCCACGTTGATGTCTCCGTGCTGGAATCCTCCGTGCAGCCCCTCGTAGAACAGCACGTCGGTACCTTCCGGGATGGGTTCCCAGGGAGTGAATTCCCCGGGTTGCTGCTCGTAGGGCGCCGCCTCCTCCTCGTTGTGCAGGTAGTAACGCCGCTCTCCGGTGCCGTTCAGGCCGTACTGGCAAAACAGCTTTTCCAGCAGGCCGAGATCATTGGCCTCGGGACCGAAATGGCTGAACGTGCCGCCCTGCTTTTCCGTTTCCTCGATCTTCTGGCGCATCATGTCGCGGTCATAGCGGTGATAACTGTCCCCTTCCACGACGCTGGCCTTGATGTTTTCGATGCGGAATATGTGCTCGAAGGCGCCCTTGATCGTGGAGGTGCCGGCGCCGGACGACCCCGTGACGGCGATGACCGGGTGTTTTTCAGACATGGGCGGCCTCCGCCGGCGCCCGGCGCACGGGGAAGGTGCCGGTCCTGTTCAGGCCGGCCCGGCCGCCCCGGGTGATGGCGGGCAACCCGCCGGACTGGAATCGTCGGCCGTTCAGATTGCGGCAAGGGGGGGCGAGCCCCCGGGGTGACTGGTATTGCATGGTTTGCGGATCATAGTTGAAAGCCTGTGCAGGGTCCCCGGGGCCTGCGCGCCCGGGGTGCCCGGTTGATCGGTCATGGGCGCAATGCTGACGGAAAACATTACATAAGTAAAATAATATTATATTTGATATATATATAAGTAAATAATTATTATAGAGCCCGGCCGGCTTCCCGCAGACCGGCAGGCGGCACGGTCTCAGAAACCCGAGCTGCGTTTCAGCTTGTCCATGGATTTGACGTACACCTCGAAAATTTCCGGTCCGTCAATGTCCATGACCTGGTCGATCACCCACCGGTTGGTCTGGTCCTCGCCCATGAATTCCTGGATCCGGGCGCCCAGCAGGCGGAGCATGTCATAGCCGGGAGCGCGGTCCCGGAAGGTCGTGGCGGCGTATTCGTCCATGCGCCGGTTGGCCTGTTCGATGAAGCTGTCGCCGCGCTCCGCATCCCCAGTGATCTCAATGCTGTTCTCGCGGTAATGGCGCCGGCAGTCCTGCGCCAGCGCCTGCATGAATTGTCCGCGCTGCGCCCGGTCCAGGGCATCGAACATCAGGCGGTCCGCACAGTGCATCAGGAACAGGAGGTATTCACGGATCACCCCGA
>JAJDTE010000172.1:0-5360 GCA_022827325.1 Gammaproteobacteria bacterium | reverse complement strand
GGGGGGGGGTGGGTGTGTGGGGCGGGGGGGGGGCCGGGCCCCCCCCCCCCCCCGCCCGCCCCCCCCCCGACCCAGTGCCTCGGTACGTCAGTCCTCGTTGGGCAGCATGATGGTGATGACGGCCTCGCCGGAATCTCCGGGGCCGACGACCATCTTCAGCGCCACCTCCCGGGGCGTGACCGATACCCCGTCGCGGGGTACGCGGTAAACCGGGAAGAACAGCCGGTCCACGGAACCGCCGTTGAGGCTTGCTGCAGAGTAAGCCATGTGCAGCACGTCCCATAGGCGGGCCGTTTCGTGCTGGCCTATCTGGCGCGCGGAGTCTTCCACGTTCCAGGCGACGCAGCAGTTCCATACTGGCCTTGTCAGGGCCACCGGACGCGTGAACCCGGCTTCGCGGGCCTTGTGGCCGGCGTCGACCAGGGTCCCGGTCTCGAGCGCCTTGGCACGGGTGAACGAACGGGCCGCTTCATCGATTGACGATTCGGCGCCCTCGCGGGTTTGGGTAGTGACAGTCATTGCAATCTCCGATGGATGGTTGCGGCGCCGGGTCGGTCCTCCCCCGCACGGGGAAGGACTTCCCCGGCAGGGTTGGAGGGATGCGGGTGGGACCACCCGCGGGGCGTTACGCCGCTTCGGCCTTTTCGGCCCTGGCGGAATAGAACGGATGCCCGTCGACCCTGGCCCATGCGATGCGCACGAGCTGGGCCTTGAGGCTGACGCCGGTCCTGCCGACGTGCTTTCCGCTCCCGAAGGTGAAGGCTTCCGGGGCCAGGTCGCTGACCTTGAAGCCGACGAGCACCTTCATGTCGCCATCGACCGCCGGCTGCAGCGTGCGCACGAGTTCCTGCGCCTTGCCACCGGTCACACGGCACTCGAAATACGTGTACCGGGCATCGTCCACGGGGCTCCGGAGGGCTGCGACGGTGGCGCACAGGAACGGCGAACCGTTTTCCGGCGTCACCTCGCGGACGCGGTTGATGTAACCGATGCCCTGCGTGTGAAGATCGAAATACTGCTTTGGATTGGTGTTCATGTTGAACCTCATGGGTTTGCATTGAAGAAACATGAGGAAATGAACCGACCCCGGACGGGGAAGGAATTCCCCATGCGGGTTATCAGCCGGACGGCTGGGATTTGGAAATGACGCCGGCCCTGAGGCCGCGAACACGAGGGCGCCGTCGTTCGCATGGCGCAGCGTGAGGTGCTGCAGCCCGTAAGCCCGTTCAGGATATCAGCACATGGCGCGAGAAACAATTCCCATGCCGCATCCTGCAGAAGAACCTCGATTTACTGTCCGGAATGATTCCGGCCGGCATCTGAACCGGAGGTGTCCGAACCGGATGCGATGTGCCGTTCGATCCCCTGGAACCGCTTGTCATTCCGTCGGTCCAGCCAGAGCAGTTTCAACCAGACATAGATGACCAGGAAACCGATGAAGATGGCGAACATGTCATCGCCATATGGCTGCCGAATCAATTCAGCGCTCAAATCACCGGTTCCCCGCGACCGCGAGTCATGCGGAAACAGAATCCCGAAATAATGAAAACCGGTTGCAACAATCCAGATCACCACCGCCAGTGCGGCTCCAAACGCGCAAATCGCAAGGGATACGAAAATGGAATAGATCAGCCGAAGGAGGTATTTGGTTTTCCTTTCGCCAAAATATTTTTCGTAGTACTGGATGAACTTGCCAAGACCCAGTTTCATGAGCAGTTCCCTCATGAATGACTCCGGAAACGGAAGGAAAAAATACCGAATGTTCATTATCCTGTCAATTCACTGCAGTTGAAGCAACAACATCGGAAGCGCTCAATGACACTCCCGATGAAACCGAAAATTTCGCTCACCGATGACGCAGCAAGAAAAACCCCGCCGAAGCGGGGTATCAATCAGGCGGCATCCCGGAGGGGATTCGGCTCGACATTCATCCCGGATTGCTCCAGGAGAAAATCGAAGGCCTTCTGCGCCTGCGATGCCGCCACGATGACGGCCGACCTGTCGTCGTTCAACACCTTGAGCCAGCTTGCGATGTACTCCGGGTGCTGGAGTTCGGCCTCGAGGCCGCACCAGTCGCAAAGAAAGGCGGAGCCCATCTCGGCGACCAGTTCCTCGCGTGCATAGTCCGGACTTCCGAACGAACCGTACTTTCGCGCCAGGCGCGAAGCGTGGCCTGTCCAGTGAACCAGTTCGTGAAGCCTGGTGGCATGGAAGCCGTCGACGCCACTGAACTGCTCCGGCAAGGGCAGCCGGATGTGATCCGGCCCGGGCGCGTAGTATGCCCGGTTGCCGCCATACCGTACTTCGGCGTCGGTGCTCAGGAACAACATGTCCGCAAGGCCATGACGGTGTGCCGTCGAACCCCGGGCGATCGGCGCCGGCGCCGGAACGGCGTCGACACCCTCGAGCTGGTCCCGGTTCCAGACATGGTAGAACCGGTAAACCCAGTAGCGCCTGGAGTCCTCCTTGGCATTGTTCTGATTCGGGTCCGGATCTCCGTCGGCCGAAGGTTTCCTGTCCACCGGGCGGAAAAGCACGACGGGCGTGCCCTTCTCACCCTTGCGGATGTGGCCTCCGGCCTCGTTGGCCATTCGCCGCGTGAACCACTGTTGGGTGGTGTATCCAGCCGCGAACTGTTCCATTCCGAGCAGCACGCGGTTGATGCCGCGGTACTGTCGCCCGTGGGCGTTCATCGGAATTTCACGGGTTCCGGGGTTGTCGGTCCATGGCCTGATCCAGGGAACGCAGCCCTTCTCCAGGGCGCGCAGTATTTTGTCGGTGACCTCGGCGAAGAAGTCGCGACGGTTGGCAGCCCTGCTGCCGGATTTGCGGGATTTCATTGTGACCTCCACATGCATGAGAAAAAACATGAAGAGGCAGTCGTCCCCCTGCATGGGGAAGAAAGCTCCCCATGCGGGTATCAGGCAATTGCCTGGGATTGAGAGATAGCACCGGGCCCGAAGGCCTTCCGCGCGAGGGTGCTGTCGCGGACAGGGTGCAGCTTGAGGTGCTGCGGCCCAATTCGTTCAGGTTGCCGGAGACAGTCCGAAAAAGGGCCCCCGGAGGGGCCATGCTTCGAATCGGGAACGATGGCGGAGCCGAGGGCTTCCGGTCATCCCCCGTCACGTCCCGGCATCATCGGGTCGGCGGAACCGTGCGCTCTGAAGGCGGGCGGATCCGCGTCACCGAAGCGTCTGTCCGGACGCTGTATCGAGCGCGGGCTCGATCACGGTGTCCCAGCATTCCACGCATTCGTACTCGTGACCAAGCTCGCTGGTCTCACCGGTGTAGCGATGCCAGGTGTCTTTCTGGCACCCGTCGCACCGGGTCGTGTACGCGCCGCTGGCGCTCGCGCAATGCCAGGTGTCCTGGCTTTCATTGATTGTGGTCATGATGATGTCTCCTGTTTTCGGAAAATGGAAAAGGGAGACGCCGAACCCCGCATGGGAAGGCATCTCCCCATGCGGGTTGTGGATGGGCCGGAGCCCGGGATTTGGAATGAACCTAAGTGGAAGCAGGCGAAGTAGCCACGCCGTAAAGCGACTTGACCAGATCGACGATCTTCTCAAGCGCTTCCGGCAGTATGATGGCCACCCCGATCATGATGGTGATGAACACCCATGCCTCTCTCTTGGAAACCATCTTGTCGAACCGGGTATTGATTTCATCCAATACCGGCTGCATGGTCTTGCGCCGATGCTCGTCGAGATACTCGGCGAGGCCGGCGATGTCGTCAGGAGAGAAGCCGCGCTTCTTCAAGGTTTCGTAGGCACCGATATCGGTGTTGTCCGGATTGGTCAACATAGTCTAATCCTCATGAATGATGAATGAAAGCACGAGGAGACGTATGAAGCCCGCGCAGGGGATCTCTCCCCATGCGGGTGGACAGGCCTTGGCCTGTGAATTGGGTGAAAGCACCGGGCCCTGGGGCCGCGAACGCGAGGGTGCTGTCGTTCGCATGGTGCAGCGTGAGGTGCTGCGGACCATAAGTCCGATCAGGATATCAGGACGGAAGATTCGGCGCAATCACATTACTCGGGGCAAGGCCCATGCCATGACAACAACAAATGACAATGCCGATATCAGATTCATCACATCCGAGCGGAGGAACCGCTCCAGAAACCGCTGTTTTCTTTTCTGCAGTTCCAGGATCAGCAGAGACTCTTCACTCCAACTGAACGAATCAGGTTCCGTATTAGTCTCATCAGAAAGTGATTCGCTGTTGGCATTTGAATTAATGTCAGTTTTCGCTGGTTTTCTTGGAAAAGTCCACCAAAAGCCGATTATGGACAGCGCTAAAATGACGCCCCACACCCACATCGGTGATCCAAACTTCACTTCCAAGATGACTCCACCCGCGAGCAATGCAGATTCCAGAAACAGGAAATTCGCGTATGATTTCCGCCACATATATACATTTTACAACCTTCCCGATTTATGGTCCATAGTTGGTCTACCGCTTCTGCGACATCCCCTATGGGAAACAGGGACTTCAAGTATCTCATCAAAACACCTCGGTCAAAATAAAGTCGGAAACGGCCGCCCGAAGGCGGCCATTTCCTGGTCCATGCGGTTCCGTTTGCGCCTGCACTAGTCCTCGTTCGGCAGCATGATGGTGACCACCTCTTCACCGTCATCTCCGGGACCCACCACCAGTTTCAGGGTGACTTCCCGGGCCGATATCGTGGCCCCGTCCCTGGGCACCCGGTAGAGCGGGAACAGCAGCCGGTCGCCGCAGCCCGCAGCGATGCGGATCGCGTAGGCGGCCATGAAGAGCACGTCCCACAGGCGCCCGGACTCGTCCTGGGCGGTCTGCCGACGCGAATCGTCTTCCGACCAGGCAACGCAGTCGGCCCAGGCGGCGGCGGTCAGGGAGACCGGCCACCTGAAGCCGGCTTCCCCGGCCATGGCGCCCACGTCGACCAGGTTTCCGTCCAGGTGGGCCTGTGCGCGTGTGTACGTCGATATGACCGGACCGAACCAGGAACCGGAATCTTCGTGTGTTGGGTTGATTTTCGACATTGGATTTCTCCGAAAGAAAATTGCCGGGTCGATCCCAACCCCCGACCGGGGAAGGAACTTCCCCGGCAGGGTTAGGGTTGGGAGGCAGGCGAAGGATTCGCCCACCGGGACAATCACGCCGCGCCGGCCTTTTCGGCTTTCGCGGAGTAGAACGGCTGGCCCTCGACGCGGGCCCAAGCAAAGCCGATGAGCCGGGCGTTCAGGCGAATGCCTGTCTCGCCGGCCCTGTCGCCGTTCTGGAAGGTGAAGGTTTCGGCATACAGGTCACTCAGCGTGAAGCCGATCAGCACCTTCAGGTTGCCCTCGACGGCCGGCATCAGCTGACGCACGAGTTCCTG